>NZ_FUWK01000040.1 GCF_900167395.1 Nitrosomonas europaea
ACAGCTTCCATTCCCTGTTTTTCCGCCTGTTCAACAATGGCATTACTGTCATAGCCACGATCTGCCAGCAGATGATCTGCATCAATCCCTTCGATCAGGCGGCCAGCCTGCGTGCAATCAGCAGTGGTACCTTGTGTAACAAGGATTCTGACCGGCATACCATGCGCATCCACGGCCAGATGTATCTTGGTGTTGAGCCCCCTTTTGTCCGATTCATATCCTGATTACCTCCTCTGGCTCCACTGGCGTGTGGATGAACTTTACAGTGACTGGCATCCATTATCAGCCATTCATAATCTGGATCATCAATCAGGATTTCCAGCAATTTTTCCCAGATACCTTTGTCACGCCAGCGAATGAAACGGCGATGAGTATTGCTCCAACCCCCGTAGTCCGGCGGTAAATCCCTCCATGGGGCTCCTGTCCGTATAATCCAGAAAACAGCATTGATAAACTGACGATTATCTGTGGCCACCCCTCCCCATGCCCCTTCTCGGCCTGGTAAATGCCCCTCAAGTAGCGACCATATCCTATCTGAAATATCATGCCTGCGATGTGAATGTGTCATGCGAGTCCCTTTAATTTCTTAAAAGGATCTCATATTTCTTATCTCATGACTACACTATCTAGAAACGAGTGATTTAATTGGGTGTTTGGGCTGGGGGCAACCCGAAATAGAAAAACACACTATTGCGCAACTATTAGCGAAAGAATTGCCCGAACCTGAAAGTGGACGGGTACCTATTTATATTTGTCCTGAGTGTGGTGATCTTGGGTGTGGCGCTGTAACTGCAAGAATAGATGAAGAAGCAGACAGTTATATATGGTCAAATTTTGCATTCGAAAACAATTACGAAGGTACTATTGAACTATATAGTGAAGTTGGCCCATTTTCCTTTAACAAAGTTGCATATAGCAAAATCTTGAAAAAGAGGAGAACAGAAATTGCAGCATGACATGGCGCTAAACCTCGCTCCCTTCGGTCGATGGACGGCACTAAAGCACCGCCGGTTAGCTCTACGTTAGAAGGCATTATGAATACAGCACCCGAGTTGATCATTGCACGCAAGGCCATTGCCAAAATAGCTATTCGCTTTCCTTCTCTCACAATGATAGAAGAACCCACCGTACCAGTCGAACTAAGTATTCGTTTACCCGTGCAACCCGGACTAAATTACGAAGTTTGGCTTGCACTTCAAAACAACGATGAACTTCATTTCTCAGTCGGAAATTTCTGGCTGGAGTGGTTTCCGTGTACAGAATCATCGCGCGTAAAGGAATATATTTCAGCTGTCACTGGCTTTTTATCCAGCCAATATCGTGTCTTGGAGCACTATCGTGGCAAACACTGCGTGAAAGCAGAGCTTCAAGCCCCAAGTGGCGGTGACTGGAAGACCGTTGGCACGTGGAGCAATCTTCTCAGTTTCCTGCCGCTACGCAGCTCTCTACGCGAGGTAAGCAATACCCAACCTATCATTCCACCGGACCTGCCGCAGCAAGCCGCACCCGATCGGTAAATTCAGACATTAGTGCTCCCAAATGGACTTCGATACATTCCGTCCGATTCTCAGTGGCCTGGTTGGCGGCTTGGTGGTTTATTTGCTTACTTATTCTGGCCGCAAGCCTGCAGCAACTGAAGGAGGAAGAAGGCTGTTGATTTATGGCCTCGGGATTAGAATCTTTACAGCCATTTTGATACCAAGCTCTCTATTCATTGCTTATGCCGCAGCTCATGCTCATCCAGACCAAGCAATTCTTGCGGTATGCATCGCCGCTGCATTCTTCTCTTATCAGGTATTTTTTGTCTCTCTGGCTTACGACAACGACAACATTTACTACCGAAGCCCAATTGGAGGAAACCATGTCATACCATGGCCGGATGTAGTCGAAGTTGGTTATTCGTGGCTTATGCAGAGCTACTATCTCCGGACGAAGCAAGTCCGGCGTATCTGGTGCTCAAATATGCTGCGTGGCTACAATGAGCTGGAGGAATTCATTCCGAAAAAAGCGGACAAGCTGTTTCATCCAGAGCTGAAGAGCTATAGCGAAGCTCATATAAATTGATTATAATTTATAGATGACTTATCCCATTTCATTTCGCCGCAAAGTTTTATCTGTTCGAGAGAAGGAAGGACTCACCATAGCGCAAACGGCGGCTCGTTTTTGTGTGGGGATTGCCAGCGTAACACGCTGGATAAAAAATCCCGTTCCTAAAGAGAGCCGTAACAAACCGGCAACGAAGATCGACATGGCTGCGCTGGCCCATGATGTACGGGAATTTCCAGACGCCTATCAGGCCGAACGAGCTCGTCGACTGGGTGTAAGCGAAAAAGGTATCGGTCACGCACTGCGGCGTATGCACATCAGCTATAAAAAAAACACTGCAGCACCCCAAAGCGGACGAAGACAAACGGCACACCTTCCAGGAGACGATTAAGGCGTATCAAGCTCAAAACCGCGTTATCGTCTATATTGACGAAAGTGGTTTTGCTCACGATATGCCACGAACACATGGGTATGCACCCATTGGTAAACGGTGTCACGGCAAGTGTAATTGGCACGCGAGAGGCCGTATCAATGTCATCGGTGCATTGATAGGCAAATGTCTTCTGACGGTGGGATTATTCAAAAATAATATCGATGCAGATACTTTTTTAGGCTGGACGATACACGATCTGTTGCCAAAACTCCCACCTGCATCGATTGTGGTCATGGATAACGCAACTTTCCGTAAAAGACAGGATATTCAAAATGTAATCACACGAGGCGGGCACACGCTTGAATATCTGCCAGCGTATTCACCTGACCTTAATCCCATTGAGCACAAATGGGCACAAACCAAAGCAGTCAGAAAACAACAAAACCAAACCGTTGAGCAACTCTTTAAGATCGAATCATTTTATGTGACGTAGGCTATAACATCTCAGTCAACCCAAACACGCGAAAGTGCGCTGGTGACTTCAACCGTTATGCAACAGGAATCAGCCAATGTTCAAACCAGTAGTACAAGAAGAAGTCACCGGATGCGGAATCGCATCGGTTGCCAATATTCTGGGTAAAACGTATTCAGAGATGAAGACCATAGCCAACGCCATGGGCATCCATGCCTCGGATCAATCGCTGTGGTCGGATACCCAATACGTCCGACGTATGCTGTCTGGTGCTGGTGTTGAAACTTCCGAAGATGAAGTTCCGTTCGAATCCTGGGATGCATTACCCGATCTGGCGTTGTTATCCATCAAGCATCATCAGGAAGAAGGCAAAGCTTTCTGGCACTGGGTTGTGTTCAAGCGTATGGATGGTCAATCGTTCGTGCTGGATTCAGCCAGCTACCTGCCTTCCAATATCCGCCAGGATTTCGACGCTATGCAGCCTAAATGGTTTATCGAGGTCAAAAATGCGTAACAATGCGCTCAACACCGCTCTTTTCGTTCGCTGGACAGCAAAAATACGCCTTTATCCGCCGTTAACTAATCGTTAAGCGCCGCAACGATGCATTGCCGTAGTTTTCCTCCGATTGCAAGCCCAGGCTCATGGGTATTGATTCTTGGCACGATGCCCGGGAAAGTTTCACTTCGTGAGCAGCAGTATTATGCTCACCCGCAAAACCTCTTCTGGAGAATCACTGCGGAGATTCTCGGTTTCGATGCCACAAGCGCATATCCTCTACGCGTATCTTCGCTAAAGGATCATGGCGTTGCGCTCTGGGATGTGCTGCAGTCATGTACGCGCGAAAGCAGTCTGGATGCTGATATCGTAGCGCATACGATCGTGCCAAACGATTTCGGTCGCTTTTTCACGGCCTGTCCTGACATCCGACGGGTGTGTTTTAACGGTGCGAAGGCAGCAGCACTGTATGCCCGACATGTCAAACCGTTCTTACAAGACGCTCCCACAGTCGAGTATGTGCAGCTTCCCTCCACAAGTCCGGCGAATGCTGCTATTCCGCGAGCCGATAAGCTCCGCGCGTGGAGTGTCATTAAGCATAACGCCTAATCCGCGACTGGAGTCGGCGTGCTCCAGCGAATTTCAGCAGGACACTTCACCATAAAGCAGCGCCTTTTCAACTTTTTACGATAAACCGGAGAAAAGATATGCGCCTCTTGATCGTTTTTTTACTGTTGTTGCCACTGCCTTCGCTGGCATTGCCACAGTGCGGATCAGAAGCCATTTTGCAGGCCCAAAAGCTCCTTTCCTTTCATGTCGATGGTGATGACCGTGCACACGTCGATCCGAAAGCAATTGCTCTGCCATCTATCCGCAACCCGGCCAACAGGAAACAGAAGTTCCTGGTGCTTGAAGTTGACGGTACAGTTTACAAAAGTAAATACCGTATGCGGCTGATCTACTACCCGCTCGGTAGCGAATGCGTGCTCATGGGCCAGGAGATCCTGGAGCTCGCATCCCTGTAATGAAGCTGCGGCCTGACAATTCGTCCAGGCTGATGCCGCCTCGCAAAGTGACTTAATTCGAGTGTTATCTGGTATCTGGTTACCGCACACACAGTCTTGCATACTCCAAATAAGATGCTAATATAAGCGCTTTATTTGGACCTCATTGGAGTATTTATGCACCAAATACTGGCTTCATTTAGCGCAAGCATCTCTGAATTAAAGAAAAATCCAACAGCTTTGTTAAGAAAAGCCGAAGGGGAAACTATCGCTATTCTCAACCATAACCTGCCAACCGCTTACCTTGTTCCAGCCGAGGTATACGAGTTGTTGATGGAGAAATTGGAAGATTATGAATTAGGCGAAATTGTTAAGGCCAGGCAAGCGGAAAAACATTTGGCAATTGAAGTATCGCTTGATGACTTATAAATTAAAATTTTTGCCAAGTGCAAAAAAAGAGTGGGATAAACTGGACAGCAGCATCAAAACCCAATTTAAAAACAAATTAAAAAAATGCCTGGAAAATCCTCATATTCAGCCTAATAAACTACGTGGTTTTGATAACGCTTATAAAATCAAACTCCGCTCTGCAGGTTATCGGCTTGTTTATGAAATCAATAATCAGGAAGTCGTTGTTTTCGTTATCGCTGTAGGCAAAAGGGAAAATAATAAGATTTACGATAAAGCAATCAACAGAACCAAAACTTAACGCTTGCCCCGCTCACTATCCGGCTCCTGTCAGCCAGATTTCCAATATCAATAGGTATGTTGCGCAGAAGAACTTTTCTTTCCTGGAGTAGTGGCAAAGACAGTGCATGGGCGCTTCATGTGCTGCGGCAAGATCCGCATGTCGATGTGATCGGGTTATTTTGCACAGTCAACAAAGTGTTTGATCGTGTTGTCATGCATGGCGTAAGGGTGGCACTGCTACAGCAACAAGCGGAAAGTGCCGGTCTGCCGCTACACATCATCGAGATTCCCTATCCTTGCAGCAATGACGAATATGCATCCGCCATGTCTGCGTTTGTTGATTCCGCCAGAAAGGAAAACATTGAGTGCTTTGCATTTGGCGATCTCCTGCTCGAAGATGTGCGTCAGTATCGGGAAGATCGTCTGAATGGAACCGGGATAACACCCATTTTTCCGCTTTGGGGCATTCCAACAAAAACCCTCTCCCGGGAGATGGTGGCCGGTGGATTAAAGGCTGTGATCACCTGCATTGATCCGAAACGTATTCCGGAGAGTTTCGCGGGCAGGGAGTACAACGAATCTTTTTTAGATGATATTCCGGGTAGCGTTGATCCTTGCGGTGAATATGGTGAGTTCCATACCTTCTCATTCGATGGGCCCATGTTTCAGAATCCGATAGACGTAGTGTTGGGAGAAACTGTCCATCGAGATGGTTTTGTATTCACCGATCTGCTGTCACTCACATCCAGCACCGAGCCGACCCATTAGTTTTTGCTCACCCTCCTCTATTACCACAAATGAATTTCTCAATGTTTTCGATACCTTTTCAAGATTCAGGATACTCTCCGATCATCGCCTGAGAATTGGCAATACCGTCATAAGCTGGCAAAATCTGCAATTTTCCGGATCTGGCTTCATTGTATGCTTACGCCATATCAGGTCTGGCTAAGGCATGATCCCATTTCCAGCCTCTATTTACTTGTCAAATAATCCGGTGGTAATCCCGCCTGCCGGCCAAGGAACTGAACCACGCCAGCGCCAACAGCCACAATCATTCTTACTATGAAAGCTTTATTTTTTCTGCGCCATTACAACGATATCGATCACATCACGCCGGTAATTTCAAAATGGTCAGAATCTGGTCATGAAAGTCTCGTAGTTCTGCTGGGCCGTCCCAAATTTCTCAAGGATTATCGCATCAAGTTCCTGAGCACGCTCGACCGCGTTCGAGTCGCCCCTATCCGGCGTTTGCTATCCCCGCTGAAGTTTATGCAATGGCGCCTGCAGACACTTCTCCTGAACAGAAGCGTGAAGCGCCTTTTTCTGATTGGCAAACTTATCGAGAAGTTGGCCCGAAAATATGATGCTCAAAAACGTACAGCAGTCTGGCAAAGCACTGCCGGACGGTTGCTGGAGCATGGCTTCAGCGATGGGAATGAAGGTGGAGTAGTTGTGTTCGACTGGATCACCAGCGATTCGCCTGTCCCGATCGAGTGGGTTGAAATCATCGTAACGATGGCAAGAACCATGGGCCTCGGCGCGGTATCTCTGCCGCATGGTGACAGCCCTCACGCCAGTCAGCTGATACGCCATCATGAATGGGTTCTGAAGCCGGATGCCTTGTACTCGGCTGCAAGAATATTCGACAAACTCGTAGTTCCCAACGAATTGTGTGCAACCCGTTTCCGGCCATTTCTGAGCAACGAGGCGATTGCCGTTCTGGGTTCACCACGCTACTGCGACGAATGGCTGGATAAACTTGCCACACTGTCACCAGCCCCCCGGTTAAAAACCAACCAGGACACCCGCCTCAGAATCGTCATGTTCCTGAGAAAAAGCGAATTCACCACATTCTGGGAAGAAGTCGGTGAAATCATTGGCATGATCGCCACATTTCCGGGAGTGGAACTGGTGATCAAGCCCCATACACGGGGAGGCTGGAGACAACCGCTGACTGGCAGCGCCTCTCTGCGCCAGCTTGCAAACGTACGTGTGGCAGAAGACAGCGAGCATTCGATTTCTCTGATGAATTGGGCCGATATCATCATCGATCTGGCTACTTCAGTGGTGTTTGAGGCTGTCAAGGCAAAAAAACCGGTGATGGCAGCCGATTATCTCCACGCCGGCCGGTCTGCTCTGGCTCACTTCATGCCGGAAACAGAACTGAAATGCCGGGATGATGTGTACACAATGATCGACAGATTTTTAACCGCGGGATACGATTCCTATTATGTGGAGGCGCATCGTCAGCGCTTCATCGAAGAAATGCTGCATGTCGGCGGCGCTGATGTCCTCCCGCGTTATGTCGCTCTCCTGGAAGAGCAGACAATGCGCAAGAAACCGGATCAGGCCAATAACACGAATACTCCTGAATAATATGGCCTCCGACAAAGCAAATGCCTGTCTGATTTGCACCGGCCGGCAACCGATCCACCCCATTACGCGCTTGTACCGTTATGCAGGTTTCATTGAATGGGATACCGGTTTTTCACAAATGAGGAAGACTCCACCTCCGGAAGTTCATTTTGGCAGCCCCGGTCAGACACCCGGTCACCTGCGCAATACCTTGGCAGAACGGATCGCAGCCGTACCTGCTGGAGGCACTATCGACTGGGTAACCTATTATTTCCGCGACCTCTGTCTTGCCAAAGCACTCGTCCAGGCGCACAAACGAGGTGTGCGCATTACGCTGACCCTCGAAGGCAGACCGCGTATTCCATACGCCAATGATGCGGTGATCGCTTTGCTCTCAGGGCCTGACGGGCTGGGTGATGCATTGCGCATCGTTACCCTCCCCGGTGTACCGTCACCCGCAACAAAATCATGGAAACCCCAGCTACACGAAAAACTCTACTGTTTCTCGCACCCCGAACCTGTTGCCTTCATCGGCTCCTTCAATCCATCAGGCAACGGCCCGGAAGATGATCCCGAGATCATCCGGGAGATTGGTGACCAGGATCGCGGCTACAACGCCCTGATCGGTCTCAAGGATCCGGTACTGGTCGAGAAACTGGCAGAACATGCAAGACAGCTGCACCAGTCACCCCCCGGGCTTTTCTACCGGTTCACCACCGATACGAACAATGCTATCCATGGTACAGATACCGATATCTATTTCTGGCCACGGACAGATACACATCCTATCGTACAATTTTTGCGCAAAACCGGCAGCAGCGCACGTGTCCGCATCGCGGCCTCGCACATCCGGATGGAAAGTGCAGTCGACATCATGATCAGTCTTGCAAGACGCGGGGTCGATCTGGAAATACTGGCCGAATCCACCCTCAGGCGTGTCACACCCAGGGTGGAACAGCGTCTGGCCAACGCCGGAATCCGGTTCAGGCGCATCCGGCCTTCCGGCTCTCTACCCATGCATCTCAAATTTGTACTGATCGAAGAGGACAATCGTGCCTGGTCGATCTTCGGAAGCTTCAACTGGACCAAACCCTCATTCTGGCTGAATCATGAAATCGCGGCAATTTCCAGTAACCCTGTCATTTTCGAGTCCCTTGCACGCTGTTGGGATATGCTGAAGAACGAAAGCAACTGATCAGGGAAATCTTTACCGGCTCTGGTACCAGAATTCCTGCAGATAATAAAATAAAATCTTCTTTTGACTGAAATGGACACGCAGAAGAACACCTACAACGCTGTCCATCCCCCATCGATGACCAGATTTGCACCTGTCATATAACTGGATGCATCCGAAAGCAGAAAGAGGATGGCTCCCCGGTACTCCTCTTTTTCTGACATACGCCCCAGAATAGTTCGTGACGAATAGTGACCGGTAAACTCGGAATCGTGTTTATTCCAGACACCGCTGGGCGTGAGCAGATTGGTACGAATGGATGTATTCATGTAATAGGCGGCCAGAAATTTGGTGAGTCCCAGCAACCCTGCCTTACACACCGAATACACCGCTGGTTTATAGGTCTGCGCTTCCTGCCCGGCTTTTTTGTAGATACGTTGATCCGGCCCCACGAGGCCGTAATTGGATCCAAGGAAAACGACGGATCCCCTGCCGGATTTCTCCATTATTCTGCAGGTGGCCTGTGCGAGCTGGAATGCACCCGTCAGATTGACATCCAGAGAAGTCTGCCAAAGCGCCAGGGGAAATTCAGTAAATTTTGAAAAGCGGGAAGTATCAGAGCCTTGCTCAAATTTCGGATCGATCGCGGCACTGTGAACGACCCCATCGATCCGGCCAAACCGATCTTCACATAATTGTGCGATGGATTGGCATGAATCCGCACGAGTCACATCCAGCACCTGAATCAGGACGTGTACATCCGGATGGGAAGCAATTATTTCATTTTTCAATAGCTCCAGCCGGTTACCATCCAGATCACCCAGTATCAGGTCCGCACCGGCTGAAGCAGCTGCAAGAGCGAATTCCGTACCGAGAAGGCCCGTTGCACCGCTGATGAGAACGGCCCGCCCGCTGAGATCAAAGGGCGTTCCTTTATAGGGTTGGTTCATAATCTGACCTGCCGTCCGGTTTGAAGAGATTGTTTGGCTGCAAGCGCCGTATTCAGCACATCGATACCCTCCTGCAAAGTGACTCGCGGAATCGATCCGCCGGGAATACCTTCGATGAACTCCTTCATCATGGACAGAAAAAGTTCATTCCGATCCCAGGAAGGTGCCAGGATGACTTCCTCCAGGAGATGCCCATTCTGCTGCAGTGTAGTGAGGCGCGCAGGATAATCCCAATCGACGATAGCCTTTTCAGCAACGATATTCATATGCCGAACCGGTGGTTTGCGCCAGTAATCCATACGGAGCTGAACACAGATCCCCTGCTCCGTTTCGAATGAAATGAGCGCTGTATCTTCTGCCGTGACTTCCAATGAGGTTCGATGCCCCCCGATGGCAAAGACACTCCTGGGTTTGCCGAAAAGCCAGTGCAGATAATCCAGTTCATGGATCAGTGTGAGTATGACACCGCCTCCCTGATCAGCCCGTGCCGCATAACTCTGCCGATAATCCTCCCACGGATGCCAGTCAGGCAGATACTCGCCCAGATCGACCTGTACGGAATAGATTTTTCCCAGTCTGCCCTGCTGTATCCATTCTTCTATTTTCCGTAATCCCGGATGCATTCTGAGCTGACAACCAACCAGCACGCGAGGCCCGTGCGGATCCACACAGCGCATCAACTCGGACAAATGCCGTTTTTCATGTGCGACAGGTTTTTCCACATAGACATGACACCCTGCCTTGAGCGCTTCGATAAGCGTTTTCAGGTGTAATGAAGTCGGATTGGCCACCACCACCAGATCAAAGTTTTGTTTGAGTGCCTGATCGAGGCTCTGAAACAGCTGTACATCTTTCGGGATGATCTGTGCGGGAGGCGGCAGATTGCGGGTACGCACTGCGCCCAATTCCCGAATCCCGAGTGCATGCAAATTATTGAGATGCCTGACTCCGATGGAGCCCAGTCCAACTACCACAGCCTTCAAAGCTGAAATCTTCAAAGGGTGACTCCCCGTTTTTCCATCAGAAACTCAGCCAGTTGAAACGAAAATTCATCATCGATATCGATCGAATCTCTACCCTCGATCTTCAGGGGCAGTATGCGAATACCCGTGAGGGATTTTTTTTCCAGAATCGTCCGGGTACGTATCAGATCCAGATAACCGACCTGCCAGTAGACCGCAGGCAAACTTTGTCTGGGCTCATTAAAAGGTTCCGGAACACCGGGAATATTCAGCAGAGCCCGCAGGAAACCATTGTCATCGATGGTCCACATCTTGTAAGGGTTCTGCGCCGGCTCGGTCACTCCACGCACGGAATCGGCATCCGGATGCTTTTTCAGAAGTTCGACCGCTTCCTCTATTTTTTCAACCCTGCGCGCAGGAGAGGTAGGACGGAACTGAAAAATGGCATCAGGAAGAGGCACATGGTTTTGTTCCAGCCAGCCCAGAAAATGCAGGAACACCGGCAGATCGCGCGTATCGTCCTGTGCCAGATCAGCCGGCCTCAGAAAAGGCACTTCTGCACCGGCATTTCTCGCTACCTCTGCAATTTTCTCCGAATCGGTGCTGACAAACGTTTTCTGAATGGAAGGCGATTTGAGCGAAATTTCAATTGAATGGGTAATCAGCGGCTTGCCACATAACAACCGGATATTTTTATGCGGCACGCCTTTTGACCCTCCCCGCGCGGGGATGAGAGAATAAATCAACATTGGCCGGGGTTTATCTAATCAGATTCCAAACAAACAATATGCGAGTAAAGTCAAATTCTGGCGATTCTGCAAATCAGCATTTTGCAAACCGGTCACCAGCTCTTCCGGCCGGCACATGGTAAAAATGACAGACAATTCTACTGTTTAAGCACGCCGGATGCACATAAACCCTGCAAACTGTTTACAGTTCAGCACGCTTATTCAAACCAGGATTACCGCAATCAGGACATGAGCAAAACATCCGCCGAGGCAACGAAACAATGGTATAAGGCATGGGCACATTCATAAGCGATAAGCGCGCCACACCGACCCTAGACAACATTGACACATTCCAGGGTATGAATTTTTATATTCCTGTCATACACACCCGGCAATAATTACCTCCATCAAACAGGATTGCAGCATGCGCATTGAAAAAAAGATCAAGGATCATCTGGTTTTTTCCGGAGACAGTATCCTCGATGCTCTGAAACGCATCAATGACAACCAGTCCCGCATCGTTTTCGTCGTACAGGATAACGGGGTATTGATCGGAGCGGTCAGTGATGGCGATGTACGGCGCTGGATGACTCAGGCAACCGAATTCAATCTGAATCTGCCGGTCGATCACGTGATGAACCGTAATTTCATTGCGCGGCCGGTTACCGAATCTCAACATCAGATTGCCGATTATTTTGATCACAAACGCGACATCATTCCACTGATCGACGAACAGGGACGTTTTGTCGCCCTGGCGCGAAAATCAGCCACAGGACTTCAGATCGGAGATTTCCTGATTGCCGACCAGAATCCCGCATTCATCATCGCCGAGGTCGGTAACAACCACAACGGCGATATCGGCCTTGCGAAAGAACTGGTGAATCTGGCAGTGGAAGCTGGAGCGGATTGTGTCAAATTCCAGATGCGGGATCTCTCCTCCCTGTATTCAAATCAAGGCAGGAATGCGGAAGCGGGTTATGACCTCGGATCACAATACACGCTGGATCTGCTCAATAAATTCCAGCTGAACCATGACGAACTTTGTCAGGTATTCGATTACTGCAGGCAGCAGGATATTTTGCCCCTATGCACGCCTTGGGATCTGGTAAGTGCCCATGTACTGGATGAATACGGACTGGAAGCCTTTAAAGTGGCTTCGGCTGATTTCACCAACTACGAAATGCTGGAGACTCTGGCGAAAACGGGCAAACCATTGCTCTGCTCCACCGGAATGAGTTCAGAAGCAGAAATCAAAGGTTCAGTAGATTTATTGCGCCGGCTGGGCGCTCCTTTTGCCTTGCTGCACTGTAACTCGACCTACCCTGCTCCCTTCAAGGATGTAAACCTCAATTACCTGCCGCACTTGAAACAACTGGGAGGTACCGTAGTAGGATATTCCGGTCACGAACGTGGATTCTCAGTACCTTTGGCTGCCGTTGCCCTTGGAGCCCGCATCGTGGAAAAACATTTCACTGTCGATCGCAGTATGGAAGGCAACGACCACAAAGTCAGCCTGCTGCCGGAAGAATTTGCAGAAATGGTGCGGCAGATTCGTAACATCGAGGAAGCCCTGGGACAAGGCGGTGAGCGCTCACTCACACAAGGGGAAATGATCAATCGTGAAAATCTGGCCAAAAGCCTGGTAATCAATTGCGATCTTTCGCAAGGGCAGCTTATCAGGCGCAGTATGATCACAGTGAAAAGCCCCGGGCAGGGTCTGCAACCCAATCGTATCGATGAGCTGGCAGGTAAGGTAGCACAGCGCGATTTCAAGGCCGGAGATTTCTTCTTTGAAACGGATATCACCCCGAAATCAGTCAAAAAACAGCACTATGTCTTTTCACGCCCTTACGGGATCCCGGCACGCTATCACGATTATCGCGCGCTGATCGAGGGAATGAAAATCGACTTTGTCGAGTTTCATCTGAGCTACCACGATCTGGACGTAAAGCTGTCTGACTATTTCTCTGATCCGCTGTCGATCGGTTATGCCGTGCACAGCCCGGAGCTGTTCGCTGGTGACCATATTCTCGATCTGGCAAGCCATGATGCGGATTATCAGGCGCATTCCATTGCCGAATTGAAACGCACGGTGGCTGTAGCCGCCGAGTTGCGCCAGTATTTCCCGGCGACACCGAAACCGGTACTGGTACTCAATGCCGGAGGCTGGACGCCACAGAATTTCCTGCCGGTTGAAGCACGTACGAAACTTTATGACAAAGTAGCCAAAGCACTGGATGAAATCGACTTGAGTACTGTTCAACTGGCTATTCAGACCATGCCCCCTTTTCCCTGGCACTTTGGGGGGCAGAGCCACCATAACCTGTTTGTCGACCCGGATGAAATCGCGGCATTCTGCGATAAAACCGGCCATCGTATCTGCCTTGATATTTCACATTCCATGATGGCCTGCAACTATTACCAGTGGGATTTCAATACATTTCTCCAAAAGGTGCTGCCTTATACCATCCATCTGCATATAGTCGATGCCAAGGGAGTAGATGGTGAAGGAGTTCAGATCGGCCATGGTGACGTGGATTTCACCTTGCTGCGTGATCAGTTGAACCAATTTGCTCGCGGAGTACAGTTCATACCTGAAATCTGGCAGGGTCACAAAAACAAGGGAGAAGGATTCTGGTCGGCATTGGCATTTCTGGAGAAAACGAGCCTCTAGGAAACCTCTGAAAAACGTCGACGAGGCAGCCAGTTCAATTCAACGCGGGTTCAGGACTGGCAATAATTGTTCCCTTTGACTCTCGAATATTTAATAATGACGCAATTCCCCGAGTAAATCGCCTGCTGGTTTCCCGCGCTTCTTACTGCCAACCTATTCCGATCTGACCGAACATGGCTGCTACTGCTACTTCTGCTTCAACCCTGATCATTCCTGTCGAGAACCAGGTACGTGAGCTGGATGCAAAGCTCCTGCTGGCTTGCGTAGCGGCTGAGCGCGGGTTTCCGGTGATCATCGGCTCACGTGCCTTCGTTCATTTTGAAATCGCATCACTACCACGCGGCATCTATCTGGCAAAAAGCATGCGCAGCCTGAGTAATTCCATGTTCAGGATCATTCGGATGCTCGGGCACGAAATCGTTGCCTGGGAAGAGGAAGCGCTGGTTCACCCGCCGGCTGATACCTATTACACATTGCGACTCTCTCCCACTACGATCAGGAATGTTTCCCATATTTTTGCCTGGGGTCAGGAAAACGTCGATCTGCTTCAGCACTATCCGCAGTTTCCGGAGAATTTACCTGTTCACCTGACCGGAAATCCACGTGGAGATATCCTGCGACCGGAAATGCGCGCCTATTTTGCAGCAGAAGTAGAACGTCTACGCAATCTTTACGGTGATTTCATTCTGATCAATACCAATTTCACCGACGTCAATCCTTTCATCCCCAATATCGGCCTGTTCATTCCGGCAAAGGATGGAGATAAAAAATCCCGGCGCGGACAGGCCGGGATCGGTATGAGCGAAGAATTTGCCGAAGGCCTGTGGCACCACAAGAAAGCCATACTGGAAGATTTCAGGCAGCTCATCCCGGCGCTGGAGCAGGTATTCCCGGATGTCACGATCGTGGTACGGCCTCATCCAAGTGAAAATTTTCAGGTTTATCACGATATCGCTGCTCGATGCCAGCGCGTAAAAGTCACGAATGAAGGCAACGTCATCCCCTGGCTTCTGGCTTCGAAAACCATGGTGCACAACGGCTGCACCACTGGCCTGGAAGCCTATGCCCTGGGAGTTCCGGCCATTTCCTATCTTGCAACCTTCAATGAATATTACGACTACGATTTCCAAGGCCTGCCTACCCGGCTGAGTTATCAGTCATTCAATTTCAGTGAGCTCCAGGATACCCTGTCCCGAATTCTGAACGGTGATCTGGGCGCTCCGGGAGGTGAAGAACGCAAGACACTCATCGATTACTATCTGGCGGCACAGAACGATCGCCTCGCATGTGAACGTATCGTCGATGTTCTGGAAGAAAGTGGCTACAGCCAGTCCCAACCACCGGCAAGGGCTACCCCGGTGTATCTGGCGGGATGGGCGCTTGCAAACCTCAAAGCCACGCTGACCCAGCTAAATATGCGCCGCCCCGGACCGAATCGGTTGTCTTACCACGATCACCGTTTTCCTGAAATCCCGGTTGAACAGATCGAACAGAAAATTGCACGATTTGGCAACCTGCTGAATCGCTTCGATTCCATCAAAGTAAAACAGCATTCACGCCATCTGTTCAGAATAAACAGTTCACTCTGAATAACCCGTGGCAAAGCAGTTGAGTGCAGGGTTTCTGGATCGCCGCGTCACTGCGTGACTCGCGATGATGAAGTGAGCATGGCGCAACTGCGCAATAATCGAAACGAAAGCATAGCTCGCACCGGCTTCTGGCTCAAAATTTTCTCGATTGCTTCTGTCCGTGCAGCAGAAAGACGGTCGGCTTTTTTTGCAGATCAGGCCAGTTGCCTGCACGCCACTCGCCAATCGATTTTGTTGATACGTATTCATCTGCCTGGGTCAGGTTGCAGGCTACACATAAATCTGTTTCCGTATGGCATTGCTGTACCAGCGCTTCCAGCAGTTTCTGGTTGCGGTAGGGGGTTTCGATGAAGATCTGGGTTTCATCTGCTGTGATGGATGTTTGTTCCAATCGGGCAATCTCTTTATTTCGTATGTCCGATGCAACCGGCAGATAGCCATGGAAATGGAAACGCTGACCATTCAGCCCGGAAGCCATCAATGCCAGCAAAATCGAAGAAGGGCCGACGAATGGCACCACCCGGATTTTCTTTTGATGTGCCATCCGGACGAGTGCGCCTCCGGGGTCGGCAATTGCCGGACAACCCGCTTCGGAAAGCAAGCCGACATCCTCTCCGGCGAGCAGTGGCGCCAACAGTGCCTCAACTTCACCTGCAGGGGTATGTTCATCCAGCACTTCCAACTTGAGAGTTTGTATCGCCCGCAGCGGATTTATCTGCTTGAGGAAATGGCGAGCTGTTTTGGGATGTTCGACGATAAAACGCTCCAGCAGGCTGACTTGCTGCCGGACTTCAGCCGGCAGTATCCGGGCGAGATCGCCTTCACCCAGGGGAGTCGGGATCAGGTACAGGGTGCCGTGGAGCGTGGCATCTGGAGGCATGTTCTGCAGATCAGTGCAGCACGCGCGGCACGCTCAGGATGAATTCAGGAATTTCCACCGAAAAATGAAAACCGTCTTCAGCCACCATCTGATAGGAGCCCTTCATCGAACCGGCAATCGATGAAATCGCGGTTCCGCTGGTATATTCAAAGGTTTCACCGGGTTTGAGCAAGGGTTGCTCGCCGACTACGCCCAGCCCGCGCACTTCACGCGTAACGCCATCCCCGCTGGTGATGATCCAGTGGCGGCTCACCAGTTGTGAAGCCACACTGCCGGTATTGTTGATCGTAATGGTATAAGCAAACACGTACCGCTCCGCCTCGGGATCAGACTGATCTGGTAAATAAATTGTGCGTACTTCCACCTTGATGCTATATTTTCGTTCGTTTTCCATATGCCATATTCCACACTATTTTAAGAGTGACAGCAAGCAGCCGTCATATCAGAGCTGCGCTGTATCAGCCAAAGGGGAAACCTGTACCAGAATTTTCTGAGATCTCGAATCACGTGAGTTACTCGAAACCAGTGCCGTAAAGATTCAGAACAATCCTGCCGTATCCATACCAGCATCATGCTGTAACCGACAAAGGCTAATCTGTCGTAAGGCAGGGGCGCAAAGTTTCCGGTCCTGATCCATGATCAGGAAAGCGGGACTGCCGAAGTTCGCATCCGATTTTCCATTCGGGCATGCGTGCTGATGAGTCGGCTTTCTATAACCCATCTTCTCAAGGAGCCGTGCATGGCAAATGCAAAACCAGTTTGCTCACTCTTTCACTCTACTTTTCATGATGGTATTGCCAGTGTTTTTCACCGTTCTTTCAGCTTTCCACTTCTCCTGATTCTGCTGATCGCCTTTTCCGGCAGCGGCTACGCCAATTCGAGCAAAGAAACCCGGGCAGCTGCCAGATCGGAATCTGCTGGTAAAACTGTTTCATCCCGCTGGGCGAAAGGCCGCTTGCTGGTCATTCCCCGTGCCGGTTTGACTGCGATGGAATTCGATAAAGCCACCAAACCATATGGCGTGAAATCCAGACGCAGGCTCAACGGACTGAATGCTCACGTCTACGAACTGCCCGATGGCGTGGATGAAGTCAAAGTATTGGACAAACTCAAGAAAGACCGGCGCTTCAAGGCGGTAGAGCTGGACAGGCTGGTTGAACCTGCTCAAGTCGTCACTGACCCCGCTTTTGGCAACAGTTGGGCACTGCCTAAAATTCAGGCGCCTGCCGCCTGGGATATTGCGACCGGTGACGGTATCACCATCGCGATTCTGGATACCGGTGTGGATGGCACTCACCCTGATCTGGCCGCCAACATGCTTCCCGGCTGGAATGCGTATGACAATAATACCGATACCAGTGATATCTACGGCCACGGTACCAAAGTGGCCGGCACGGCAGCCGCAGTCGCCAATAACGGTGCCGGCAGTTCCGGATTGGCCTGGAATGCACGCATTCTGCCGGTGCGTATTTCCATGCCGGATGGCCGTGCATACTTGAGCGACATGGCCAAAGGTATCCGCTGGGCGGCAGACAACGGCGCCAGAATAGCCAATATCAGCTACGGCGGTGCAGAAAGCCTGACTGTCCAGTCAGCTGCCAATTACATGCGCAGCAAGGGTGGAGTGGTAGTCATGTCCGCAGGTAATTCCGGTGGATTGAACAATTTTCCCGCCAGTAACGCCATCATCGTTGCTTCAGCTACGGACAGCAAAGATGCCCGTGCCAGCTGGTCCAGCTACGGGCCTTATGTCGATGTGGCAGCCCCCGGTGTGAGCATCTATACCACGATACGCGGTGGTGGTTACGGCTATGTCTCCGGCACATCCTTCTCCAGCCCGATCGTAGCGGCAGCTGCTGCATTGCTGTTTTCCATCAACCCGGATCTTGCTCCGACGGATATCGACCAGATGCTGACCGCTACTGCGCAAGACCTTGGCAACGCCGGATATGACCAATATTACGGCCATGGCCGTATCAATGCCGCCAGTGCGGTCAATGCTGCCCACGCACGCATCAGCGTAGACAGAACGGCACCGCTGATCAGCATTGCTTCCCCCACTGGTGGAACAGTCTCTGGCAGCGTTCCGGTAGATGTCAATTATTCCGACAACAAGGGCGTGGTGCGGGTGGATCTGTACGTCAACGGCCGCAAAACAATCGAAGATACTCAACCACCTTTCGCCTTCGCCTGGGATACCACGACACTGGCTAACGGCAGCTATACGCTGGTCGCATATGCCTTCGATGCCGCCGGCAACCAGGGCACTTCTTCCACTGTGAATGTCACGGTAAAAAATACTGTGGCCGATACCACCCCGCCGACGATCAGCATTACCTCCCCTGCCGGTGGAGCCGTCGTCTTAGGCAGTGTGCCAGTCAATGTCAATTCTTCCGACAACATTGGAGTGGTACGCACGGAGCTACACGTCAATGGTAAAAAAGTGATGGAAGGTACCGGCTCCAGTTTTGTCTGGGATACCAAATCACTGGCAGATGGCAACTATACGCTGGTAGCGTATGCCTTTGATGCTGCCGGCAACCAAGGTGCTTCCTCTCCGGTAGCTGTCAGTGTAAAAAATACCGGCACTACTACAAATACCGAACCACTGCCGCAAATCAACTCATTCAACCTCAGGGATGGGCAGAACGTCAGCCGTAACCAGAATATCAGGGTAACTGCCGACAGGAACACCCGCAAAATCAACCTGAAAATCAATGGCGGCATTATCGCCGCTGCTAACGGTAACTCGTTGAGTTATCGCTGGAATACCAGTGCGATCCCCAAAAATAGTAATATCACCGTCACGGCAGAAGCATTCAATGCCAAAGGGGATGCCACCAGCAGAACAGTCACGGTAAGAAATTAGTAAACTTCTTCATCTCCATTCTCAAACGCCCTGTTTCCACAGGGCGTTTTTTTGTCGGGAAAATTGACAGTGTTATATTGAAGCCAGGCTTATAGCGTATAAAGATGTTTATAAACAACAATATAATATATTGGCACGTTTTGTGCTTCCTATCAATAGGTATAGTTATTATTATAATAAGCCAGCGAAGGAAAATATGAAAAAACAAGTAATCAAGGGAATGTTGGCGGCATCTGCTGCAGCTTTGATGTTGGGCGTATCTGCGGCTCACGCCAATGTGATTGATGAGTTAGTGGGCTCTGCCAAATTGGGTAACTCTGGTGATGGTACAGAGCTTGCATTTATCAGAAGTATAACAGGCGATAATACCCTGACACTGGATTTCAAAATCAACGATAATGATTCGAGCTTCAATGTAATGTCCAATGGACTTGATTCCTGGTTCATTGATGTTGCTCCAGACACACCGGGATATTTTATGTTGAAATTGGGCGTCCCCGGGAACTCAACCTTACATAGTCATTATGTTTTCAAAAACATAGGTGAGTTGGATAAACTTGTATGGTCAAATGATCAGGTAAATTACCTGACAGGAGGCAATTGTGGTCTTAATGGAAGCCCCAATAGCTGTAATATCGGGCGTTTGAGCCACTATGTTGGTACACAGGGTATTGGTGGTGAAGATCCTGAAGTACCGGGAGAGATTCCTGAACCGGCCAGCATGTTGCTGTTTGGGGCCGGGTTACTGGGACTGGGGTTGAGCCGCCGCCGTAAACTGGTCTAATCAGAAACAGATAACAAAATAACCATAAGTGAAACAAAGACTCAGGCGCCGGGAAACCGGCGCTTTTCTTTTATACTTTTAGTTTTATTCAGCCTTTCATCCCGTTTTATAAAGACATCCGCATACCCATCTATTATTGCGGGAAGGCTCCAGACCGACACGGCAACCCGGTATTTTTACCAATGCTTCATGCCCGCAGCGTTCGTAAAGACATCCAACCCGTCATCGCGAGACATATTGGCGATCCAGAATGGATTACAGGCCAAATCGAGGTCAAAGAGTCAGTCAGAATCAACGCTTGTTACACTCGGTACCGGCACCAGCGCTTTCCGAACCTTCAGCTCAACTTCAGCACAGATCACAAAACGCTGCTTCCAGAGAACCCCGAGCCGAGCCGGTTCAACAAACGGGCCATACCGTGGTTCACTTCGCGAACGACATAACCTTAATTGTTATGTTTCAGTTGGTAAAACAAGCGGTCGCTCACTGCGCCAAACACGAATTACTTTTATCGCGCCTTTTTCCCTCAGATAAACCACCCTGAAAGGAGCAAAGATAATTTCCCGGATATGGGGGAGTTGGAATTCAGGCACTATTCTGCCCATATCCGGATGGTCGGCCAAAATCTGAATATGCTCGATTATTTCTTGGGCAAATTTGAAACCAACATCAGGAACACCTTCTGCAGTGTAATAACTGATCATGGTTTCCAGGTCATTAAAAGCAGAATTGGAAATGCTGACTTTCATTCGATGCCTAAACGCTTTTTCGCCTCAGACAATGACATGGTATTGCCCTCTTTGATGTCCATAAGACCTTGGGCAACCGCTTTGACAAAAGCCAGCTCTTCCTGGCTCTTTTCATATTCATCGAGGTCTTGCACTACAGCCACACCTCGGCCACGACTGGTTAAAAGAACAGGTCTGCGAGTTTCTTTAACTCGGCTTACAACGCGACCAGGATTGACTTTTAAATCTGCAAGGGGAATTACATCTTCAGAGAATTTGATTGTCATGACTGCCTCCAAAATGATTTAGACCAGTTTATAGCACCTATTAACATAACTTGTAAAAAGACATAATTGAGGGTATGCAGCCCGCGTCATCGGTTCGGAATGATGTGGTTCAATAGATCTGTACACTGCAGTCAAGAGATAATATTTTTAACTGGAGGTCAGGAGATGATCACAAGGAAGCAGTATTCAAAAGAGTTCAAACTGGACGCTGTCAGTCTGGCACTGGATCAGGGAGTATCGGGAGGATAGCAACGGACAGGCATTCAGGGGTAACGGCAAGCTGACCCCGGAGCAGGAGGAAATCAGAAATCAAAGGATCAGGTCCAGAATCAATAACACTTGTTATCTTATTTTCTTCATTCTCGGCCTGGCCCCTATTATTTCTAGCTGCCGATAATTTCATTTAAACCTTCAACAATCTGCGCAAGCTCTTCAGGAGCAATCGCCCCGATCTTCTTACCAATGCGTTCAGTGGAAAGTGTACGGATTTGACTTATCTTTACCCAGGAGCGTTTAGGCAAGCTGGATTTCAGAATTTCGTATGTCAACGGAAATCCGGCGCGCTGTTCCTGACTGGTGAGCGCCATAGCAATGACTGTTCCGGACCGCTCATTGAATATATCCTGACTCAGGACAAGAATCGGCCGCTCACCTGATTGCTCTCGACCAACAGTTGGATTGAGATTAGCCCACCGGATCTCGCCCCTCAATATTTTGGCCACGCAACCAGCTCCTCAGACAAACCTTCGTCTGCCATTGCCTTTTCAAAGGCAGGATCAAGTTTTGCGCATTCCTCGGCCAGACGGCTACGATCCATGCGCTCCAGCTTTTCCTGCACAGCCTCCTGGATCGCACGGCTGCGGTTAGCAAATACACGCTGCCTCACCAGCGCATCCACTCTGGCAAGCACCTCTTCTTCGATTGTGATAGCTACTTTGGTCTGACTCATAACGACACCTTACTCTAGTATGACAATTGATCATACCTTCTAAATTTTGTCAGTACAACCTGAAGTAGCTAACGGTTTAGCCCTCTATTACAACCTTGCGAAAAACAGCGGTGATTAGCGCTCAGGTAGAGATAAATTCCACGAAACCCGGAATCAATAACACTTGTCAACTTAAAAACAGCTTGATCAGGTATAAAAAAGGGTATTTATGCTTCGGTTTCCCAGGGATTAATTACATTCAAACCTGCAATGTCCTCAAAATCAACGGTATTACGCGTAGATAAGAACATTCGATATGCCAGCGCAATCGCAGCGATCTGAGCATCCTCCACGCTGATGGGCCGACCCATTCGGGTCCGTGTAGAAACGATACGCCCATAGTAACTGGCCGCGATTTCATCAAATGGCAGGCAGCGCCCGGCAAAATCCTCATCGAACATTGTCCGGGCGGCCTGGCTTAAACTTTTCTGTCGCTTACTCTCCGGCATCAGTGCCAGGCCTAATTCGATTTCGGCACGGCTAACAGCGTTTGTCCAGATCTCATTGGGCGCCTGCCTGTCCAGCCAAACAACCACTTGAGTAGCGGGTTGCAGACGCATAAATTCAGAAAGCACATTGGTATCGAGCAAAATCATATTGGCTCATCCCAACTCGGCGGAGTGCGCGGCACCTGACGTGCGGGCAAAGCAAACTCTTTGCTTGTTGACTCAGCAAAGCGACTCAGCAAATGCTGGCCAAATGGGAATTGACTACTACCAGCACGAGAAAGCTCCTGCCGAAGGATTCGCCGCACCTCCTCTTCCATTGACACCCCATGCTGCGCCGCACGAATACGCAGCAACCGTTTGGTTACATCGTCCACATTGCGAATGGTCAACGTTGCCATAAGAAATCTCCCAGATTGACATCAATGCTATCATTATCGGCATTGATGTCTTAGCTGTCAAACAAGAAAAATGACGGGGAAAACGGAGACAAACCATGGTTATCATTAACGCTAGGCTTATTTTCTTGATTCGCAACCTGACCCTCATCACGCTTTGGTGATCAGAACGGCAACGGCCGGATCAGCTTCCATTACCGCGACAACCGTCCGCCACTACCAGGCCGACGTTCCTATGCCCACACTGCGGCGAACCGATGCAGATGATTTGACAGCGTATTTCACCAACAGCAATCAGACAACAAATGACGAAACTGGCAACAGAGATGACTGTGCACACCTGTCCACTGACAAAAGACGCGCTGACCAGCGCCACGGCCACATTCGGCCGAGAAACGGGAGAAACATGGCGTAACCGCAGAAATTACCCAGTTATTCAGATCTGAGTACCGACACCAGTGCTTCCCCGCGAAAACACCGGACCTTCAGCTCAACTTCAGGGCGACCACGACATAACCTTAATTGTTATGGCTTTATGAGACCATTTTAAAGTACCATAATTAGTCTTTACTATTCCTGTTCTTTGGATCAAAGCCATGCCAAATAAAATACTTACTGAAATTGCAGCCAGCATATCCGAGCTCAAAGCCAACCCGATGAAGGTAGTAGCCAGCGGTAAAGGCATGCCAATCGCCGTGCTAAACCACAACGAACCCGCCTTTTATTGCGTACCCGCCGCCGCCTATGAAGCAATGATGGAATTGCTCGATGATATCGAGCTGCTAAAAATCGTGAAAGAACGAATGGACGAACCCAGCGTCAAGGTCTCGCTCGATGACCTATAAACTGGAATTCAAAAAATCTGCACTCAAAGAATGGGAAAAACTCGGCCATACCATCAAAGAGCAATTCAAGAAAAAACTCAAAGAACGACTGGAAAATCCTCATGTACATTCAGCAGCTTTGCCTGGGGCCAAAAACATATACAAAATCAAATTGCGCCAACCTGGATACCGCCTCGTATACTCCGTTGAAGATCAAACTATTACGGTAACTGTCATCGCTATCGGCAAACGCGACCGCAATGAAATTTACGATATAGCTTTATCACGATTGCATGACAAATCCTAAGCTATAACGCTGGAATCAAGCCATACAGCGAAGTGAGGTGTGATGCAATAGCGGTTATTTATCAACTATCAACCGCTGTTCATTGCGAAATCCTGCAAGGATGAAGCAATCCAGTGCCTTCGCTACTCTTGTTGCCGATCTGTTTAGACTATTTTCTTGATTCGCGACCTGACCCTGATCACGTTGAAAATATTGGCATGATAATTAATCATACTTTTCAAATTTCACCGGTCAACCTGAAGCAGCCAACGCTGTGCTCTGCGGAAATTTGGGAGCGGCAGCGAGTAAATTTTCCGTAGCAGCGCCTTGCTAGCTGCTGACACTTTCCTATCTGTCCGGTCCCTAGGTCGAATCGACATTTAAAGCCATAAAGTTGCTGCAGCCAGATGTATGAAGGCGGAGAAGTAAATAGCTTTACGGTCATATCTGGTTGAGAGTCTGCGCCAATGCTTGAGTTTGTTGAATGTGCGCTCAATGATATTTCTACATTTATAGATTTCGCGATCATACGTTCTTCGTATTTTGCGGTTTGATCGCGGTGGAATGACAGGCACGGCCTTCATGGAGGCAATGGCGTCGAGAATATTATCGCTGTCGTAGCCTTTATCCGCCAGAACATGCGAGGGCCTGAACCCGCTGATCAGATCAAGA
>NZ_FUWK01000026.1 GCF_900167395.1 Nitrosomonas europaea
GCCACCAGAAGCATGGTAATCATGCCAAATTTGTAAAATTTGGAGTCATACCACAGTGACATGTCATAGCCTCTCGACGAGACTGATGAGGCACTGCTCGTTCCTAACGTAGTTGCCATCTCTTTATCCTCCTATTCACCACATTTTGTTAAAACCAGTGATGAAAACTAAACTTTTCATCACTCACTATCGCAAAGAAACCACAATAACATCATGGTCTCCGCTTGATTTTCGACTCCGTATTTCTCGTTTTGTTCCGGCAAAGCTCCAATACCTCCGCCAGATACATCTGAAAGGCTAGTCACCTTGACCTTTTTAGTCAAGCCCTTTTTTATCCAAACAACCAGCAGCATCAGTAGAATATCAAAAAATCAATCAGTTAAAATAATCAACCCATCCCACAACCATCACAAAAATTACTCACACCACTCAAGAGAAATTAACCATCTCGGGATTATGGATATAGGTTATTATATTTATCTTTAATAACAATTTACTGTTTGGAAGTGGAACCGACAGCTGCCGAAAGAAATTGCAAGACACCATACAAACTAAAACGATGGCAGCGACAAAAAAGACCGGGATTGAAATCAGAATGAAAATAAGTGTGTTCTGAAAGCACGCGAGAAAGGTGAAAGCAGGAGTAACGAGCCGGGTAGTAAATTACCCAAGATCATGTCTACTATTCCAAGTAACTTTAAGCAAGTCCCTTTGATTATCGTACCGCTATAATTGCCATCGGGAGAGATGAATGTCATCCGGAACC
The DNA here is from genome assembly GCF_900167395.1 of Nitrosomonas europaea. Lineage (GTDB taxonomy): Bacteria > Pseudomonadota > Gammaproteobacteria > Burkholderiales > Nitrosomonadaceae > Nitrosomonas > Nitrosomonas europaea. The sequence goes on from NZ_FUWK01000026.1 coordinate 767, forward strand.
GCTGGATTGCTTTACTAAACTGATTACTCTCCTACCTAAAGGAGTAATACTGACCAAAATCAAGGACTGCAGACTTGGGATCCGAGCCAAGGCATTTCTCGTTTAGTTAGATACTTAGAGATACATACCCGGAGTTGGCGAAGTAGCTGCGGTATTCTAGAGGCATCAAAGGATCGTTCAACAGCTTTACGCAGGAGGATCTTGATTTTGGAAAAGGCCTGCTCAATGGGATTGAAGTCAGAAGAATAGGGCGGTAGATAAAAGATTTTTGCGCCTTTGTCCTTGATCGAACGCCGGCGACCTTGTAGCTGCCCAATTGTTGCAGACGACGATATCACCTGACTTGAGGGCAGGACAGAGCTGGGTTCCCACACAAGCCAGGAAAGCTGCGCCGTTCATGAGAGCATCCAGACACTACGGCGCAAGCAGGCCACCAAATCCACATTTTCCAAATTTTCGTCAGTTCTCCTTAAGAATCGCACAAACCACCGGAGTATGGAGACTGTTGATCTGTCTCACATAATCTGGGGCACATAACCGTACCGCATCTGTAACAACAGGAATAATGAGATTAAAGACATGGAATTTGCAATCAAACCCACTTGCGTTGCCTTTTCTCAACCCAGACTCCGGGCTTGAAATCAAAAATGACTCAGCCCTCAACAAGCCTGACAGATTGCTAATATCAGTAAGTATGTCGCACCAATATCGGTTCTGGAGATCCGGCTGTAGTAATGATATTTGCTGTTCGATTAGCAGCCTCCAAGTCATGAAACGGCCCTACGAATATCTTATGCAGTCCATTTGCCTGATTGATATGAGTTTGCTGAGTAATCGAAGGAAACTCTGACTTTAGTTGCATCAGATAAGACTGCGCATTATGTGCCGATCCGAATGCAGCAAGCTGCAAATAAAATTTCCCATTATCCCCACTGGAAGCTACTTTTGGCTCCCCACTCGTCTGTTTCCGTGTCATAGCAGGAGGATCAGCACTGCCGAAACGGCCGGGAATGATACTTTCAACCTCTACCCGAGCACTACCGTTTGCCAGGACACCAAGTTTATAGGCCGCCACATAAGATAGATCAATGAGACGATTTTCCAGAAATGGACCTCTGTCATTGATACGAACGACCGCAGAGTTTCCATTCTGCAAATTTGTAACACGCACATAACTTGGTATAGGCAAGGTCGGGTGAGCCGCAGTCATGGAATACATATCATAAATTTCTCCGGAGGCTGTACGTTTACCATGATAGCGCTTACCGTACCATGAAGCGTGACCACGAGCCTTATAAGGCTTGAGCGCAGTCATGGGTGTGTAGGTTTTACCCAACGCAACATAGGGACGCATCGTAGTAGTTTTCAGGGGTTCGATACGAGGAACTGCATCAGGAACAGAATCAAGGTTTGAAGGAGGATTCTGTTCCGGGCCATCATCAAGATAATACCCCCCTCCCGCTCTGGTATGTGAATGTGTGGATGATTGACCCAATCGCGGAGTGTTGCTGCAGGCAGAAACTATGAGCACCACCATGACAGCAAGAAGAACAAACAGCGTATTTTTATGCGTGATTGCAAAACAGAAATCAAAATTTATTTTCATATTTTTACGTTTTAACAAGTTTTGGATGGGTATGAATGCTCATGAGAATTCCAAATCCCAGCAATATAGTAACCATGGAAGTCCCACCGTAACTGATGAGCGGCAGTGGTATTCCAACAACGGGCAAAATACCACTTACCATACCCATATTGACGAACACGTAAGTGAAAAAAGTTAAGGTAATCGATCCGGCAACCAGCCTTGTAAACCGTGTTGGCGCTCTTGCCGTAATCACCAGGCAACGTCCGATTACTATCAGGTAAAGCGACAGTAACAAACTGTTACCAATCAGCCCGAATTCTTCCGAAAATACTGAAAAGATGAAATCTGTACTGGGTTCGGGCAGAAAGTCAAGCTGGGATTGGGTGCCTTTCAGCCACCCTTTACCTGAGATTCCTCCTGACCCAATAGCAATGCTGGATTGTATCGTATGATAACCGGCACCCAAAGCATCTTGTGAAGGATCAAGCATGGTCATGACCCGTTTACGCTGATAATCGTGCATACCGAAAGTCCAGAGTAAAGGCAGACTCACCGCTACCGCAACTGCCAGACCGACTATAATCCGCCACGATAAGCCCGCCAGAAAAATCACATAAAAACCACTGATCAAGATAAGTAGGGCAGTGCCCAGATCAGGTTGGCGCGCAATCAATAAAACTGGCAACAGTAAAATCAGCACTGCCACAACATAATCACGCCAGCGCAATGTGATGTGAGCCTTGTCGAAATACCACGACATCATGAGTGGTGCTGCAATTTTGAGCAGTTCCGAGGGCTGAATATTAATAAACCCAAGATTCAACCAGCGACGCGCTCCATTCTGCACCTCGCCAAACAACGCTACGGCAACCAGCAGAATGATACCCATTACATAAATTGGAAAAGCGAGCCGCATAATCCTCTGGAGCGGAATATTGGCTACCGTCCACATCACCACAAATGCAACAATCATGTTAATCAGTTGGCTGATTACCCGGGTAAGATTCCCGCCGGTAGCACTATACAGCACGATTAATCCGGTCAGCATGAGCAGAAAAATTCCGGCAAGCAGAAAATTATCGATATAGCGAGTGAAGTAGTACCATATCTTTTTGATATCCAGAGTGATCATATTGTGACCAGAATCCTGAAATTCACAGCTAATCAGCAAAATTTACGGCAATCATGAAATTGCTTTCTCCATTGCCGAAATCGAATCGCTGCGAGAGTGGTATATATTCTTTATCCCGCCTTTTCTGCCGGTTCAGGCATTTTGCCCAGAAAAAAATAATCCAGTACCTTACGTGCAATGGGTGCTGCGGTTGATCCACCTGAACCACCGTTCTCAACCAACACCGTCAGAACGATTTTCGGATCTTCAGCAGGCGCGAAAGCTGTAAACAAGGCATGATCGCGATGCCGCTCATTGATTCTGCTGGCATTGTAACGCTCCCCTTGTTTGATATTGATTACCTGGGAAGTACCGGTTTTGCCAGCAAAAGTGTAGGCTGCATTGGCACCCGCCCGGGAAGCCGTACCACCAGGGCGTGTCACATCTGTTAGCGCCTGTTTGACATAATCCAGGTACTCCTGCTTCAAATTGAGCCGGTACATTTCTTCTACAAAATTATCCTCAACAAGATGTTTGTTGTGATCTACCTGCTGTTTAACGAAATGAGGCTTGTAAGCCCTGCCATCATTGGCCAGCAGCATCATTGCAAAGGTCAGCTGAAATGGAGTGGATAAATTGAATCCCTGACCGATACCCACCGAAATCGTATCGCCCGGCAACCAGTTCTGTTTGAATCGCTTCTTCTTCCATTCCGGCGAAGGCAACAGTCCACGGACTTCTCCAGGAATATCGATACCGATCTCCCTGCCAAAACCAAATTGTCCGATGAAATTATGAATATTGGTAATACCCAGATCATGGGCAAGCATGTAGTAATAGGTATCACATGAAATCACCAGAGATTTACGCAAATCAACCCAGCCATGCCCTCCGGGTTTCCAGTCACGAAAACGGTGCGAGCTACCGGGCAAACTGAAGAAGCCTGGATCATTGAATGCGTAACGAATAGAACGTTTACCCAGCTCCAGTCCGGCCAGTGCCATAAATGGCTTGAAAGTGGAACCGGGAGGGTACACACCGCGCAATGCGCGGTTGTTCAACGGTCTGTCAATGGATTCATTGAGCAAACGCCAGTTGGCATGATCGATGCCATCAACGAACAGATTGGGATCAAAACCCGGTTTGCTGACAAAAGCAAGGATTTCCCCATTGGATGGATCCAGTGCAACCAGAGCACCGCGATAATCCCCAAAGGCCTGTACGGCTGCCTGCTGCAGGCCAATATCGAGAGAAAGTGTAAGATCGTTCCCGGCAACCGGCGCAACTCGGGATAAGGTACGTACAGGGCGGCCAACGGCATCCGTCTCAACCTGTTCAAAACCCGTCTGCCCATGTAAAGCATTTTCATAGCTCTTCTCGATACCAATACGCCCGGTGTGCGTAGAACCACGGTAATTCTTGAGCCGTTTATCAGCTTCAAACTGTTCCAGATCCTTATCATTGATACGGCCAATATAGCCAATCACATGAGAAACCAACTCTCCCCTCGGGTAATGTCTGAGTGGATGTGCCTTGATATCCATTCCGGGAAAACGATATTGATTTTCCGCAAACCGGGCCACTTCGATGTCTGTCAGGCGGGAACGTATGGGCAGACTCTTAAATCGCGTACTTTCCCGCTTCAGCTTGTTGAAGCGCCTGCGATCTTCGGGTGTGATTTCGACTACAGTTGCCAGCTCATCAATAGCTGACTCGAGATTTTTAACCTGATCGGGAACTATTTCCAGAGTGTAGGCCGTGTAATTCTGAGCCAGAATTTCTCCGTTGCGATCAAATATCAGCCCCCGGTTAGGCGTCAGTGGCTGAATAGTAATACGATTTGCTTCTGCAAGTGTCGTATAGTGTTCACCCTGTGATACTTGCAAATAGAAAAAACGGCTAAATAACAAACCGAACAAAATGATGACGATGACTGCACAGATAGCCAGTCTGATACGAAAAAGCCGAATCTCTCGTGTATGGTCACGCAGTTCTACGGTATTGTTCATATTTCATCAGGTTCGATTCGCTGTTTTCGAAAACTCCCCAACAAAAATACGAACAGGGGCCAGCATAGTGCTCCAGTTACACTGCCAAGAAAAAAATACCATTCGGGAATATAAGTACCCGCCAGAATTCCAGTCAGGAATATCATCGCCTGACCGAGTAACAGTATCCATAAAACGGCAGGAATCTGCCGGAAAGCACTGAACAGCCGCAAGCGCCGATGCAAAATCAGGGCAAAAAATGTCATTAGACAATAAGCAATTGCGTGCTGTCCCATAATACTGGTATCGACGACATCCATTACCAGCCCGCACAAGAAAGCAATACCCATACCTGCCTGCTGCGGCTGGTGAATATTCCAGTAAAGCAGTGTCAAAGCCACGAAATCCGGGCGCAAAACCAGTATCACCTTATCAAATGGCATCAGGTTGACTAACACTGCCATTATCAGATTCAGATAAACCAGCGATCTTCTTGCAGGAAGAGAAAATTCCTGGGCAACGTAATCATGTTCCGTGATTCTTGGTTTGCCGGTTTTTCTGGGGCGCATAGGATTCAGGGTTATCTGAAATTTCCGGAGTGGGCACAGAGCCGATCAGGACGAGCACCTGCCTGTGACGATCCACACCCGCTACGGGGACACATATGATACGCGCAAACTTATGTGAACGATCATATTCGATATGAGCCACCCGCCCCACAGGCAGACCAGGCGGGTAAACACCACCGATCCCCGAGGTGGCCAACAAATCACCTTCCCGGATATCTGTATTGATCGATAAAAAACGCAGCTCCAGTTCACTGTTTTTGCCAGCCCCGGAGATCACCGTTCTCAAACCATTACGATCGATCTGCACAGGAACCATGTGATTCTTATCTGTGATCAACGTCACTTCTGATGTCCAGGGAAAAACCCGTGTTACCTGGCCGATCACACCGAGATCGTCGATAACGACCTGCCCCGGTTTGACCCCATTCGAGCTTCCTTTACCCAATGTTATCTTACGACTGAAAGGATCACGCGGTGTATAAAGTATCTCCGCCAGAACTGTCTGAATTTCTGTTTGCCTGGCAGCCCCAAGCAGTGCGCGCAAATGCTCATTCTCACTCGCCAATGCCTGTAACCGGAAGAAATCATGCCGGCTGGTCAGGTATTCACGCCTGAGATGATCAATCTCCTCGATGAGCTTGAAGTCCGAAATATACTGATCCACCTTCTCCTGCAGGGAAAAAGGCAGATACGCCAGTTTCTGCAACGGAGAAATAGCGACCCCAATCACACGCCTTGCTTCAGCAATAAAATCTGATCGGGAATCAGCGATCATTATGAAGACAGATAACAATACAAAGAAAAACATCCGTGTCAGCGGGCTCGGACCTACCTTGAAGAACTGCGGGGGAGTGTGCATGTAGCCTCTCAGCATTTGTTCCTGTACCCAAATCGATAAACTGGGCCTGATGTCTGTAAACAGGATCGCCGACAACCAGGAAGCTTAAATAAATGGCATATAATACATCAGTATACCAAAGCTCCCGAGATACAACGCCACACGGTAACATTGCTGAAAAAGAACTGGAACTCGAAACGATCAACCTGTTTCACCAAACTCACCATTTCGGCAAATCGGTCATCAAGGTTTGCAAAGGAATGTTTTTCAATCTGATACGAGCAGATTGCAGTAGCGGCATCAGATTCGAAGTACCCAATAACTCACGCTATAAAAAACTTTTATCGTAAAAGAAGATAAGCATATCTGTAACCAGGCACGCTTACCTCGAAGAGGTATCAATAGTCTCTGGCAAAAATCCCAACTGAATGATCAATACTCTCCAGAGCGATTCCCGCACCCCGCACAACACAGGTAAGTGGGTCATCGGCAATAATGACGGACAATCCTGTCTCCTCCATCAGCAGACGATCGATATCGTGCAGCAATGCACCGCCCCCCGTCATCACCATCCCCATTTCCGCAATATCGGAACCAAGTTCAGGAGGCGTTTGCTCCAAAGCGGTTTTAACCGCACTGACAATACTGTTCAGCGGTTCAGCCAATGCCTCCAGAATTTCATTACTGGAAATCGTGAAACTGCGCGGAATACCCTCGGCCAGATTACGCCCTTTCACCTCTATTTCACGGACCTCCGAACCTGGATAAGCAGAACCGATTTCTGATTTGATGATTTCTGCCGTGACTTCACCGATCATAATTCCGTAATTACGGCGAATGTAATTGATGATTGCCTCATCGAATCTGTCCCCCCCCACTCGCACCGAATTGGAGTAGACAACCCCGCCCAGTGAAATCACGGCGACTTCGGTCGTACCCCCCCCAATATCGACTACCATACAGCCGGTTGGCGTTTCGACAGGTAAATCAGCCCCCAGCGCAGCAGCCATGGGTTCCTCGATCAATTCGACTTTGCGTGCGCCCGCTCCGTAAGCAGCCTCTCGGATAGCACGCCGCTCCACCTGCGTCGAACCACAGGGCACCGAAATGACAATTCGCGGATTTGCAGAAAACAAACGAGGAGGATGAGCTTTTCTGATGAATTGCTTGAGCATCTGTTCGGTCACGGTAAAGTCAGCAATGACACCGTCCTTCATCGGCCGGATTGCCGTAATGTTTCCCGGGGTCCGGCCCAGCATTTGTTTTGCTGCCAGCCCTACCTGCTGAATCATGCGTTTGCCGCCCAGGCCACCTTCATGACGTATAGCAACTACCGAAGGTTCATTCAGCACGATACCATGGCCACGAACGTAGATCAGTGTATTGGCTGTGCCAAGATCAACCGCCATGTCCGTCGAAAAATAGTTACCCAGAAAATTGTTGTTCAGGAAGTTAAGCATGACGATTCCAGTATGACAGGTCCGGTATGTTTATTGCTCAGCAGGAATTTTGTAAGTCTGGCCTTGGAACAAGCGCCACAGACACATAAAAATATACGTTTGACAGGTGTGCATGATACTCTATTAGCTGTCTTGGTATAAATAGAAAGCTTCAAAATATGACCTTGTCACTGAACGATATCAAACGTGTTGCAAAGCTCGCCCGCATTGAAATCAGCGAAACGGATGCTCAGCAGAATCTGGTCCGATTATCCGGAATATTTGATCTGATCGAACAAATGCGGGCAGTTGATACGCAGGGAATCAAGCCAATGAGCCATTCTCAGGATATGGTGCAAAGGTTACGTGAAGATATTGTCACTGAATCCGATCAGCGTACTCTGTTTCAATCAGTTGCTCCTCAGATCGAGGATGGATACTACCTGGTTCCCAAAGTAATCGAATAACGCAGACTGTAAAATCCGCATTTTTGCCCGTCTATTTCCAATATATTCCACTGCACTGACACATGTTAAATGCCAGCCTCAGGCAGCTTTCCTTGTTGCTCTCAGAAAAGAAAATATCCAGCACCGAACTCACCAGTGAGTTTTTATCCCGCATCAAAGCGCTTAATCCTGATCTGAATGCCTTTATCACTATCGATGAGGAAAAAAGTCTGGATCAGGCCAACGTTGCCGACAAGATGATTGCTGCAGGACGATCGACTCCTCTCACCGGAATACCCATTGCACAAAAAGATATTTTCTGCGCCAGGGGATGGCTGACCACCTGCGGATCAAAAATGCTCTCAAATTTTGTTTCACCCTATGATGCCACCGTGGTGGAACGATTCGATCAGGCAGGCATGGTGAATCTGGGTAAAACCAATATGGATGAGTTCGCCATGGGATCAAGTAACGAGACATCCTATTATGGTCCGGTAAAAAATCCCTGGGACAGATTGGCCGTACCGGGTGGCAGCTCGGGCGGCTCAGCCTGCGCAGTAGCAGCCAGACTGGCGCCAGCGGCAACTGGTTCTGATACGGGGGGCTCCATTCGTCAACCGGCTGCATTATGCGGAATCAGTGGAATCAAACCCACTTATGGCCTGGTTTCCCGCTACGGCATGATCGCATTTGCCTCCAGCCTGGACCAGGGCGGACCCATGGCCAAATCTGCTGAAGACCTGGCCTTGTTGTTGAATACCATGGTCGGATTTGATGAGCGTGATTCAACCAGTCTGCAACGAGCAGAAGAAAACTATACGCAAGATCTGGAAAAACCGGTGAACGGGTTGCGCATCGGTCTGCCGAAGGAATTTTTTGCGGAAGGCATGAGCAGCGATGTTTCCAACGTGATTGAAGCCGCTCTGGCAGAGTATCGCAAACTGGGTGCAACATTTGTCGAGGTTTCCCTGCCGAACAGCAAGCTTGCCGTCCCGGTTTACTATGTGCTCGCACCTGCTGAAGCATCCAGCAATCTGTCGCGTTTCGATGGCGTGCGATATGGCTATCGCACCGCACAATACAGCAGTCTGGAAGATTTATATACCAAAACCCGGGCAGAAGGATTCGGTGAAGAAGTGAAGCGCCGCATTCTCATTGGTACTTATGTATTATCCCACGGCTATTATGACGCCTACTACCTTCAGGCTCAGAAATTACGCCGCCTGATTGCCGAGGATTTCAGGAAAGCTTTTGAACAGTGCGACCTGATCATGGGGCCGACTACACCTACCGTGGCATTCAATATTGGCGAGAAATGCGATGACCCCATCCAGATGTACCTGTCCGACATCTATACCAGTACCGCCAGCCTGGCAGGATTGCCGGGTATGTCGATACCGGCCGGATTCGGCAGTAAAAACAGGCCGGTAGGTTTACATATCATCGGAAACTATTTCAGGGAAGCACAAATGCTGAATGTCGCCCACCGCTACCAGCAGGTAACAAACTGGCACGAACTCACTCCGCCGGAAACCAGTAACTGAGATACGTCCCTGTTTTCTAACAGCAAACGATTAAAAGCAAAAGGATTAGCTGATCATGCAATGGGAAACTGTCATCGGCCTTGAGATACACGCACAGTTATCAACCCGATCCAAAATTTTTTCCGGTGCATCGGTAGCATACGGCGCCGAGCCGAATTCACAAGCCTGTGCCGTGGATATCGCCCTTCCCGGAGTATTGCCGGTATTAAACCGGCAAGCAATCGAATATGCCATCCGGTTTGGCCTGGCAATCGATGCAACTATCAACTCACCCTCTGTTTTCGCACGGAAAAACTACTTTTATCCCGATTTACCCAAAGGCTACCAGATCAGTCAGCTGGAACACCCGATCGTTGAAGGCGGACATGTCGCCATTCAGACAGGAGATCAGGAAAAAACCATACGCCTGACTCGCGCCCATCTGGAAGAAGATGCCGGAAAATCGACGCACGAAGAATTTCACGGGATGACAGGGATCGACCTGAACCGTGCCGGAACAGGGCTGCTGGAAATCGTCTCGGAACCGGATATGCGCAGTAGTGCCGAAGCCGTAGCATACGCAAAAGTGCTGCACTCACTGGTACGCTGGATCGGTATATGCGACGGCAATATGCAGGAAGGATCATTCCGCTGTGATGCCAATGTTTCAGTACGGCCTGCGGGCTCGGAAGCACTCGGAACGCGCTGTGAAATAAAAAACCTCAATTCATTCCGTTTTCTCGAACGAGCCATCGATTACGAAGTGGCAAGACAAATCGACATTCTGGAAAGCGGTGGCAGCATCACCCAGGAAACCCGCCTGTATGACGCGGATCGGGATGAAACCCGCACCATGCGCAGTAAAGAAGATGCGCATGATTACCGCTATTTCCCGGATCCAGATTTACTGCCAGTAATCATTCCCCAGGAATGGATAGATCAGATCAGGGAAAAACTGCCGGAGTTGCCGAAGGACAAGCGTAATCGTTACATTCAGGATTTCGGCCTGCAGACCTATGATGCAAATATACTGACTGCAGCACGTGAGCTCGCAGATTATTTTGAGCAAATGGTCAGCGTTCTTCCCGGGCAAAGCAAACTCTGCGCTAACTGGATCATGGGTGAAGTCAGCGCGAGGTTGAATAAGGAAGGACTCGAAATCGCCCGGAGCCCGATCAGCCCCGAACAACTGGCCGGATTGCTGCTACGCATTACTGACGGCACCATATCAGGAAAAATAGCCAAGGATGTGTTCGACAGCATGTGGCAAAGTAACGGTGACAGCGCAGACACAATCATCGATGCAAAAAACCTCAGACAGATCTCAGATGATAGTGAAATTGAGAAATGGGTTGATGATGTACTTGCCGCGAACCCACAACAGGTGGCCGATTACCGTGCCGGGAAAGAAAAAGCATTCAATTCCCTGGTTGGGCAGGTAATGAAAACTTCAAAAGGGAAGGCCAATCCCGCTCAGGTCAACTCAGTGCTCAAAAAACGCCTGACGGAATAAGGCTTAGACAAACCTGGAAAAACATACGATTCAATTATAAAGAAACTCTGGAAAAGACTTTGGCTTGTACTTTTTAGCCCCTGCAATCCATTGCCAATCCAGACTTGACGATTCAGGCCTGATGGCACTACAGAAGAACCCTGTAAACCGAGCCTGAATCCTCAGCAAGAAGTGTATTACCTGTATTTATTTGGGTAAAGCATTGCACTTATCAATAAATGCCTGCCGTTCGGCTTCATTATTCTTGTAAAAATCCAATGCTCTTTCCATTCCTCTTCCTGCACAATTCTCTGCGCTTACTTCCGGAGGTCCGCTGCAACCGATCAAAGCGGTACTAAGACCCAGAATACAAACGATGTAGTATTTAAAGTTCATTAAAATTTCCTCTATAAAAATTCGCTAAAGCCAGACTGGTTTGTCTACCTTTTGCGATCCTGAATCAGGTACTGAAATCCCAGCCACCTGAAACTGCCAGGCATTCACGGCCAACGGCCACTGGTAAAGCTATTCTACCTGACTTCCTGTAACTTGAGATTGTTTCAGATCTGCTCACGCTGAATGGAGTAAACGCAACAGCCATCGTACAAACGGGGCCCGGAAGCCCCGTTTGTCATCCATTTTATTGTGCGGTGACACTGACTTTTTTGGGTTGAACTGCTTCCCGCTTGGGGATGGTGACAACCAGCACCCCATCTTTGGTAACAGCCGAGATCGCACCCAGGTCGGCAGTATCCGGCAGACTGAAGCGGCGGTAAAAAGAACCATGGGTTCGCTCAACCCGTTTATACCCTTCTTTCTCGGTTCTCGCTTCGGTCTGCTTTTCACCCTTGATCGTGAGCACTCCGTTTTCTGTCGTCACATCGATTGCTTCAGGTTTCACTCCGGGTAAGTCAGCATGCACAATAAACTTATCGCTTTCCTCCTTGATATCGACTGCCGGTGCCCATTCAGCAATTGCTGAAGCTCCCTCGGTCGCCATATCATCCCGAGCCCGCTCCAGTTCCCGTTGTAATTGTGTCAGTAATCCCCATGGTTCATATCGCGTAATTGCCATAATAGCCTCCACATAAATCACAAACATTTACAAAATAGGCTGTCACCCAACACAGTGTGACTCACCCGACCAAAACACTCTGTCTGAATATTTTCAATCATTAAAAAATACCCGCTTCGATGATTGTTCACATTCTATGAATGCTGGCAGTAATATAAGCATGTCTTCGGTATTTTCAAGTCGGACACCCGGTAAAAGATGAACAGTGCCGACCTCTCGGCCGATCCACCCCTTCAGACCCGGATCGAATCCGGTCTTCCCATAAACTGCATCAGCTGGGTGGTCGATAGCGGGCGGCTGAAATAATAGCCCTGTTGCAGATAGCAGTGATGTTTGCGCAAAAATTCCATGTGTTTCTCGGTTTCCACACCTTCTGCAATCACTCCCAGCCCGAGATTATCACCCAGCGCGATGATCGCCCGGGCAATTGCAAAATCAAACTTCTCATCACCGGGGTGGTCCTGTTCGATGCCTTGGATGAAGGACTTATCGATTTTCAGAATATCCAGCGGCAACTCACGCAGCAGGCTCAGTGAAGAATAACCCGTACCAAAATCATCCAGAGCAATGGCAACTCCCAATGCCTTCAAGCGCACCAGTGCTTCTGCTGCACGCGGTAAATCGCTGATAACGGCGCTCTCGGTAATTTCCAGCATCAGCCGCCCGGCCGGCAAACCGGTACGTTCCAGCACACCAGCCACCTTCTGCAGAAAATCCGGATGCAGCAACTGCCGTGAAGCCACATTGACGGAAATATCGACTGCCTGCCCTACCTTTGCCAGATCAGCAGCGATCCTGCAGGAAATCCACAACACCAGATCTCCCAGTTGTCCGATCAATCCGACTCGTTCGGCAAGCGGAATGAAATCACCCGGAGACAACAATCCACGTGTGGGATGGGCCCAGCGTACCAATACTTCATTGTGGACAACTCGCTTTTGCTGAACATCGACAATGGGCTGGAACAGAACATGCAGAGCCTTATCCTGATTCTCGATCGCCAGCCGGAAATCCCTTTCGAATTCGAGCTGCTCACGCGTCCAGGCATTCATCTGCCCCGAAGCATAAAACTGGAAACCATTTCCTCCCTGCCGTTTGACACGCCGCATGGCAGAAACCGCTTCATCCAGAAAAATTTCACTCTTTTCATCCACCTGGTCAGGCTGGGAAGATATCCTGATACCAATGCTCGCCGAGATGAAAACCTCCTGTCCGTTGATCTCAAATCTACGATTGATGGTTTCCTGGACTTTCCTGGCAAACTGCAGTTCCTGGCCTTCCCGCACTGGCCTGTCCACCACCAGCATAAACTCATCCCCGCTCCAGCGGGCAATCAAATCTTCACTGCAAACCAGTTTAAGCAACCGGTCGGCGATCATTTTCAACAAAGCATCTCCGGAGTGATAACCGAAAGCATCGTTGATCTTACTGAAATTATCGACTGACACCAGACAGACAATCAGTGCCGCGCCATGCTGCCGAGCAGAAACAGCCAGTTCACCAAAACGGGAAAGCAGAAAATTCCGGCTGGGCAGCATCGTCAGTACATCGTAATTGGCCTGGCGGGCAATTTGCTGCTTCATCTCCAGCGTATCGGAAATATCCGAAATCGTTACCACGGCACCCGCCGGAATACGCCACCTGTCATACAGCGCCCGATGTGTCACGCGAATGGTACGCCTGTCCCCGGAAGGCAGCGTGAGGACACAATGCTGTATCCGGGAATCCGGACGTGTATCAGCAGATCCAGAGCCATTCACATCTCTATCCTGTTTATCAGGAATCAGACACACCCCGATCAGCTGCTCCAGCGGCTTCCCGATCAGCTGTTCCGATCTCGCACCCAGAATTCGTTCACTCTCCTGATTGAGATAGAGAATGTTGCCCTTTGCATCGACTGTAATCACGCCCTCCTGCACTGAATCGAACACAGCCTGCAGACAGGATCCGGTGATGAATTGCGATTGTATGAACTCATTGATACGTTGCCAACTCTGTAACGGATACACAGCCAGTGTCCCGATCAGGGCTACCCCCGGCGGCAGCCAGATATGAAATACACCGAGCAGCATCGTCACCAGTCCAATACCTGCTGCGAGTGACACCAGAAGCACGAGACTCCTGAATCGCCCCGGTACGATATTGACGACGAGCAATACCGCCAGCACCCATAATACCGTCACCGCGATAGCAACCATTTCGGGAACAGGATAAATCGAACGCCCGTTACGCAGCATGTCAACCACACTGGCGTGCCACTCGACACCGCTCATATAGTTATGCCGGGTAAGTGAAACGGGTGTCAGAAAACCCTGCTGCAAACCAGTGGCCGTCATACCAACGATGATGATTTTTCCCCGCAAGTCATCCAGCAGATCATCATCATTGAGTAATCTGGCATAAGAAATCCGGGGATAAGTACCCGGCGGCCCGGCGAAAGGCACCATGATTTCACGCGAACGCACCCAGCTATTCCCGGTATTCACGATTGTTTTATCTGCCTCGGGCATCCGGCTCAGCAGACGCATACGATTCGGCAGACTGCCTTTATCCGCCAGCGCCAGACCCAGCGCCGGAAATGCAGGAATATCGATACCGGCGTACAGAAAAGTCCTGCGTGCCACGCCGTCCCGATCCAGCTCGACATCCACGTGACCAAGCGTGGCACGACGTTGTAACGATGCAAGCGGCTGGATGAGAGAGAATCTGTCACCGGAAGCATTCTGCGCCGGTGCAACCGGCAACACGACATTACCATGCGTAAAAATTGCCGTCTTGAGACGCTTATCGGCTTCCGGATGATCAACATCGGGTTCAGACAACAACAAATCAAGTGCTACCACATTCGAGCCAATCTGACTCAGGCGATCGATCAACCCGGCATGCAGCTCGCGCGACCAGGGCCATTTACCAATGGTTCGCAGGCTTTCTTCGTCGATTGCCACAATGACGATATCGCTATCCGGCTGAAAAGACTGACGACTGATGATTTCATCATAAACCAGCCAATCGAGACGCTGCAGCCAGCCCGACACCGACAGCAGCCCGACGACTACCAGCAACATTGCGGCACGAAGTTTAGAGGTACCGGTAATACTGCGTATACCCCACCCCGCCATTACATAAACCCTAGAAACGGCAGAAAGAAAGGAAAACGATACGGAATCTCGAATGACTGGACTGGCCCGAATACCCCTTCTTCACCATCGGCTCTGATCGGTTTGATACGCAGGTAATAACGGCCACCACCAGAATTGGGGATGACGACTCTCGGTTCACTGACCAGGACATCACTGATGATGTTATCGAATCCGGAATCACGCGCCATCTGGAACTGGAACTGTTCACCCGTCTCTCCTGCAGGCCAGGCAAATCTGATTTCTTCACGCTCGATCTCGACCGAATCCAGTTCCGGACCCGGTACCGGCACTTTGAAAGATACCGAATCACTGTAAGGCCCCACCCCAATGATCTCGGATTCAGCAGCTATCCGCCACCAGTATTCGCCCGGTGTCAATGGTTCCGACAACATGAAATATCCTTCTGGAGAATCAGATTCATATTTTCTTGATTCTCTGAAATCAGCTGTACGATCTACTTCGATCAGATAACGTTTGATATCCGGCCGGGTAGCCCACTCAAAAACCGGTCGATTATCCCCGACTCTTGCACCCGATTGAGGTGCCATGATGAATGGCGGTTCCGGACGAGCATGTACCCTGATTTTCTTGACACCATCCTTGCCTTCCAGTCCCGACACATCCTGCCCGCGTACCCGCAGCCAGTAATCGCCATCGGCCAGTTCACGACCGCGCAGTGGCAGATTCATCGCGACCAGATCAGTCGAAATCTGCCTGAACTCAGGATCCAGGGCAATCTGCACCCGATACGAACGTGCACCTGCCAGAGGTTTCAGAGAAATGATCAGAGGTACCCTCTCGTACAAATCCGGTGTCGCGGAAAAATCCGGTCCGGGCAATAATTCAACCGGGCTGACGGGTGACTGGTCCGGCCGCGTAACCGTGCCATACCCCTCTCGTACCTGCACATTCCGTCCCTGTGCACTCACCTCCAGCAGCCCCTCCAGAACTTCGCTGCGGGTAGTGCCATCCTGTTTATCCGCCCCTACACGAAAACGGGTACCCCGCACTGAACTCACGGCAGCAGGCGTCCGTATCCTGAATCGGGTGGCAGGCTCCGATCCATGCGGAGCGATATTTACCGTGCGGCCGGACTCCAGCTCGACTTCTGTCATCACCACCCCATCCTGCCCCAGTACCTCGGCCTGTTTCAGGCGGATTTTACTTTCACTTTCCACTCGCAGCCGGGATCGATCCCTGAATTCGAGTGTAACCTGGGAATCCGGCCCGGTACTGATTTCATCCCCGATTGCCACACGCAATTTTTCCGTAACCGGTAAAATCTCAGCACTGGCAGCACGTCTAAGGGTTGCCGTCCCGTAACAATCAACGATCTCAGCATCCCCCGGCCGGCGGGTCGCCCATTCGACCGGAATCCGGATTACCTTGCCTGGCGGAATATGATGCGGATCATGGATGCGGTTGAGCTGCTGCAGACGCGGCACATATTTCATGCTGACCAGATGACGTTCTGCCACGTTCCAGAGATTATCCCCTGAACGAATCGTGTATAGCCAATCCTCGGCTCTGACACCATCGGAACCTATCAGCAGGAAAAGCGCATACACCGGCAGCAACCAGTAAATCGTCTTATCACACACTTGGTAACTCGAACGGATTGATAGACCATCATATTGAAAAAACAGACAAATACCATAATACCTGATACTGGAAAAGAAAATCTGATTATTCAAAATGAATATATGTTTCCACTGGATTGGAAAAAATAAGCCCTTAATAAGCCCTTGCAGGGCCTGCAACAGTAATTTCGCAACGACAGAAAAATTGAGTGAAATCATACGCAACCAGATAAGGCCGGGTTATGATTGACACGGACTGTCCGTCGAGTCCGATATCGAAACCAGTTACATCAAGGTGATACCATGATTTCAAATCCGGTCAATTCTGCAGTTATTGTGTCTGCCACCCCAACTGATGCAATTTCACAAACTCGGCCGGTCAGTGCAGTTACCCCGGTACCGGATGCCACACAATCGGATACACCTGCCTTTATTCTGGGCCAGAAATATAGGGCACAGATCGGTGAACGGCTGACGAACGGCCATTCCCTCGTCAATGTCGCCGGCAGATGGCTGCAAATGCGCATGCCCGCTTCGGCAAACCCTGGAAATATTCTGGAATTAACGTTGATCGAGCAGTCTCCCCGGCTGAAATTCTTGCTGCACAGCGGTACTCAAGGTGGCAATAACCCGACAACACTCAGTCCGGCCGGCAGACTCATCGCACAGTTGCTGAGCCAGCCTGCCCCACCTGCCATGAAAACTGCGAACGAAGCAGCCCCGCTGTTGCCGATACCACCCGCTACCGGTAGAGAAAGAATTCAGTTGCCCGCTCAACTGCAGCAAGCACTGTCAGCCAGCGGGTTATTCTACGAAGCTCATCTGGTGCAATGGCTCAGCGGCAACCGTTCGCTGCAACAACTCCGGCAGGAACCGCAAGGCAAACTGCCCGCACCGGCAACCGTATCCACAACGATTACTGATTCAGCCACGGCTTCACCAGTCGCATCCCAGGCAGTGTCACTGATACAACAGCAACTGCATACCCTGGAAACCGGAACCATCCAGTGGCGGGGAGAAATCTGGCCAGGACAGACCATGGAATGGGATATCACCGAATATCCGGATGATCAGGGGAAAGAACAGGCCGACAATGAAAAAACCGGGAAATCAGGTCGCTGGCAGACCCGGATTCACCTGCAACTGCCAAATCTGGGAAAAATCACTGCCACTATCATGATCGAACCACAGGGTATGCGAATCCGGCTGGATGCCGATTCCGATGAAATTACACGACAGCTCAGGAAAGAACAGATTAC
The DNA here is from genome assembly GCF_900167395.1 of Nitrosomonas europaea. Classification (GTDB taxonomy): domain Bacteria; phylum Pseudomonadota; class Gammaproteobacteria; order Burkholderiales; family Nitrosomonadaceae; genus Nitrosomonas; species Nitrosomonas europaea. Next base: position 18,815 of record NZ_FUWK01000026.1, read on the forward strand.
GCTGGCAAGCGCCATGCAAACGACCGGGCTGACGATTCGTGCGATGGACATTCAGCAACATGAAGCGACCTGAGCCAACCGGGCAAGAGAATCAGGGCGAACCGACTGATTCACCCGCCCCACCAGAACATACTCCGATTCCCGGAGCAGTAGCACTCGCCTATCACAGCGGCATGACTGCTCCCCAGGTGGTTGCCAAGGGCCGGGGACTGATTGCTGAAGAAATCATTCGCCGCGCTCAGGAAGCCGGCGTGTATGTGCATGAATCGGCAGAACTGGTGGCACTGCTGATGCAGGTCGATCTGGATGATCACATTCCACCGGAACTGTATATCGCCGTAGCAGAGTTGCTGGCCTGGCTCTATCGGCTGGAAAACGATCTGGCGATGCCCGCCGACTCACCCGATCCTTCTCAGTGACAGTGTTACCGGATCACACACTGCCATGCAGCTCGCGGCTAATAGTGCATGTATGGCTTGTAATTCCATTCCCAAATCAAAAATGACACGAAGGGCAGGAGTAATGATGACATCAGATTTTTTAATGTGATCTGTAACGATGTCAGAAGTGTGATTTCGTATCGAATTTTCTGGCCTGTTGTTCGAGCCAGATAATGTAACGTTGTATCAGCGTCCCTGATTTCTCAGACAAATTTACAAATTCACAACCGATGCGCGAGCAGGTGTTGCCATTGGAAAGAATGGCCATACTGATGCTCACGATCCGGACGGTAGTTTCAATCGTGTCGAATTCCGGTAATTCAATCCGGCAGTGCTCCAGCGTCATACCAGCTTCCAGCGGCGCATCGGTATCCGGCCGATCGATCAGCGCCATGCCACCGCGGCTGATATCCAGCAGATTGAGCGTAAGAAAAACTTCCTCATGTTGCCTCAATGGTGGAATGACGCAAGTTGCAGGGTTTGCCACGGGCGTTGCGATCCGATAAAAATTGCGCCGCTGCAGACGTTTCAGCGATGTCGGGAGATCTGCACTGAATGCATTGCGACCCTCAAACCGGATGTGCTGCAGGTTGTTGCAATCGAATTCGATCCTGATGCGGTTATGGCTGGTGACACAACGCAACATCCCGCTCTTGAGTGCCATTTGATTGAGTGTTTCATTGATCCCGTAATCCAGTACCAGTAACTTCTTTTGCAAATCGACAGCCAGAATGGATGAGAGAATCGCAGAGTGGCTGTTGCGGGCGAGATGCAGTGAAATCAGTGATTTTTCCTGCATGATTCCATTGAGGAAAAAACATACTTCAGTCAGAGAATGCACGATGTAGTCGGATTCATTCGTATCCCGCGATACGGATGAAGGCGCTGCCAATTCTGGATTTTTCCGAAGTATGGCCATGATTTCCTCGCTATTTTTTATCGGCCCGACGCTACACTTGCATGTTCATGATCTCCTGATACGCTGTTACCAGTCGGTTGCGTACCTGAATCATGGACTGAAAGGAAACATTCGCCTTCTGCAGAGAAATCATGACATCGTGCAGTTCGACATCCTGATTGCCACCCACGAATTCCCGACTCAGCTGACTGGCAGTCTGCTGAACAGTATTGACCTGATCGACCGCAGACTTGAGCAGTTGGCCGAAATCTGCCTGTGAAACCGTGGAAACGGTTGCAGAAGGTTTACTGCCACCCGCTGCCAGATCCGAAGTGGCCTTGAGCTGCGCCAGAATCTGATCCATGCCTGATGTAACGTTCATATTTCTTTCTCCAGTATCTGGTTACTTCGGAAAACCTGCCGTACGGCTGAATCACTGTGGCGCATCTTCACTCACCCCGCGCCTGTCATGTTGATATGCCTCGGAAAATTCGAACCGCCTGTAACGGTTTTTACCGAAATACTCATTTATAAAATCGATCAACACCGGGCAAGCCGGTATTGCTGCAGTTTGTAACGCAAGGTGCGCTCGGAGATACCGAGTTTCTGCACCGCCAGCTTACGTGAGCCATTCACCGCCGCCAGCGTTTGCAGAATATGATCCCGTTCGAGTGATTTGATATCGCGTAGCGGTGAATCACCTTCCCTCTGTGCTTCTCCCCGGAAGGTATCTCTGGCAGAGGATCCCGGCAGATTCAGGTGTTCAGCCTCGATCGAACCCGTTGCCAGAATCATGGCACGCTGAATCACATTTTCCAGCTCCCGTACATTTCCCGGCCAGGTATACCGTTCCAGACTGCGTATGGCTGATTGCGCCAACACACAGCGCGGCTGGGCAGATCGATCCAGAATACGCTGCGCCAGCGGCACGATATCCTGCGGACGTTCACGCAGCGGCAAAATTTCCAGAGGAAAAACATTGAGGCGATAGTACAAATCTTCCCGAAAGCGGCCTTCCTGCACATACATCGGCATATCCCGATTGGAAGTCGCAATCAGGCGTATATCCAGCTTGACGGGTTTACTCCCGCCTATCCGCTCCACCTCACGTTCCTGCAGGATACGCAGCAGTTTCGCCTGAAGACCGAGCGGCATTTCCGAAATTTCATCCAACAGCAAAGTTCCCCCGTTGGCCCGCTCGAATTTTCCTGCCTGCGCCTGAGATGCCCCGGTAAACGATCCTTTTTCGTATCCGAACAGCGTCGATTCCAGCAGATTTTCAGGGATGGCAGCACAATTGATGGCGACAAACGGTCGAGATGCACGCGGTGAATGGCGATGAATGAATCGGGCCAGTACTTCCTTGCCACTACCGCTCTCGCCCGTCAGCATCACCGTGGCGCTGGTTGCAGCCACCTTCTTCGCAAGAGACAACAATGTCAGGGTGCGAGGGTCTTCAGCAACGATTTCCGATTCATCCTCATCGCTGACGGTCAGCAGATAATGCCTGACATGCGCCAGCAGACTGTGCGGATCAAACGGCTTGAGCAGGTAATCACTGGCGCCGGAACGCATCGCAGCCACGGCCTTGTCCACTTCGCCATAAGCGGTCATCAATACGACCGGAATCCAGGGATGACTCCGCTTGATAGCCTGCAGCAATGTATAACCATCCATCGGGCGCATCTGCACATCACTGATGACCAGCCCTGCCGGATGAGTCCGCAGCAGATCGATCGCCTGCTCGCCACTACTGGCAGCCAGGGTGGTGTATCCGTCCAGCTTGAGCGTTGCGCACAATGCCTCCAGCAGATCCGGATCATCTTCCACTATCAATACAGGCAAATTCCGCATTTCTTATCTGTCCTCATTTTTCGGCTGTTTCAGCCTTACTCCGCAAATCAGGTACATTCTCAAACTCTTTTGCCGTTCTCGGCAGGCTGATCGTAAACCGGGTACCGGTACCGGGTACCGAATCGATCCGGATTTCACCTCGCATCGACTGGATCAGATTATGCACGATCGCCAGCCCCAACCCGGTTCCCTCCGTTCGTGTCGTGAAGAACGGCTCAAACACCCGCTCACGCAGGGTGGGATCGATTCCCGGACCCTCGTCACTGACGATCAGCCTGGCTTCATCTTCCGTTGTTTCACAAGTCAGTGTGACGAGGCTGCCGACAGGAGAAACCTGCACGGCATTATCGAGCAGATTCGCCACGGCATTGCTCAGCGCCGCACGATCCACATTCAGACTGACTCCCCTGCTGTTATCCTGAACAACAAACCGCAGATTACGCTGCTGCATCTGGGGTGCCATCACCCGCTGCATTTTGCGTAGCAGTACAGACAGTTTCACCCGCCCTGCCGGCACCGGTTCACCTTTCACGAACTGCAGCATGTTACGGATCAGATGCTCCAGATGGTGGAGCCGCTCAATCGCTTTAACGGCAAATCTTTTTCTTTCCTGAGGATCGAGTGCTTCACCGCTCAAATGCCCGGCATACAGCAATGCAGTGGATAACGGCGTGCGCAGCTGGTGTGCCAGGCCGGCAGCCATTTCGCCCATTGCCGCAAGCCGCTGGTTACGGCGATTCTGTTCGCGCAGTGCATAGGCTTCTGTCATGTCGTGGAGCAGCAGAATGCACTCCCCGGTCATTTCCGAAACACTGCTCTCGATATACAGTCTGCGCGGACAGAATAGAGCGAGATCTTCCTTTCCCGCATGCCATTCACCGGCCACACCTGTCGGCTGTAAACGCTCCTGTACGATCTGCTGCCACGTCATCCCCAGTAATGGCTCTCCCAGTAAACGAATCGCTGCCGGATTGACCCGGCTGATACTGTTCTGGTGATCCAGCACCACAACACCACCAGGCAGTGCCGTCAGCAATTGCCCGAGCTGCTGCGACAACGCTTCCTTGGCAGCCAGCTCGCGCTGCAGCTCTCCATTGGCCAGCGCCAGTTCTTCCGTCAGGCGGAAAACCTGCTGCTGCAATTCACGATAGATCCCGGAAAGCTGGCTGGATGCCTGACTGAATACGGCAAAGGCCTGCCGGAGCTGTTCATGATCGGCCACCGGTGTAACGCCTACCTCTGTTTTCATGGAGAAAATCTCCCGATTTCGACGCTGCACAGCTTAGCACCACGCACTACGCTGATCATCGATGAAATAACACGAGCAAATGTTCTCTTTTCAGAGATTCAGGCCCAGAGAATATCCCGATAATGCCGGTATTCATCAAACCGCAACACATATTCAAATGACAAACCAGAGCGGGCTCAGATATCCGTCAGGCTTCGTAAATCTCAAAGAACAAGGCAGGAGGTGATCGTTATGGCAACCGTCCAGGAAGAAATCCAGGAAGAAAAAAAGACATTCAGTCAACTGGATAAAATCAAACAACTGCCCACCCAGAAGAAACTGGGTCTGATGGTGGCAGCCGCCGCCGTCATTGCCCTGATCGCCGGTACATGGCTATGGAGCCAGTCGCCGGATTACCGGGTTCTTTATGCCAGCTTGTCGGATCAGGAAGGGGGAGCGATCATCGAGGCCCTGCAGAAGATGAATGTTCCGTACCAGTTCAGCGAAAGTGGCGGCTCGATTCTGATTCCGGCCAGTCAGGTGCATGAAGTCCGCCTGCGTCTGGCAGGGCAAGGGCTGCCCAAAGGCAATCTGTCCGGTTTCGAGATTCTGGAAAACCAGAAATTCGGCTCCAGCCAGTTCCTGGAACAAGTCAATTATCAGCGCGCCCTGGAAGGTGAACTCTCCCGTTCGATTCAATCCCTGTCAGCCGTTCAGGGGGCACGCGTGCACCTGGCGATTGCCAAGCCGAGCGTATTCACCCGGGAGCGTCCGCAACCAAGAGTTTCCGTGCTGCTGAACCTGCATCCCGGACGGATGCTGAGCACCGAACAGGTCAGCGCAATCGTTCATCTGATTTCCAGCAGTATTCCCGATATGCCGGTCAAAAACGTTACCGTTGTCGATCAGCAAGGTAATCTGTTGAGTGGTCAGAAAGACAACCAGGCGGAAACCGGACTCGACCCCGGCCAGCTCAAGTATGTGCAGGATATGGAGCAGAATTTCGTCCGGCGCATCGAGGCCATTCTGACACCCATCACCGGTGAAGATAACGTACATGCACAAGTGACCGCAGATGTCGATTTTTCCCGCATCGAACGTGCCGAAGAAATCTACAAACCCAACAACAATCCGGCAGAAGCAGCTGCAGTTCGCAGCCAGCAACAATCCGAGTCGGTTTCCATTTCCCAGCCGGAAGGAGGAGTACCGGGTGCGCTGTCGAATCGTCCTCCTGCTCCGGCCGAGGCACCGATAGAAGCCAAACAGAGTTCGGAAGCAGCTGCCAAGACGACTCCGACCGATACGCGTAGGGAATCAACGACCAACTATGAAGTGGATAAAACCATTTCACATACCCGCCAGGCAACAGGCCGCATCAACCGGCTTTCAGCGGCAGTGGTCATCAATTACCGGACGAAGCTGGATACTGAAGGCAATCCGGCCAATGAACCGCTTTCCGGTGAAGAGATCGAGAAAATCACCGCCCTGGTGAAACAGACCATCGGTTTCGATGAAACACGCGGCGATACGCTGACGGTTACCAACAGCCAGTTCAACCTGAAGGGAGATTCACTGGAAGAACTGCCACCCTGGAAAGATCCGGATACCGTCCTGCTTGCCAAAGACATTGGCAAGCAACTGCTGATCGCGGCAATCGTACTGTTCTTCCTGCAAAAGATCTTCCGACCGTTTCTCAGGAATTTGCTGCCTCCTCCACCACCGCCACCCGTTCCGGCATTAGCTGTCAAGAATGGATTGGAACACAGCGAAGCCGAGGTGAGTACTGTCAGGGTGGTGACGCTGGAAGAAAATCTGGAAAAAGCCAGATTACTGGCTGTCACTGAACCGGCTATCGTAGCCAACGTTGTAAAAGGATGGGTGTCAGGCAATGAGCGATGAAGGGATTTTTAAAAGTGCAATTTTGTTGATGTCGCTGGGGGAAGAAGAAGCTTCCCGGGTGTTTCGCCATCTCGGCCCCAAGGAAGTTCAGAAACTGAGTGAGGCCATGGCCGCCCTCAACGATATCAAGCAGGAAACCATCGAAAGCGTACTGGAAGAGTTTTGTCATCTTGCGAATGGCAAAACCTCACTGGGACAGGGAGCACTCGACTACCTGCGCACAGTGCTGACCAAAGCACTGGGAGAGGAAAAAGCAGCGGGGCTGATGGATCGCATCAGCCAGGGAGATGACACCAGCGGGATAGAAAGCCTGAAATGGATGGATGCTGCTTCTGCTGCCGAACTGATCAAGAACGAGCATCCGCAGATCATTGCCACTATCCTGGTGCATCTGGAACGCGATCAATCCAGCGCTATCCTGGCACTGTTTACCGAACGACTGAGAAATGATGTTCTGCTGCGTATCGCCACACTGGACAGCGTTCAGCCGACGGCACTGCGCGAACTGAACGGTGTGCTGAGCAAATTGCTGTCGGGCACCGACAGCATCAAGAAGCCGCGCATGGGCGGTATTCGCACTACGGCAGAGATTCTGAATTTCATGCCGACCGCACTGGAAAGCAACATCATCGAGAATTTCAACCAGTATGACGAGGAAATTGCACAGAAAATCATGGATGAAATGTTTGTCTTCGATGATCTGTTGCATGTCGATGACCAGGGCATCCAGCTTCTGCTGAGAGAAATCCAGTCCGATGCACTCATCACCGCACTCAAGGGTGCCAAGGAAGAATTACGCATCAAAATCTTCAAGAACATGTCACAACGTGCTGCCGAAACGCTACGTGAGGATCTCGAAAGCAAAGGGCCCGTTCGTGTTTCCGAGGTAGAAACCGAACAGAAGAAAATCCTCAAGACTTTGCGACAGCTTGCCGATGATGGTCGTATCGCACTGGGTGGAAAAGAAGGAGACGGTTTCATCTGATCGGCGCTGTCCGATCTGGCCACCCGACCATATCATTCCATTCCCAAATCAAAAATGACACGAAGGCGAGCCGCAGACAGTATAAATAATACGGCCAGGCGAAGCCGACAAAGTTAGTTCTGATTTAGAAATGGAATCAAAGCCCGTAATCATCTTTCATCAGGCACCTCGTCAACTCGTATAAGGAAACAACGGATATGGAAGCAGCTTACGTCATTCCAAAGAAAGAACTCTCTTCCTGGCAGAAATGGGAATTTGGCTCGCTCGATCCGCTTAAATCCCGGCAGAAAACTGAATCTCCGGAAAAAACACCCCATACTGCCAGATCAGCAGATCAGCCTGAAAATCAGATAGCAGCCGGGGCAAAAACCACAGCACACGAAGCCATTGTTTTACCCACCGCCGAACAGATCGAGCAAATCTACCAGCAAGCCCGTGAAGAAGGCAAAACGGCGGGTTACCAGGAAGGCATGCAACAGGCAAAACATGCCGCCCTGGTAGAAGTCAAGCATTTGCAATCGCTTACTGGTGCTCTGGAACAGGAATTGAAACAAATCGATCAGACCATGGCACAGGATTTGCTGACACTCGCCATCGATCTGGCCAGAAAAATCACCAGCCATGCGCTGGAAATCAAACCTGAACTGATTCTTCCGGTCGTCGAGGAGGCATTGCGTCAACTGCCCGCTGTCTCGCAGTCGATCCGGCTGACCCTGCATCCCGATGATGCCGCGCGAATACGAGATCATCTGGAAAATCATCCGGCCCACCCCAAGTGGCATATATATGAAGATACACAGATCGAGCCCGGTGGCTGCCGGATCGAATCCGGTGGCTGTGAAGTGGATGCAACGCTGGCTACCCGCTGGCAGCGTACTCTGGCTGTCCTCGGCCAGGAGCAGCCCTGGCTGGTATGACAATACCAGACGGATACCACGACCACGTGGATACCACCGGATCAGTCCACACCCCACTCTGGCGTGATTTCCTCCAGAACTGCCAGCGACTGATCGAGCCTGCGAATTCCTTTCTCGTCAGCGGTACGCTTACCCGTGTTGCCGGGCTAGTAATGGAAGCCGTTGGCCTCAAGCTGGCAGTAGGTACCAGCTGTATCGTTTTTCTCCCGAACGGAAACAGCGTCACGGCAGAAGTAGTTGGTTTCTCCGGAGAACGGCTTTTTCTGATGCCCTCTGGCGATATTTATGGACTGACGCCCGGTGCAAAAGTCGTCCCTACCGAATATACCGGCGCAGTACCCCGCATCGGAACCCTGCAGCATCCGCGACGCCGTGCGGCCGATCGGACAAAACATATCAGTGTCGGCCCGGAGCTGTTGGGGCGCGTTTTGAATGGATCCGGCGATCCACTCGATCGCTATGGCCCGCTCCATTGTGGGCATAGTGTGCCGCTTTACAGCCGTCCGTTCAATCCGCTGGAACGGGCACCGATCGAAAAAACACTGGATGTCGGTGTACGTGCGATCAATACATTGCTGAGTGTGGGGCGTGGCCAGCGCATGGGATTGTTTGCCGGCAGCGGCGTGGGTAAAAGTGTCTTGCTCGGTATGATGGCACGTTATACCAGCGCAGATGTCATTGTTGTCGGCCTGATTGGCGAACGAGGCCGCGAAGTCCAGGAATTCATCGAACATATTCTCGGCCCGGAAGGACTGGCACGCTCGGTTGTCGTTGCCGCACCAGCCGATACTTCACCACTGATGCGTTTGCACGGCGCCGCCTATGCTACTGCCATTGCCGAATATTTCCGGGATGAAGGCAAGCATGTGCTGCTGATCATGGATTCCCTCACCCGCGTTGCCATGGCGCAGCGGGAGATTTCACTCGCCATTGGCGAACCGCCTGCCACCAAGGGCTACCCCCCCTCCGTATTCGCCCGCCTGCCCCAGCTGGTAGAGCGTGCGGGTAACGGCCGGCGGGGAAGCGGATCGATCACTGCCTTCTATACCGTGCTGACCGAGAATGATGATCCCAATGATCCGATTGCCGATAATGCACGCGCCATTCTCGATGGCCATATCGTATTGTCACGGCGCCTGGCCGAGGCGGGTCACTATCCGGCAATCGACATTGAGGCCTCGATCAGCCGCGTGATGGCCAGCCTGGTAACACGTGAACAGCTTGGTCAGGCGCAGCGCTTCAAGGCCCTGTACTCCCGTTATCAGCGCAGCCATGATCTGATCAGCGTGGGGGCATACGCAAGCGGCAGTGATCCGCAACTGGATCGGGCCATCGAGCTTTACCCGGTACTCGAATCATTTCTGCAGCAAGGCATGTTCGAGCAGGAAAGCTATATCGAAAGTATGGAAAAGCTTTCGGCGTTACAACTGTAAAACAGTAAGCGCAAAAGATGGCTACCCCCCATTCACTCAAACTGCTGCTCGACCACGCCCGCAAACAAACGGACGATGCCGCCATCAATCTGGGCAAGCTGAATCTCAAGCAGCAGGAAGCTGAGAAAACCTTACAGCTGTTAGTCGAATATCGCGAAAATTACCAGTCGCAATTCATGGAATCCGCCGGGAGCGGTATCAGTCCGGTTGAATGGCGAAATTTCAAGGCATTCATCTGCAAGCTCGATACTGCCATTCAGTCACAGCAAAGACTCGTCACGATGACGCAACAGCATACGGAAGCAGGAAGCACGCAATATCACGCCCACCGTCAAAAGCTGAAATCCTATGACACCCTGTCGCAGCGCGCCGAGCTTCACCACCAGGCACGCTTACAGAAACAGGAACAGCGTCAGCTGGATGAACATACGGCGCACAACTTCAGCAAACAGCAAAAGAACGCAGATTAGTGGCATGAGAATTGCTTGATACTTGCCATACAACAACAAATCTTCTTCGAGGACTACCATGCCGAATCTGCCCGCCCTTCCAGATATGGGTCTGCCTGTCGTAACCAGCGACCTCACAGCAACCCTTTTACCGGGCGTTGCCAGCCCCATTGTTCCCGGACAGCCAATCGAACAGGCATTTAGCAGCATCCTGATCAGTATGATGAAAAGCGATCAGGCCATTGAAGACGACACCGAAAATCCGGCACCGGTATCAATCGATGCACTCATAGCCGGCATGATAGCTGCGCCGGCCAATCCACCTCAGCTCGTTCCATCTCAGCCCGCACCGGATGCACTGGACACACCGAATGCACCGGACGCACCGGCGGAAGAACTGTTATCCATGCTGGCGACAAGCATGATGCCGAATACCGGCCAGCCAGTGACGGATGAGCCTGTTACCTTCCCCGCAGGCGGACTGGCATCTGCAACGCCGCCAAATCTGCCATCGGACTCTGGCCGACACGCTGCCGATCCACTCCAGACAACCAGCCAGGCTCACGCTGCTCCTCTCCCTGCTGAACTCCCGGCCGGAAATATCAGTACAAGTACCCCGTTTCCCGCTCCTGTGAACAGCTTTAATCAGGCAATCGATGCGGCAAATTTTGCCGATAGCGGCAAATCCTTGCCGCCTTCGATGACATCTGTCCCGGTAACACCTGTAGCCGCACATACCAGCAGCACGCCACTGACTGATATTGCTGCTGATACCACGGCGAATGATGCGCCGGCTATTGCCGCAGAATTTGGCCAGCCGGACTGGCCGGAAGAATTCGGCCGTAAAATCACCTGGCTGGCGACACAGCGGATGCAAGCGGCAGAACTGAAACTGCATCCAGCCCATCTCGGCCCGATAGAAATTTCACTGCAGTTATCCGATGATCAGCGGCTTACGGCACAATTCATTTCACACCACCCCGCAGTCCGTGAAGCCATCGAAGCCAATCTGCCAAGATTGCGTGAGATCATGGCAGAAAACGGAATTACGCTGGCTGATACCTCAGTCAGTGCAGATACACCCGGGCAGCAGGCAGAAAACAGACAAGGCAGTCCCTTCCGCCGCCCGGCAGCCGGTGATCACTCCACCTACGATTCCACCAGTCCGCAGACACCAGCCTTACAGGCAACCAGACGTTCCAGCCTCATCGATACGTTCGCCTGACAAGCTTACCGCTTCTGCTTCACACTCACTCCCTCATGCCCGGCATCGGCAAGGGCCATCTGCTTCATTGATAAGCCCGACAGGTAAAATCCAGGTCCCTTGCCAGAATCAAAAAGTCTTCTTCAGAAATTCCCTAAATGTAACAAGACGCTATGCCGTAAAGAGAAATAACGCCATAAAGGCTAGCGTAATGCCCGTAATACTGAGCATATTTTAGATCTAATGCCCTTATCCGCATTGATACCGAATAGGGACCCAACAAGTTTTGGAGAAAATAATTATGTCGATTATCAGCAGCCTGACCCCAACCCAAATCTCTGCGTTGACAACGACGCAGATAAAAGATCTCACCACAGGAGATATGAAAGCGCTTTCTGACAAGCAGATCAACGCGATGACATCCACTCAGATCGCGGCCATTGAAACGCAAGATCTGGTCATCCTGAGCGGCAAGCAGATCGGGGCTTTTAATCCAAACCAATTTACCTACGGTTTGACCACCACACAAATCCAGGCGATTAATAAGGCGCAGGCCACCGGGCTTACCGCTGCCCAACTAAAAGACATGAATAGCGGCGATCTCTCCAGCCTGAGTGCAGACGCACTGGGCGCATTGTCCGCCAAGCAAATTCAGGGATTGAATTCCACTAACATCGAATCACTTACAACAGCTCAGGCAGCCGTACTCAGCTACCAACAAATAGCAGCTATTAGCATAGATGCCGTCAAGGGATTTGAAACCGAGGATCTGGCTCAAATTAGCACCGCTGCCATCAAAGGTTTGACTGCTGCACAACTCGGTGCCCTGAACAGTGAGCAATTCAGCTCTCTGGATTCCAGCCAGGTGCAAGCCCTTTCCGCCAAACAAATCCAGGCGCTGGGCACGGATGTAATCAAGAATTTAACAACCAGCGACATGAAGGAGTTCTCTGCCACCCAGGTCGCTGCCCTGAGTAGCGCACAACTGAAAGAACTCTCCAGCGGCCAACTTTCAGCCCGAAGTACAGACGCACTGGGTGCATTGTCTGCCAAGCAGATTCAGGGGCTGGATGCAACCAACTTATCCACCGACACTATCAGTGCACTGACCGCCAAACAAATCGCAGCACTGACCACAACTCAATTGAGTGGAATGAACAGCAGCCAGATCGGAGCTATCTCAACGAGTGGCATCGCCAGCCTGACCGCCGCACAAATCAAGGGATTGAGCAGTGCAAACGTGGAAGCGCTAACCTCAGATCAGGCTAAAATCCTGTCTGCCAAACAGCTTGCAGGCCTTGGCACAGATGCCGTCAAGGGATTTGAAACCGCAGATCTGGCTAAAATTGATGCCGCCGCCATCAAAGGTTTGACTGCCGCGCAACTCGGCGCACTGGGCAGTGCACAATTCAACTCTCTGGATTCCAGCCAGGTGCAAGCCCTTTCTGCCAAACAAATCCAGGCGCTGGGCACGGATGTAATCAAGAATTTAACAACCAGCGACATGAAGGAGTTCTCTGCCACCCAGGTCGCAACGCTGACCACAGCTCAGTTAAACGCTATGGATAGCGACCAGATCGGCGCTATCTCAACGAGTGGCATCGCCAGCCTGACCGCCGCACAAATCAAGGGATTGAGCAGTGCAAACGTGGAAGCGCTAACCTCAGATCAGGCTAAAATCCTGTCTGCCAAACAGCTTGCAGGCCTTGGCACAGACGCCGTCAAGGGATTTGAAACCGGTGATCTGGCTCAAATTAGCACCGCCGCCATCAAGGGTTTGACTGCCGCGCAACTCGGCGCGCTGGGCAGTGCACAATTCAACTCTCTGGATTCCAGCCAGGTGCAAGCCCTTTCTGCCAAACAAATCCAGTCACTGGGCACGGATGTAATCAAGAATTTAACAACCAGCGACATGAAGGAGTTCTCTGCCACCCAGGTCGCAACGCTGACCACAGCTCAGTTAAACGCTATGGATAGCGACCAGATCGGCGCTATCTCAACGAGTGGCATCGCCAGCCTGACCGCAGCACAAATCAAGGGATTGAGCAGCGCAAGCGTGGAGGCGCTAACCTCAGATCAGGCTGCAGCCCTGTCCGCCAAACAGCTTGCAGGCCTTAGCACAGATGCCGTCAAGGGATTTGAAACCGGTGACCTGGCTCAAATTAGCACCGCTGCCATCAAAGGTCTGACTATAGGTCAAATCAAAGAATTAAGTACTGATCAAGTAACAGCACTGACATCAGATCAGGTACAAGCCCTTTCTGCCAAACAGATTCAGGCCTTCACCACGGATCAGATTCAACACCTGAATTTTGGCAGCTAAACTGTCGATAGCTACTAATTAACAGCAGATATTTACTAACCACGATATTGGAGCTGATCCGATATCGTGGTTTTTTTATTGGCAGTACAAGCAGCAATAGAACAGGCGTCCGGAACATCCCGGAAATATATCCATTTCTGTCACCAGATTCAGCGGAGTCATGTAGCTTTTAGGATGTCAGAAACTAATGTACTATTTCTTACATAGAGAGATATCCATGAACACACTGCCCGAGACCATCCTGCAACAAGCACGATCTCTCCAAGAGGGAGGTATTCTGTCGCCCAGGGAATTCCTGCACCTGGGAAGCCGGTCGGCGGTAGATCAGGCATTTTCCAGACTGGCCAAGGCCGGTAGACTACTGCGCGTGGCGCGTGGCACCTACGCCATCCCGGTTTCCAGCCGGTTCGGCTCACGCGCTCCCGCTCCCGAGAAAGTCATCAGGGCGCTGGCCGAACAAAGCGGTGAAATCGTCGTACCACATGGCGCCAGCGCGGCCAATGTCCTGGGCCTGACGCAGCAGGTACCCATCCGCGAGGTCTATCTGACCTCCGGACGCACCCGAAAGCTGAAGCTCGGCCGCTCGGAAGTGCTCATCAAGCACGCCCCGCGCTGGATGCTGGCGCTGGGTACACGACCAGCCGGCGCGGCCGTGCGCGCACTGGCCTGGATTGGACCCACACACGCTGGCAAGTCGCTGGCATCGCTGCGCCGTATTCTTCCTCTCCCCGAATGGCAAGCGTTGATCTCAGCGCGAGCAACGCTGCCCGGCTGGATGGCACAAGCCATCGGCGAGGAAGCCGCGCGTGGCTGAATATTTCTTTGACCTGAACAAAAGAGATCAACGCGAAGCGCTGGAATACGGGCGGGCCGAAACCGGCCGCCCCATTCACCTGCTTGAAAAGGATATATGGGTAGTGTGGGCGCTGCGCGCCCTGTTCGTATCACCGTTGTCGGCCGACTTGACATTCAAGGGTGGCACATCACTGTCGAAGGTTTACAAGCTCATCGACCGCTTCTCCGAAGATATCGACCTGACCTGCGACATCCGCAAGCTGATCCCGGACCTGGTCGGCAAAGGCGACGAACTGCCGGCCAGCCGCAGCCAGGCTGGCAAGTGGACGCAGACCGTGCGGCATCGGCTGCCAGACTGGATCATGCAGAACGTGCAGCCAGTGGTTCAAGCGGCCCTGGTCCGCGAGCAACTGAACGCCCGATTGGAACTCGGCGGCTCAGACAACGACAAGCTGTTCCTGCACTACCCCGCTCTGGCGCAAGGCACGGGATACGTAGCGCCTGTCGTCACACTGGAGTTCGGCGGCCGCGCCACTGGCGAGCCGCACCAGGTATTCCCGATTACTTGCGACATCGCCGCACATCTGGCTGACGTGTCGTTCCCCATCGCGTCACCGCTGGTCATGAGCGTCGCGCGTACCTTTTGGGAGAAGGCCACTGCTGCACATGTGTTCTGCGCACAAGGCCGCATTCGCAGCGAACGCTACGCACGGCATTGGCACGACCTGGCCGCGATCGCACGCAGCCCGCATTTCGCAGCCGTAATTGCGGATCGTACGGTGGCAATCGCTGTTGCCCGCCACAAGTCATACTTCTTCATCGAGAAAGATGCAGATGGCCAAGCCATCGACTACATAGCCGCGACCACAGGGCATCTGAAAATCGTCCCCGAGGGCGAGGCCAAAGCCGCACTCGCCAGGGACTATGCGGCCATGCTGGCCGATGAAGTGATGGTGGGCAATGCCTTATCCTTCGATGCATTGTTAAAGGCATGTGCCGACCTCGAAGCCAGGGTGAACAGGGCTGCCTTGTAGCGACAACAGGATCAACAAGGACTGCCTGGGAGAGCTACGCGTGTTTCACGATTGCAGATAGAGAACTTCCGCGGCATCAGGAAAGCGGAGCTTCATTTTTCGGGCCATTGAATCGCCCCGGGGCGATTCAGAAGTGCTCACAAATAACCTGAAATTATCGGGTTAATCAGCACTTTTGCGGGATCACCCAGCTGATAGATTGCAGAGCATAACTGTTACTGCTTTTTATCAGGAGCCAAACGTGCCAACCCATTCCCTATCTGATTACACCAGCTGGATCGAACGCACCTGGCAGGGCCAGGTTTCCTTTACCGAGCTGGTCACTTACGCTGAAACGTTAAATTCACATCCCGCGCTGTGCGCTGCACTCTACCGCACCTGGCTGCAGCGTAATACAGGCGTTTTCAACAGCGTTGCCTGGTTCAATCTCGGCGTTATTCTTTTTGCTGAAAATAACCTGATTGATTCGATTGAAGCTTTCCAGAAGGCACTGGCGCTTAGCCCGGCTTTCCCCCAGGCCCGTATCAATCTCGGACTGGCGCTTGAACGCCAGGGCAATGCAGAAGCCGCCATTGAACAATGGCAGGCAGTTGTTGAGAACGCCATCACGCCGGAAGCTGATCAAAATACCGGGCCAAACCAGGCAGATCAGATAAAAAACCTGACCATGGCGCTCAACAACATCGGGCGCCTGCAGGAAACCCGGCGGCAATATCAGGCAGCCACTCAGGCGCTGGAAAAAAGCCTGCAGCTTGACCCTGATCAGCCGGATGCCATCCACCACCTGATTTTTCAGCGCCAGAAACAATGCCAGTGGCCGGTTTACGCACCAGTGGGCAAGGTCACAGAAGCGGTATTGCATGAACACACCTCGGCGCTTGCCATGCTGAATATCTCGGATGCCCCGGAAGCCCAGCTTACCGCTGCCCTGAACTACAGCCGCCGCAAGATTCCGGCTGATCTGCCTCGGCTATCCCCTGCCAATGGTTACCGCCACGACAAGATTCGAGTTGCCTATTGCTCCAGCGATTTTTGTACTCACCCGGTTGCCATGCTCACGGTTGAACTGTTTGAGCACCACGACAAAAACCGCTTTGAAACCTATGCTTTCTGCTGGTCGCCGGACGATGGTTCAACCTTGCGCCAGCGTATTCTTTCTGCCGTGGATCATTACATTCCCGTGCACGGCAAAAGTGATGACGAAGTTGCCCAACTCATCCGCCAGCACGAGATTGATATTCTCATCGATCTGCAAGGCCAGACTAGCGGCGCTAAAACCCGCATGCTGGCCATGCGCCCGGCACCTATGCAAATCACCTATCTGGGCCTGCCGGCCACTACGGGTTTGCCGGGAATTGATTATGTCATCGCCGACCGCTACCTGATTCCCGAAGAATATGCCCGCTTCTACAGCGAAAAACCGCTCTATATGCCGGATGTCTATCAGGTTAGCGACCGCAAGCGCGAACACAGCCCCGCCCCCACCCGCAAGGATTGCGGCCTGCCCGCGCGCAAGTTTGTGTTCTGTTCCTTCAACAACAACCACAAATACACACTGGAAGTGTTTACCACCTGGATGAACATTCTGCGCCGCGTTCCCAACAGCGTGCTGTGGCTGCTGGCGGACAACCCCTGGGCCAGGGAAAACCTGCAAAAACAGGCCAAAGCACAGGGCATTGACCCGAAACGACTGGTATTTGCCGAACGCACCATGCCAGCCGATTATCTGGCGCGCTATTTGGTTGCTGACCTGTTCCTCGACACTTTCCCCTTCAATGCCGGCACCACCGCTAATGATGCGTTATGGATGGGCCTGCCGGTGCTGACCATGAGTGGACGTTCCTTCGCTTCCCGCATGGCAGGTGCACTGCTGACTGCCGCCGATCTACCTGAACTCATCACTCATGATCTGCAAACTTATGAAGATAAAGCGGTAGCCCTGGCTGCAGATGCCAAAGCGCGCAAAACCATGCGCCAGAAACTGGCGCTGGCCAAAGAAAGCGGCCCGCTGTTCGATTCGCTGCGCTTTACCCGTAATCTGGAACAGCAATACATCGCGCTCGTCAGTGAACTGCAAAACCCGTCTCAGCACATCAATATCAGCGCACAACCTGAACCGACAAAATTGGGAGAGCCGGCACAGCCCAACCCAATCATCGCTACTGTTCAGGAGGCAGAAGCACTGCAAGCCAGGGGAGATACACAAGGCGCTATCCAGCTCTACCGCCAGTGGCTTGAGCACGCCCATTCAGGAGATGAATGGATAGCCCAGTTCAATCTGGGTGTACTGCTGAGAGACGGGGGAGATATCACAGGTGCACAACAAGCCTTTCAGGCTGTGTTGAAGCAAAAACCGGATTTCGTACAGGCAAGAGCGGCGTTAGGGAAATTACCGGCGCCGGTGACAACCGAGAGCCAGAAACACGGGGCAATCATTGGCCCACTACAAACCAACTCTCCAATTAGTACAAAGAGCAAGGAGCAGATAACGCAGATTTTTTCAGAAACGCCTAAGATCAAGTTGCTGGTCGAGGGGTGGAGAGGAATAAACCATTCGTTTGCCTTGGTAAATCAATACCATCTGTACGAGTGGATGCGATCCAGTCAATTACATATTTATCATCGCGATATGCCCTTGCTCTTCTCGCATTGGGAAACGAACAAGAACAGGGGTAATACAGGGCTTCCGGGAACATACAGCCAGCGACTAGCACAAGTTCAGCACTGGAGTGGTCAGACCTATGATGCATGTTTCCGTATCTATTCACCGGTCACATTGGCGCCGGATGACAAACATCCAGTTTCTACATTCCTCGTAACAGAGCTCGGATTGGATGAAACGCAAATTGCTCATTTCAGACCCAATCTCAAGGCCTATTTCAATATGGGAGGAAACATTGTCACTCCATCTCATTGGTCAAAAGAAAGAATTATTGAAGCTGGCATACCAGCTGAGCATATCCATCTTATTTCCCACGGTGTAGCCTCAAATATCTTCCATCCAATGCATTCAGATGAACGTGCCATTCATCGCCAACGCTTGGGATTTGATCGTGAGGCAGTTATTTTCCTCAATGTAGCTGCTCCGATATGGAACAAGGGACTGGATCTCTTGATTCAGGCTTTTGTCCAGTGTTTCCATCAGAATCCTCATACCAGGCTGCTCATCAAAGATCAGCAGGCTGTTTATGGTATCAGCACCAAGGATACAGTTTTACGCGAGATAACACTGCTGGGTGAAAGCAAAAATGAATCCTTGCTGAATGCCATCCGAGTTATTCCGGATCTGAATCTGCTCCAACTCAGAGAGTTATATTGTATCGCCGACTACTATGTTTCGCCGTACCGTGCCGAAGGTTTCAATCTGCCTGTTATTGAAGCTCTTGTGTGCGGCACGCCAGTCATTGTTACAGAAGGCGGCGCCACACAAGATTTTTGCAGCGAAAAAAATGCCTTGTTCATTGAGGCTGTGCCTTACAGAAATGTCAAAATCAACGACAGGCACGTTAATGCTTATCAGGCCCCCATTCTGGACTCACTAATTACTCATCTAAATGTATGCGCACAGGATAAGCCTTTCTCCGAAAGCCAACGTCTGCAGAATGCGGCATCTATTGCCAAGAATTTTACCTGGGCAAAAGCGGCTGACACGATTTCCCGATTGTTCACGCAATCAAATGATTGCAATACCAGCACATCTCAAATAACTGGAGCCTTACATGAAGAACCCCAATACTGTAATTAGCTCTGACTACGGTCCAATCATTATTAACCTGAACGACAATGCAATTGGACGGCAAATCAGCCAATATGGATACTGGGCAACAGATGACATCAATATCATCAATACCTTAGTTAATGTTCAGTTAGATAAATTTGGCCAAATCATGTTCTACGATGTAGGTGCGAATATCGGCACGCATTCACTAGCAATTGCCAAAACTCATCCCGATACAGTTGCTATTCGGGCATTCGAAGCACAGCGGCAAGTATTCAATATGCTGTGCGGCACTATGGCAATCAACGGGCTTTCGAATGTCCATTGCCACCATAATGCCATTAGTGAAAAAATCGGAGATTTTATTGACATCCCCATACCAGACTATAACAGCGCCAACAACTTTGGAAGCTTAGAGCTAATCCCACCAAAAAACTCCGACAACCAAGGCATCATCCATAGCGGAAAAATGGAAAGTGTCAAAACATTATCAATTGATTCATTCAATGAAAAAGTTGATTTTATCAAAATGGATATTGAAGGGATGGAAGACAAGGCGCTCTTGGGAGCAATCAACACAATCGAACATCATCGGCCAATTCTCTTCCTCGAAATCCTGAAAACAGATGTTAATTTTGTTATGACCTTTCTGAGGGAAAGAGGTTATCTCGGATTTCAGAAATCATTTGATCTGATCGCCATACCGATTGAATATCAACTACAAGTCAATGGCACAAATCGGGTTTTCTGAAAATTATTTGTATCTGTTGCCACAGGCCATACTGAAAGTAAGAAATATAATTACAAAGTGGATTAATCAGTTGCAATGACGGGAAATTTATTCTCATTTGTGCCACAACCACCAGCATTTTTATGAGACCACAGACTGTAGAGCCAACAGTAACCCACTAAATACAACCCCTTTTCAAAGCTTAAATGGCAGCACTTACACCTTATTCTCCCTCGTATCTGTTTGATGATCGAGAGCTTGCATCCGAGTTGAATGACAAGCGCAGTTTTAAGCATCTAAACGATAAAAAGGGAGAAGGCTTTGTTTGACGTTAATTACGAAAAACAAGCTCAGGACTATTACAGCAAGGCCCCCATCATAATTTTAGGTAGTGGTGCCTCGGCTACGCATGGAATGCCTGGCATGCGGGGGCTTGCGCAACATCTGACCGACAAAACCGATGTTTCAGGACTGTCTGATGCTGAGATGGAGCCTTGGAGGAGCTTTTGCCGGACACTCACAGATGGTGTGGATTTGGAATCGGCACTCCGCCAGGTAGCCGTATCTGAAGAGCTGACTTGCAGGATCATAAATTCCACTTGGTCACTTATCAACTCTGAAGATGCTGCAATCTTCAAGAATAGCTTGCAAAACAGCTCGATGTTCCCGCTGAGCCGTCTGCTTGAACACATGTTCAAAACAAGCCTAAAAAAAATAAATATTGTCACTACAAATTATGATCGCTTGGCAGAGTATGCATGCGACCAAAGCAGAATTCATCACTACACTGGATTTACTCACGGATTTTTCCGCCAACTGGCCACGCCCGATGAATTAACCTGCTCACGCAGAGTGAATATTTGGAAAGTACATGGATCTCTCGACTGGTTTCAGTCGCCACTAGAAGACACCATCGCAATTTCAGGCGCACAAGAAATTCCTGAAAATTACAGCCCACAGATTGTGACACCTGGCACGCAAAAGTACCAAAAGACGCACCTTGAGCCATTTCGCTCCATCATAAATAACGCCGACATAGCTATTAATGAGGCGGGTTCATACTTGTGCATCGGGTATGGATTCAATGATGAGCATGTTCAGCCAAAACTTATGGCTAAATGCCAGCGACAGGGGGCGCCAGTCACCATTATCACATACGCACTTTCCGATTCGACTAAAAAACTTATTCTTGGCGGCAAAGCACAAAATTATTTAGCGATAGAGCGTGGGGCGACAGATGGCCAGTCTGTTGTCTACTCTTCTCTGAGCAGTTCTTCGTTCACAGTAGAGAAGAACATCTGGAGCCTTGAAGGCTACTTATCACTCATCATGTAGAGAGGGCATATGCCAATATTCAACTTTAGGGATGAAGAAGCGCTCGGGAAGGTTGCTTCCGTTGATACCACGAATGTAATTGTGGATGTGGAGAATGTCGCTCATCTAAAAAGGTTACAGGTTAATCATCTCGCCGTGCTTCAGAGCAGCAGGCCTGGGCAGCACCTCATTGGCCTTATTACGCAGGTGACTAGAAAGCGAGGCATCGAAAATATTTCCGATGATGGAATCGTCGACCAAAATTCAGAATTGAATCTGTGTCGCATTGCCTTAATTGGAACCATGCTAGATCGCGATGGCTCCAAGGAGAATGTTTTTCGTCGAACAATCGAAAGTGTTCCCGAAATAGATGCCAACTGCTTTTCGCTCGAAGGCGAGAACCTCACTGGATTTATGCGCACGCTCTCCAGCGTTTCAGCGGAAGGAAATGCCTTGACGCTAGGGAAGTACACGTTGGATGAGAATGCAGTAGCCTACCTTAATGGTAATAAATTTTTCCAGCGCCATGCCTTTATCGGAGGAAGTACAGGTTCTGGAAAGTCTTGGACAACTGCCAAAATTATTGAGCAAATGTCAGGGCTTTCTACAGCGAATGCCATTGTCTTTGACCTTCATGGCGAATACTCTCCATTGACAGGGCCAGGCATTCAGCACTTCAAGGTTGCAGGGCCGGCAGATGTTGAAGCCAAACGCACCATCTCTGATGATGTGCTTTATCTTCCTTATTGGCTGCTTTCTTATGAGGCGCTAGTTTCCATGTTTGTGGATCGTAGCGATCAGAATGCCCCTAACCAAGCTATGATAATAGCTCGCGAGATCAATCAAGCGAAAAGAAAGTACCTTGAGGACAATGGGCAGCAGGCGTTACTAAAGCACTTTACTGTTGATAGCCCAGTTCCATTCGATCTCGATTTCCTTATGGAGCGATTGAATTCGATTAACGTCGAGATGGTTCCCGGCGCTAAAGCTGGAACCGAAAAGCAAGGCGATTTCTTCGGAAAGCTCGCGCGCATGATTTCCAGGCTTGAGAACAAAATTTCCGATAGGCGTCTCGGATTTATGTTCAACGGTGGCGGAGACATTCTTGACTTCGCTTGGCTTGAGAAGTTTGCCAATGCTGCTCTCGGAAGCACGGGCGAGAACGGCAAGGCAGGTATCAAGATCATCAACTTCTCTGAGGTTCCCTCGGACGTTCTTCCCCTGATAGTCTCCCTTGTTGCACGAGTCACATTTTCGGTGCAGCAGTGGACTCCATCAGAGCTTCGCCATCCCATTGCGCTTCTCTGTGATGAAGCTCACCTCTATATGCCCCAGCGCAACATGGCAGATTCCGCAGACGATATTTCATTGGATATATTCGAGCGCATCGCGAAAGAAGGACGAAAATATGGCGTCAGCTTGGTTGTAATCAGTCAGCGTCCATCCGAAGTAAACAAAACGCTGCTTAGCCAGTGCAGCAATTTTGTATCTATGCGTCTGACTAATGCCGAAGATCAAGGCGTTATCAAACGCCTTCTCCCCGACAGCCTTGGCGGCTTCAGTGACATCCTTCCCACACTCGATACTGGTGAGGCTTTGGTTGTCGGCGATGCCAGCTTATTGCCAAGTCGCATCAGAATCGACGAGCCACAGAACAAGCCGAATAGCGGAACTGTGAACTTCTGGGATGAATGGCAGAAGCCAGTCAAAGACAATCGGCTATTGATTGCCGTCGATAACTGGCGCAAGCAAAACATCCAATAGCGATCTATTTAAATAACCAAAAAACTTTACCATTGTTTTCTGAGTTGGCACTACTTTGACCTGCCCCATCAGAAGTGAATCGCCCCGGGTTTTGAGGAGGCTCCAACTTTTGAGAGAATGGAGCCATGAGCAATCAAACAAAGTTTTCCCCTGAAGTTCGTGAACGATCTGTTCGTCTGGTACAGGAACATCGAGGCGAATATCCATCGCTATGGGCGGCGGTTGAATCAATTGCACCCAAGATTGGCTGTGTGCCCTCCACGTTGCTGGAATGGGTTAAACGTAGCGAAATTAACAATGGCGCACGCGAAGGTCTGACAAGCAGTGAACGTGATCGCCTCAAGGCGTTGGAGCGTGAGAACAGGGAACTGCGCCGAGCCAATGAGATATTGAAAACAGCCAGT
>NZ_FUWK01000054.1 GCF_900167395.1 Nitrosomonas europaea
CCATCAGGATGGACTTTGACTATCGTACTATCCAGCGACATGTGATCCACTTCCAGCTGTATCAGCTTGTTTTGCTGAAGCGCGAGGAAAACCCGATCCAGGACGCCATTCCTGGCCCAACGGTTGGCGCGCGTGTAAATGCTGTGCCAATTGCCAAATTTCACAGGCAGACCACGCCACTTACAGCCGTGCTCTGCAACATACAGAATCGCGTTGAGCACTTCCAAATTCGAGAGTGTGACGTTACCCCGTTGTATCGGCAGTAGATTTTCAATAAGCTTGAATTGCGATGCGGATATTTCCATTCGGTAATTCTAACAGAAATAGTGTTAACAGGCCCTAAGTGGCTTGAATTTCGATATGGTTTGGGTGTGTGTGTCGAAGGTTAGAATACCCCGGTAACCAAGCAACTCTGAAGAATTCCGAGAAATACAAACAGAAAGGGGATAATTTCTGAGAATTATCCCTGCTGATATTGCATCAGGTAAGCGCAGATATTATCTGAGTGTGGCGATATACTCAGATACAGCTTGCATTTCCTGTTCGCTCATGCGTGAAACGATTGTTTGCATGGTGTTATTTGTATCATTCTTACGCGTTCCCTGCCGAAATGCTTGTAATTGAGATAAAGTATAAGCAGGGTGCTGACCATCGATTCTCGGGTAATGCGGAGGAATGCCTTGTCCATTGGGGGAATGGCAGCTGGAGCATGCGGGAATGGAATTTTCCAGATTTCCACCTTGGTACAGTTTCTTCCCTGTCTCAACCAGAGAAGCATCGCTGGCGGTGCCCGGTTGGGGTTTTTGTTGTGAATAGTAAGCAGCGAGATTTTCGATATCATCCTGGCTCAAAGTTGCTACCATGGGGGCCATGATCTGATTATCACGCTTGACTGTTTCGCCTTCTACCACCTTGAAATCATTCAACTGTTTGGCAATGTACCCCGGGTATTGTCCGGCAAGAATAGGATAGAGGGGGATGGCACTGTTACCATCGGCATTATGACAGCCGGCGCATATACCGGCTGCGATTTCTTTGCCCTTTTCAACATCGCCTGCAGCTGGAGATTCGGCAAACACAAAGCCGGAGAATGTGAGTGCGATTGCTGCTACAGTAGTTCCAATGAATTTCATGATCGTATAAGGTTGGTTTCTGATAATAAACGGTAAATATCCGTGTATTCTAACAAAATTTGCCGGCTGCAGTAAACGCTGCAGTCGCTTATCAAAAACGCACGAGATGAGAAAGTTTTCTGTTTTCCTGTTGCTGGCAAATATTTTCGTTGTTTTTTATCTTCACGGCAGACCGGATGATAACCTTCCTGCACAAATAGCGTTGATTCATTCGGAGAAGATTGAGCTGTTGCCGGCTAAAGTTGCGTGTCTCAAATGGGAAAATCTGATCGGGCCAGTCGTGCAACATGTCAGAGTGGAAATCTCCAAATGGGAGTCGGGACAGGATCACATCACTGAAATTTCCAGAGGTGAAGTTACTGTTCATTGGGTACATATTCCACCGTTACGAAACGCACGTGAGACTGCAAAACAGATCGAGCAACTGAAAAAATCGGGGATTTCCTATTTGCATATTCAGGAAAATGCAGACAGCCCGTGGCATAATGCAATTTCTCTGGCAATCCTGCCGGATGATTCCGACGTGGCAGCATTAGTTGAAGAATTGAAAGGCAAAGGGGTAGAACGTATTATGGATAGCGAACAGGTTCTGGAGCAGTTTGAGTTCGATATTCGTAATCCGACGGAACAAATCACTGAAAGCGTTCGGCAACTGGCGCAGCAGTTCCCGGAAACGAAGCTGGAAGTAACCGAATGCAGCCGCTTATAAAATAATGTGTTATCACTGAAGTCATCAGGTTTCAGTGTCTTCTCATAAAAAATCAATGGGTTGCTTATCCGGAATTTTTCGCGGATTCCTTGGAGTATTTATCATGATTGTTGATGCAAGCTGGAGCAGGTGTAGTGATTCATATTAAAACAGCACCAGAAATTGAAACCATGCGTATCGCTGGCAGGCTGGCGTCCGAGGTGCTGGATTATATCGAGCCTTACGTGGTGCCCGGTGTAACGACCGGTGAGCTGGATGAGCTTTGCCATCGTTATATGGTCGATGTGCAGAAAACGATACCAGCGCCTCTGAACTATGCTCCACCCGGCTACAGCCCCTATCCGAAATCTATCTGTACTTCTGTGAATCATCAGGTCTGTCACGGTGTTCCGGGAGATAAAAAGCTCAAGGATGGGGATGTCGTCAATCTTGATATAACCGTCATCTATGAAGGCTACCATGGTGATACCAGCCGTATGTATTACGTTGGGGAGCCATCCATCCAGGCCAAACGGCTGTGCGAATTAACCTATGAAGCAATGTGGCGCGGAATCGAAGAAATTCGCCCGGGTAAGCATTTGGGGGATATCGGTCATGCCATTCAGCGTTTGGCAGAGGGTGCGGGCTACAGTGTCGTCAGGGAATTTTGCGGTCATGGCATCGGTGCGAAATTTCATGAAGATCCCCAGGTGTTGCACTATGGTCGTGCCGGTACGGGAATCGAGCTCAAACCCGGCATGATTTTTACCGTCGAGCCCATGATCAATGCGGGCAAGGCTGCCATTAAACAGCTACCGGATGGCTGGACCGTGATTACCAAGGATCACAGCCTGTCTGCACAATGGGAGCACACTATTCTGGTGACAGATGAAAGCTACGAAGTGCTGACAGTTTCTTCAGGATCGCCTGCCAGGCCTGCTTATCGTTTCTGAATCTGATGACATTTTTTGTCAGCAGGCCGCAATTACATACTTCCCGATTCATAAACAGGTGATCGACATGCCACGATGCAATAACCGTGCTCCTGCACAGATGCGCCCGGTCAGAATAATCCGCCATTATGTCCGGCATGCCGAAGGCTCGGTGCTGATCGAGTACGGCGAAACCAGAGTGATTTGTACCGCCAGCGTCATCGAAAAAGTTCCCCCTTTCCTCAAAGGGGCCGGCCAGGGCTGGTTGACGGCAGAATATGGCATGCTGCCGCGTTCCACGGGTGAAAGAATGCAGCGTGAAGCTGCCAAAGGCAAACAGTCCGGGCGGACCATGGAAATCCAGCGGTTGATCGGACGGGCATTGCGTTCCATCCTGGATCTGGAGAAATTGGGTGAGCGCACGATTCAGATGGATTGTGACGTGATCCAGGCGGATGGAGGCACTCGTACCGCCAGCATTACCGGCGCATTCGTTGCATTGTATGATGCGATCGACTATCTGCGTGCAGAACGGATGATTTCACAAAACCCGATCAGGGATCACGTTGCGGCTGTCTCGGTGGGCATACTGAAAGGTCAGCCTCTGCTGGATCTGGATTATTTGGAAGATTCCGGTTGTGATACGGATTTGAATGTCGTTATGACGGGCAGCCTGGGGTTGGTAGAAGTACAGGGGACAGCGGAAAAGGTCGTTTTCAGTCGTCAGGAACTGGATGTCATGCTGAATATGGCGCAACAAGGGTTGCAGGAGCTGTTTGATGTACAGCGAAAAGCACTGGAGACTGTCGCCTAAGATAGATAATGAAAGCAAATGGAAAATGGAACCACCCTTGAACAAAATCGTCATCGCCAGCAACAATGCGGGAAAGCTTGCTGAAATCAGTAGGCTATTGGCTCCGTTGGGCATCGAAGTGGTGACGCAGTCATCACTCGGGGTAACAGAAGCAGATGAACCTCACATGACTTTCGTTGAGAATGCACTGGCCAAGGCGCGGCACGCGAGTCTGGCAACCGGCCTGCCCGCGCTGGCAGACGATTCCGGAATATGCGTCAGCGCTCTGAGAGGGGATCCCGGTGTATTTTCTGCCCGTTATGCAGGAGAACCCCGCTCGGACGAGCGCAACAATCGCAAGCTGGTCGAGGCACTGCATGGTCAATCTGACCGTCGGGCTTATTATTACTGTGTGATCGTCCTGTTGCGTCATGGGCAGGATCCGCAGCCTGTCATCATCGAAGATACCTGGCGCGGAGAAATCATTGCTGAACCGATCGGTCAGGGCGGGTTCGGCTATGACCCGCATTTTTTTCTTCCGGAGCTGGGCAAGACAGCTGCCGAGCTTTCCATAGAGGAGAAGAACAGGATCAGTCACCGTGGCAAAGCACTCGCCAGGCTGGTACAGATGCTGTCGGAGAATGAGACAGTGCCGGTTGTGCCGGTATAACGTATTTACGGCCATGTGGTCGGCTTGAAGAAAGATATGCCAGTTTTATCCGTGCCGGATTCAAAATCCCCTCATCTGGCCGAACTGCCTCCTCTGGGGTTGTATATTCATTTGCCCTGGTGTGTCAGAAAATGTCCTTATTGTGATTTCAATTCACACGCAATCAATTCCGGTGGCGATCTTCCGGAATCCGAATATGTAACGGCGCTCAAACGCGATCTGGAGCTTGCGCTGCCGCTGATCTGGGGACGTCCGGTGACCAGCGTATTTTTCGGAGGTGGAACGCCGAGTCTGTTCAGTGCAACCGCTATTGATGCGATTCTTTCTCATGTGCGTATGCTACTGCCCCTTGCTCCCGGTGTTGAAATCACACTGGAAGCCAATCCGGGAACGCTGGAGGCACAGAAGTTCACGGATTTTCATTCTGCTGGCATCAACCGGCTATCCATCGGTATTCAAAGCTTCAATTCCCGGCATCTGCAAGCACTGGGCCGCATCCACGATGGTGCCGAGGCATTGCGTGCAGCTGAGCTGGCGCTGCAGCATTTTAGTAATGTCAATCTGGACCTGATGTATGCGCTGCCGGGGCAGACCCGGGACGAAGCGTTGCAGGATATTGAAACGGCTTGCAACCGGGGAGTGGCACATATTTCTGCTTACCATCTGACCATCGAGCCCAATACTCCATTTTATCGCTATCCGCCGCAATTGCCGGATGAAGATACATCAGCCGATATGCAGGTCATGATCGAGCACATTCTGGCGGAACGAGGCTACCGGCATTACGAGACTTCTGCGTTTGCCCAACCGGGGAAGCCATGTCTCCACAATATGAATTACTGGCAGTATGGGGACTATCTGGGAATCGGAGCGGGTGCCCACAGCAAAATCAGCTTTCGTGACAGAATCATCCGGCAGATGCGCCATAAACATCCCCGGCAATATCTGGAGCAGGCCATGGCTGGAAATGCCTGTCTTGAGAATCTGCTTGCCACGGAGCAGGAAGTAGGGCCGCAGGACCGAATTTTTGAATTCATGATGAATGCGCTGCGGCTGACGGAGGGTTTTGACCCCGGATTGTTTCATACCCGTACCGGGTTGACGATTGCATCGATCCAGAAGTCGCTTGCCGAAGCCGAGCAGCGCGGGCTGATCGAATGGCAACACGATTGCATCCGACCGACACCTGAGGGAAGACGATTTCTGAACGATCTGCTGGAGATCTTTTTATCGTAACCCAGGCAGCTAACATTCTTCAGAAGAACTTCTGATTGATCGCTGGTTTTTTTGTAGGGAAGGAGAAAGACAACATGTATGCCACTCCTTTTCTCTACCCGAAAATTCCTCATGTGGGCAAATACATGAGTTGCTTTAGCCGGGTTTGAAATAAGGGGAGACGAATCAGGAATGAATGACCCGATTTCAAGGCGTGCTTTTCTGAAAAGATCAGGTGCACTGGGAACATTTGCTGCGCTGGACTGGATGTTGCCGATCTATGCCAGATCTGATTCCTTGAGTGTAGTTACTCCGACTACGCAGTTGAGTGGAGATGTGATCAATCTCACTATTGCCAGAACTCCGTTCCGCATCGACGATCACATTGCAACTGCCACAACCATCAATGGTACGGTTCCAGGACCTTTGCTTCATCTGCGCGAAGGGCAGGACATTACCCTGAATGTTACCAATCACCTGGACGAGACTTCTTCGATACATTGGCACGGAATACTCCTGCCGCCTGAAATGGATGGTGTGCCCGGCATCAGTTTTCCAGGCATCGAGCCGGGAGCGACCTTTTCTTACCGTTTCACGATCAGGCAGTACGGCACGTACTGGTTTCACAGTCATTCGGGAGGCCAGGAGCAGGCGGGCGTGTATGCGCCGATGATTATTGATCCAATTGAGCCGGATCCGGTCAAGTATGATCGCGAATATGTGATCATGCTTTCTGACTGGAGCTTTTCTTCAGTGGACTCAATGATCGAAAAGCTCAAAAAGCAACCCGGCTACTTCAATTTTCAGAAACGTACGCTGGGTGATTTTATCCAGGATGCGATGCGGGATGGCTGGCGCCCGGCACTTGATGATTACCTGATGTGGGCCCGAATGCGAATGGATCCGACGGATCTGGCAGATGTAACCGGCCATGCCTATACCTATCTCATGAATGGATTGACTCCGGCAGCAAACTGGACGGGGCTGTTTCATCCGGGTGAACGCATACGATTACGTTTCATTCAGGTAGGGGTGATGACTTTCCAGGACATCCGTATTCCTGGACTCGGGATGACCGTAGTGCAAGCAGATGGACAGAATGTACAACCTGTTGAAGTGGATGAATTTCGTATCGGCCCGGCTGAAACCTACGATGTCATCGTTGAACCTAAAGAAGAGCGCGCTTACACGATCTTTGCAGAGACACTGGACCGCAGCGGTTTTGCACGCGGTACGCTCGCGCCGCGTCCCGGGATGGCCGCAGAGGTTCCATCGCGACGCCCTCGCTCACTACGCACCATGGCAGATATGGGTATGCAACACATGAGCGGCGTGGATCATGGCAATCACGCGCCTGGCAATGCAACCATGGGTGAGCCGGAAGAAGGTACGCAGCATGACACACCAGATAGGCATGGAGAACACGCGAAGGAGGGTATTCATGGCAGGCATGACAGACATGCCCAACCCGGGTTCCCCGATAGCAGGCCGGTCAGGCATGGTACTGACGATCATGGATCCGGGAATCAGTTCATTCCGGATTTCACGCAGAGCCGTATGGATGAACCGGGTATCGGACTGGGAAATGATGGCCGCCGGGTACTGGTCTACACTGACTTGAAGAGTCTCAAACCCTATCCCGACCAGCGCGAGCCGGAGCGTGAGCTCGAAATTCATCTCACTGGTCATATGGAACGCTTCATATGGTCGTTCGATGGTGAGAAATACTCGGATGCGAAAGAGTCGATCCTTTTTCGTCACGGGGAGCGGCTGCGCTGGATTTTTGTCAACGATACGATGATGGAGCACACGATGCATCTGCATGGTACGTGGATGTATCTGGAAAATGGCGCTGGCGCGTACCTCCCGCGCAAGCACACAGTGCTTGTCAAGCCCGCTGAGCGTGTTTCTGTTGCCATTACTGCGGATGCGCCTGGCCCGTGGGCCTTCCATTGTCACTTGCTCTTGCATATGGAAACAGGGATGTTCCGTGTGGTCGAGATTCTGGATGCAGCTCCCGGGACAGAATCATGAAATCCTTTCCACAATTTGCGGCCGGCATGGTTGTGATCCTGTCTCCAGGGGTGGATATGCCGGTGGCAAACGCGGAAACATTACTGGACAAGGAAAAACAGATCTTGCCCGTACCTCATCCTCGGGGCAAGTACCACCATCCGACCCACAGCGACCAGAATTATGCGTTCCTGCGCGCCGATGTTCTCGAATACCGTCCCGGGAGGGATGATAGCGATTTCCGCTGGGATATACAGGGCTGGTACGGTGGGGATTTCAACCGCCTGTGGTTCAAAACTGAAGGCGAACGAAATACGGCTTTCAAGGCAGAGCACGACATCGACATGCAGCTTCTGTACGGCAGGTTTATCGGGAAATATTATGATGTTCAGATCGGTGTGCGCGGAGAGACACAAACCGTTAGAGGGAAAGACGTAGCCCGGGCGCATGCGGTTATCGGTTTTCAAGGGCTTGCTCCCTATCGCTACGAAGTGGAGTCCGCACTCTTTATCAGCCAGCAGGGAGATGTGTCCGTGCGCTTTCAGACATCCCGCGATTTTTTACTGACACAGCGGCTGATTTTGCAAGGACGTTTTGAGACCCATGCGGCAGTGCAAAAGGTAGAGAAATTTACTACCGGCCAGGGACTTAATAATATTGAACTGGGGTTGCGGCTGCGTTACGAGATCAGGCGAGAAATCGCGCCTTATATCGGCATTTCATACGATCGCAGTTTTTTCAGGACTGCTGATCTTGTGCGGGAAGAAGGGGGCGATTCCAGCCAGGTTCGTTTTGTGGCTGGCGTGCAGTTGTGGCTCTAATCAGTGTTTCAAGCGTCATCAGAAACTCCCGAGGTCTATCCATGCACATGCAGCAGCCAGATGATGCAACCAGCCACACTGAAACAGCCTGTCAGAGCAATAAGCGCATTGCGGCGATATTTACGGATCAGTTCCGCTTGCGGGCGAACCGAAATGATAAACGGGTATCTGCCATCCTTCAGCGTAGAGACGTGATGGATTTCTGTTTCATGCAGCAGTTGCCGGTGAACGGTTTGTGCTTGTGAAAGTGCTGTTTCACGGGCAATTTCCCATTCCGCCAGATCTATTTCACCATCCCGATTGGTATCGAAGCGTTCCAGCAATTGCCGTCTATCCTGTTTCCAGTCACTGAGGAGATCACGCGCAATATCCCGTACGGATCGCTCTGTTGCTGGAGAGCGTGTTTGCAGATGGCCGGTGATGTAAAGGCGCTGTCCGGGCAGAATCAACTGTTCAGTATAGCGGTAGCGGCTCGCCAGCCCGATAATGGCCGAGCCGTTATCTAGTATCCCGGTCCGTACAGGCCATTCGGTGTTGCCATACCAGACGAGTTTCTCATTACTGATGATTTCCGCCTCTTCCGGGTCGACCTGACATATTCCGGTACCATCGTCCAGCAGAAATGGATGGTTGCTGGTGTTTCGATACAGAATTTTCCATTCGGTACGTGTGCGTTTCTGTTCCAGGATGGTTTCTTTGCGTTCGATCCGGCTGTGGTACCAGAGACATTCATGATTGGATAACGGAGCAAAAACGGGCTGGTCGGGGAGAGATCTTCCCTTGCCTTCCAGTTCGATACGGCCCTGGTGTGCAGAACGCAGACGTGCCGTGGGGGTATCCTTGATCAGATGCCATCGTTTCCATGCACGTATGAAACAGTAAAAGCCTGTCAGAGCTGCCAGTATCAGGATGATCAGCGTAAATCCGTACTCTTGCGGGGTGAGGCTGCGCACGAGATTGGTTGCGGCAGTTTCCATGACGACAGTCGATCAGTCGAACAGTTTGCCCAGGTCGTGGTCGTGTTTGTTGATCGTAGTAAATTTCAGCAGTGATCGTGCACTGAATCCAAACCATCTGGCGATAAGGATTTCCGGGAACTGTTCGATGCGGATATTGTTGTTTCTGACTGCTTCATTGTAGTACTCGCGCCGGTCGGCAATGCCATTCTCCAGACTGGTGATGCGGGTCTGCAAATGCTGGAATTTTTCGCTGGCCCTGAGTTCGGGATAAGCTTCCGCTACAGCGTACAGTTGCCCCAGCCCTGCTCTCAATATACTTTCTGCTGCACCCAGGGCAGGCAGATTACCTGTTTCACGAGCATGCGCAATGCTGGTACGTGCTTCCATGACCCGGCTGAGTGTTTCCTGCTCAAATTTCATATAGTGCCTGCAGGTTTCAACCAGCCTGGGCAGCTCGTCATGGCGTTGTTTCAGTAGAACATCGATATTTGACCAGGCCTGGGAAACAGTATGTTTGATATCCACCAGACTGTTATAGATCATGACTCCGATCACCAACAGGGCGACGGTCACAGCGAGCAAAATATAGAAAGAAATAGCCAGATTCATGGGGTGTCCGTAAAGATAATCAAAACCTTATCAACGACACTGGCCGGGATTTTTTGATGCCGGAAAGACGGGCAATAGTGTTTTATCGGGGGTTGCGCAGCAATTACCGCGTTGTTGTTCAGGCGGTTCTGGTGAAGATAATGTCGCGGATGGTGTGGCCGAGCTTCATCCCACGCTGTTCAAATTTGGTCAGCGGCCGGTAGGCAGGGCGTGCGGCGTAGTCGACGGCAGTATTGACGAATCGTTCTTCACTGCGCAATACATGCAGAATATGGGTGGCGTAGTCTTCCCAGTCGGTGGCGATATGCAGATAGCCGCCGGGTTTCAGCCGGTCACACAGAAGTGAAACAAAATCCGGCTGGATCAGGCGGCGTTTGTGATGCCGTGCCTTGGGCCACGGATCCGGGAAGAAAATGTGGATGCCATCCAGCGACTCGCTGGTAAACATTTGCTGCAAAACCAGTTTTGCATCGTGCGGGATGATGCGCAGATTGGTCAGTCTGTGTTTTTCGATTTGACCAAGCAGACTGCCGATTCCCGGTGCGTGAACTTCAATGGCTATAAAATCCTTCTCCGGATGTTGCCTGGCGATTTCGGCAGTGGTTTCTCCCATCCCTGATCCAATTTCCAGAATTCCGGGTGCCGTGCGTCCGAAGATCGAATCGAGATCGACTGGTTCTTCAGTGAGTGGGATGCCGTAACGTGGCAACAGCGATTCGTAGGCGTGTCGCTGCGCATTGGAAAAATATCCCTGACGGAGCACATAACTGCGAATCGGAGGATGAGAAGACAAAAACCGGTTTCCTGAGAAAGTGTATTGCTTAGCTGTTGGCAGCAGGATGCTGAGTGCCGGTAAACATGCCTTCTGCTGGAGAGCTCGGGCTGGCCTGGTAAATTTTCCTGGGCATACGTCCGGCAAGGTAGGCTTCACGCCCGGCCTCGACCGCTTTACGCATGGCGCTAGCCATCAATATCGGATTGCGGGCACTGGCTACTGCGGTGTTCATGAGTACGCCATCACAACCAAGTTCCATCGCAATGGCAGCATCCGATGCGGTACCGACGCCTGCATCCACAATGACCGGTACTGTAGCTTTGTCTATGATGATCTGCAGATTCCAGGGATTGAGGATCCCCATG
This sequence comes from Nitrosomonas europaea, assembly GCF_900167395.1. GTDB lineage: Bacteria > Pseudomonadota > Gammaproteobacteria > Burkholderiales > Nitrosomonadaceae > Nitrosomonas > Nitrosomonas europaea. The sequence continues at coordinate 10,974 of NZ_FUWK01000054.1, forward strand.
CCGGAACCGATCAGTGAAGCCAGTGGCATGATAGCTGCGCAACCGATGTCTTCCAGTTGTCTGGCGACAATAGGGTCATCCGAGGTATAGACCATGACCTGAAAACCCTCTTTGACCAGAATTTTTGCGGCTTCGATGGTTGCAACCACATCGGGAAACAGCGTTTTCTGGTCACCCAGTACCTCCAGTTTGACCAGTGCATGTCCATCGAGCAGTTCACGTGCCAGACGCAGTGTACGGACGGCATCTTCTGCTGTGTAACAGCCGGCAGTATTGGGTAGCAGCGTAAACTGCGACGGTGGAAGTATATCCAGCAGATTGGGTTCGTCGGGATTTTGCCCGATATTGGTACGGCGTATCGCTACCGTGATGATTTGTGCACCACTGGCATCGACTGCCGCACGGGTTTCAGCGAAATCCCTGTATTTTCCCGTCCCCAGCAGTAAACGGGAGGAATAACTTTTACCGGCTATGACGAGAGGTTCCATAAATACGTCAGGATCGATGTGGTCAGTTGAAGGGTACGGCCAGAGACTGGAATGAATTTTGAGCGATCGAAAAATCAGCCACCACCCACCGCCACAATGATTTCCAGTTGATCTCCTTCATTGAGGAGTAGTTCAGGGAAACGGCTGCGGGGAATGATTTCACCGTTGCGCTCGATGGCAAAACGCTTGTTCTGCAGCGATAACTTTTCTACCAGCTGCTGTACATTCATCGGGCCATCGTAACTTTGTTGCTGTCCGTTGATGATGAGTTGCATAATTTTCAGAAAAGTAGCCAAAGGCAGCCCATAAATGAAGGGATTTATTCTAGCACGCGGGTCTGGATCGATGGTAGAACAGAGATTTTTCAGATAGGCAGTGATGAAGGTGGTACCTGAATCAAAGGCCAATCTGTAAAAACGTGTTTTTAAGGAAAATAAACACCTGTACCCGTCCGGATGATGGAGATTTTTCACAGCATGACCTTACCTGACAGCAAAAAAGATCAAACAGCACGTCACGTGGCGATTTTGCAGGAAAGTTATCGCCATTATACCGGCCGATATTTGTTCGACCCGAAGCTGGGTGCCAGTGAAGCAATAGTGTGGCTGGAGCAGGCACCTTTCGCTCTTGTCTCGCATGGCACCCAGCCTGATCCGATTTTCAATTATGGTAACCAGACTGCCTTGCAACTGTTCGGTATGACCTGGGATGAGTTTACCCGGATGCCTTCACGTCTGTCAGCAGAACCGGTGGATCGCGCGGAACGTACGCGCCTGCTGGATCATGTATCACGCGACGGCTACATCGATGATTACACGGGTGTTCGTATTGCTGCCGATGGTCGCCGGTTTCTGATACGCCATGCAACTGTCTGGAATCTGCTGGACGAGAGCGGCCGATTTTACGGACAGGCTGCGATGATTCCAGAATGGGAAGTATTACAACCGGTGTTTACTGCAGACTGAGGTTATGGATGCCGAGTTCAGCACGGCAAGGATGTCGTCAGCATAAGCACCGGAATGGAAGAATTGGCTCAACCCTCATGCCAGTTTATCCATTGCAAACCTGGTACACGGGAAAATTCGCGTACGTTGCGTGTGATCAGTGTTGCGCCGTGACGCAAGGCGGTGGCGGCAATCAGGGTATCGTGCGGCCCGATAGGGTTCTCTGCTGCTTCCAGCGTTGTTCGAATGCGGGCAGCATGGTCGGCACATTCGCTGTCGAAAGGCAGTTTCTGCATGGGTAGCAGCAAGGTAGTCAGAGCAGCCAGACGTGGTGCAGCCATTTCGGGTGGCAAACGCAACAGGCCGTAGCGCAGTTCGTATTCCACAATGGCCGGTACAGCCACATCCTGCGGGCGCTGTGCCTGCAAACGCAGCACCACTTGCGGATCACCGCGAAAGTAATAACTGATGGTATTGCTATCCAGAATCAGCATGTTCAGCGCTCAGAATTCCAGGCGCGGCGTATCAGCAGGTAGTTGTTTGGTCCCGCATTGTGATGGTGTATTGTATGATTTGCTACCGACACAGGAGGAATTATGGGACAGATATTACACGGGAGCGCCCGCACGACAGCGGCGGTGCGTCGAGCGATACAACATAGTGAAGAGAGCCTGAATGTGCTGGCCAGGCGCTACGCCATCAATCCCAAGACGGTGGCGAAATGGAAGAAGCGCAACTTTACGCACGATGCCAGGATGGGTCCGAAAGAGCCGCGTTCCACGGTTCTGACACCAGAGCAGGAAGCCGCTTGCGTAGCCTTCCGCAAACATACGCTGCTGCCGTTGGATGACTGCCTTTACGCC
>NZ_FUWK01000027.1 GCF_900167395.1 Nitrosomonas europaea
ATGATTACCGGAGCGGCACAAATGGATGGTGCCATTCTGGTGGTATCAGCAGCTGATGGTCCGATGCCGCAAACGCGTGAGCATATTTTGCTGGCTCGGCAAGTGGGGGTGCCCTACATCATCGTTTTCATGAACAAAGCGGACATGGTAGACGATGCTGAATTGCTTGAACTTGTCGAAATGGAGATACGCGAACTATTGTCCAACTATGATTTTCCGGGTGACGACACACCTATTATCATTGGTTCGGCATTGAAAGCGCTGGAAGGAGATAAGAGTGATATTGGTGAAGCCGCCATTCTGAAATTGGCAGAGGCACTGGATTCGTATATACCGGAGCCAGAAAGGGCAATTGATGGGGCTTTCATCATGCCTGTGGAAGACGTCTTCTCAATCTCTGGGCGTGGGACCGTAGTCACGGGGCGTGTGGAGCGTGGGATAGTCAAAGTAGGTGATGAAATCGAAATCGTTGGATTGAAACCCACGATCAAGACAGTATGTACCGGTGTGGAGATGTTCCGTAAATTGCTGGATCAGGGGCAGGCTGGTGATAACGTGGGTATCCTGTTAAGAGGTACCAAGCGAGAAGAAGTGGAGCGTGGGCAGGTACTTGCCAAACCCGGCAGCATACTGCCACACACCAAGTTTACTGCAGAGATCTATGTGTTGAGCAAAGAAGAGGGTGGTCGTCATACACCATTTTTTGCGGGATATCGCCCACAGTTTTATTTCAGAACAACGGATGTGACAGGATCGATTGAGTTACCGGCAGGTGTTGAGATGGTGATGCCCGGGGATAATATCTCGGTCACAGTCAATCTGATTGCGCCGATTGCAATGGATGAAGGGCTGCGTTTTGCAATCCGTGAAGGTGGACGTACCGTAGGCGCAGGCGTGGTCGCTAAAGTGATCGAATAAATCTGGGATTGGTTGTGGTAACGATCAGGGATACTTTTTAAAAATATACAATCTGTTTTTTATGCAAAATCAAAAAATTCGAATACGCTTAAAGGCATTTGATTATCGCCTGATAGATAAGTCAGCTATTGAAATAGTAGAAACAGCCAAGCGTACAGGTGCAGTTGTCAAGGGTCCTGTTCCACTTCCAACACGTATAGAACGATTTGATGTTTTGCGATCGCCACACGTAAATAAAACTTCTCGAGATCAGTTTGAGATTAGAACGCATTTAAGATTAATGGATATTATTGACCCGACAGATAAGACAGTTGATGCATTAATGAAGCTTGATTTGCCGGCAGGAGTCGATGTTGAAATTAAGCTTTAACTTAATGGTTGGCTGTAACAGGTAAAGATTCATTAAAGAGGAAAATAATGAAACTAGGTTTAATCGGTAAAAAAATAGGTATGACGAGAGTATTTACCGAATCAGGAAACAGCATACCCGTTACTGTTCTTGACGTATCAGGAAATCGTGTGGTCCAGGTTAAAACAGAAGAAAAAGATGGTTATTCGGCGGTACAGCTAACACAGGGATATCGTCGTAAAAATCGGATAACAAAAGCGTTGTCAGGACATTTCTCGCAAGCTGGAGTTGAAGCCGGAACTGTGATCAAGGAGTTTAGAGTTGATCATGATATCGGTAGTGATATAAAAATTGGATCTGAAATCAGTGTTGAACTTTTTGAAGTGGGATCGAAGGTAGATGTATGTGGCATATCAATAGGAAAGGGATATGCTGGTACCATAAAGCGTCATAATTTTTCTTCAAGCAGAGCCAGTCACGGAAATTCAAGATCACATAATGTTCCTGGTTCGATTGGTATGGCGCAAGATCCTGGAAGAGTATTTCCCGGAAAAAAGATGACCGGGCATTTAGGGAATGCACAGTGTACTGTTCAGAATATAGAGGTTGTGCGTGTTGATGCCGGCAGGGGTTTACTATTTTTAAAAGGTTCGGTTCCAGGATCTAAGGGTAATGGTGTTTTTATACGTCCTGGCGTGAAACAGCCAAGTAAATAACAACAGATGAGTGTGAGTAAATGGTTAAAATTCCTTGTATATACGAAAACGGACAAATAGAAGATATAGAAGCATCAGAATCTGTTTTTGGCAGGGTTTATAACGAGGCGTTGGTTCATCAGGTAGTTAAGTCTTATCTGGCGAACGCGAGAGCGGGAACACGTGCTCAGAAAGGGCGTTCAGATGTTACTGGCTCAACGCGGAAACAGTGGAGGCAGAAAGGAACGGGCAGGGCAAGAACAGGTGCCGCGACCAACCCACTCTGGCGTGGAGGTGGAAAAATTTTTCCAAATAAGCCTACAGAAAATTTCAAGCAGAAGTTAAATCGGAAAATGTATCGTGCTGGAATGTGCACAATATTTTCAGAATTATTAAGAAATAACAAGTTGGTGGCTATTGATGAGTTTCAGATAGAGATGCCAAAAACAAAGGTTTGTCTGCAGAAATTAAAAAACTACCAGCTGGAAAATGTGATGATTATTACCAGTGAGATAGATAGCAATCTGTATCTGGCTTCCAGAAATCTTCCAAATCTAAAAGTGGTTGAAGTTGATTTAATAGATCCCGTTAGTTTGCTGGCATATGACAATGTGGTTATTACTCGGGATACGGTCAATAAAATTGAAAATGTGCTGCAATGAGAAATATTACGATAAGTAGTGAAAGAGCATTAGAAGTAATAAAAGCTCCACAGATTTCCGAAAAATCAACTTTTATTGCAGAAAAAACGAAGCAAATCATATTTTATGTTTCGCGCGACGCAAATAAAACTGAAATTAAATCAGCAATTGAACAGATTTGGAGATCACAGAATATTCAGGTTAAGAGTGTGCAAGTGGTGAATGTGAAAGGAAAAAAGAAAAGATTTGGCCGTTATCTTGGACAAAAATCGGATTGGAAAAAAGCATTTGTAAGTCTTAAAGGGGATCGTGAGATAGACTTTACTGATGTTAAATTATTCGAGGATAAATGATGGCACTAAGAAAAACCAAGCCCACCTCACCAGGCAGAAGAGCTGTAATTAAGTCCGTAAATAGTTTTATCTATAAAGGTAAGCCTTTTGCTGCATTAACGGAAAAAAAGAAAAAGAATGCGGGTAGGAACAACTCAGGCAGAATAACGGTACGCCATATTGGTGGCGGACATAAACAACATTATCGTATAGTTGATTTCTGTAGAAATAAGGATGATATTCCTGCAAAAGTTGAACGTATTGAATACGACCCTAATAGAAGTGCTTATATAGCTTTGCTTTGTTATGCCGATGGCGAAAGGCGGTACATCATTGCGGCAAAAGATATTGAGGTCGGCTCGTATTTAGTAAGTGGTTCGAGCTCGCCCATTAAGATGGGTAACGCGATGCCTATACGGAATATACCTGTTGGAAGCGTAATACATTGCATTGAATTGAGACCAGGGAAAGGTGCACAGCTTGCACGGTCAGCCGGGTCATCAGCTCAGCTAATGGCGAAAGAAGGTGATTATTCTCAAATCAGACTAAGGTCGGGTGAGATTAGAAAAATTCATATAAGCTGCAGAGCCACGATAGGTGAAGTAAGCAATTCCGAACATAATTTGCAGTCAATTGGTAAAGCAGGTGCTATCCGATGGAGAGGAGTCAGGCCAACCGTCCGTGGCGTGGCAATGAATCCTATAGATCATCCGCACGGTGGTGGAGAAGGTAAAACAGCTGCAGGACGACATCCTGTCAGTCCTTGGGGAACTCCTTCGAAAGGGTCTCGTACAAGAAAAAATAAACGGACATCTAATATGATTGTTCGTAGTAGATATTCTAAGAAAGGTTAAAAAAAATGAGCCGATCTGTTTCCAAAGGACCGTTTGTCGATCTTCATCTTGTTAATAAGGTTTTATCTGCTCGTCAGAATAATGATAAAAAACCGATCAAAACCTGGTCGAGAAGGTCGACAATACTTCCCGATTTCATTGGCTTAACAATTTCAGTTCACAATGGTAGGCAGCATGTTCCCGTTTTTGTAACTGAAAATATGGTTGGCCATAAACTTGGTGAATTTTCACATACTAGAACGTTTAAAGGTCATGCCGGAGATAAGAAGGCGGCTGGATCTAAACGATAGGATAATATATGGAAACATCCGCAGTTTTACGTAGCGTAAGGTTATCTGCCCAAAAGGGGCGTCTCGTTGCAGATCAAATACGTGGACTACAGGTAGAGCGAGCTATTAGACTTCTGACTTTTAGCCCTAAAAAGGGAGCTTCAATTATTTTAAAGCTTCTTGAGTCGGCTGTAGCAAATGCAGAGCACAATGAAGGTGCAGATATTGATGAATTGAAAATCAGCCAGATTTTCATAGGTCAGGGAGCTACCCTTAAACGTGTAAGTCCGCGTGCGAAAGGGAGGGGTAACCGGATATCGAAACCCACGTGCAACATTTTCTTGACTGTTTCGAATAAATAAAACGAGTCAAGTTTATAAGAGAAGGGTGAATAGTTTATGGGTCAAAAAATTAATCCAACTGGGTTCAGGTTATCAGTTTTAAAAAACTGGTCTTCACGTTGGTATACAAATACAAAGAAGTTTTCGGATTTTTTAAATGAAGACATTAGTGTTAGGCAATATCTTCAAAAGAAACTGGCACATGCTTCAGTTGGAAGTATCATAATTGAACGACCCTCAAAAAATGCGAAGATTACGATACATACGTCACGTCCTGGTGTAGTTATAGGTAAGAAAGGCGAAGATATAGAGATTCTTCGTAGAAATGTCGAAAAATTGATGAATGTACCGGTGCACATCAATATAGAGGAAATACGAAAACCTGAGATTGATGCGCAGCTTATTGCCGCAAGTATTACTCAGCAGCTCGAAAAAAGAATAATGTTCAGAAGGGCGATGAAGAGAGCTATACAGAATGCTATGCGCCTTGGTGCTCAAGGGATAAAAATTATGAGTTCCGGCAGATTAAATGGTATAGAAATAGCTCGAACTGAATGGTATAGAGAAGGCAGGGTGCCACTTCATACGTTACGTGCAGAAGTTGATTACGGAACCTCAGAAGCCAGAACAACATATGGAATCATTGGTGTTAAAGTATGGGTTTTTAAAGGTGAGCAACTTGGTATTAAGGAAAGGCAAAACTAACTTTTAACTCTGCAGTTATCTTGATAGACGCTTACTATTTAAAATTGCAGTTAACATCGTACATCCCGGAATAGCAAAGGAAATATGTAATGTTACAACCCGCCAGAACCAAATTTAGAAAACAGCATAAAGGTCGTAATACTGGCATAGCAACAAGAGGGGCAAAAGTCAGTTTTGGAGAATTTGGGTTAAAAGCCATTGGTCGTGGCAGATTGACTTCAAGACAGATTGAGGCCGCAAGGCGGGCTATGACGCGGCATATTAAACGAGGTGGTCGGATCTGGATAAGAGTATTCCCGGATAAACCTGTTTCGCAGAAACCTGCTGAGGTAAGGATGGGTAAAGGTAAGGGGAATCCTGAGTATTACGTTGCTGAAATTCAACCAGGTAAAATGCTCTATGAAATGGATGGAGTGGATGAGTCACTCGCACGTGAAGCATTTAGGTTGGCTGCAGCAAAACTGCCAATGCAGACCACTTTTGTAATTCGGCATTTGGGGAGTTGATTTTTAAATGAAGGTACAAGAGCTACGGGAAAAAAATCTGTCGGAGTTGGGGAAAGAGCTTCTTTCTCTCAGAAGAGCGCAATTTGGCCTAAGACTGCAACATAGAACACAACAGCTTGCTAACGTATCCCAGATTAATAAAGTTCGTAAAGATATTGCGCGTCTCAAAACAATTATTCGTGAGAAAACAGGACAATTATGAGCTCAGACAATCAAAGCAAGACACTGATTGGACAGGTCGTGAGTGATAAAAGGGATAAAACTGTAACGGTAAGGATCGACAGAAAAGTAAAACATCCTCTGTATGGAAAAATTGTTACGCGCTCAAGTAAATATCACGCACATGATGAGCTCAATCAATATAAACTGGGTGATATTGTAGCCATAAGTGAAACTCGTCCAAAGTCAAAAACTAAGGCTTGGCAGGTAGTTAGAGTAATTAAAGTTAACTGATAGAAATTTTTATTGAGAGTCTTGGTTAATTTCTGTTTGTTAGTCGATACACTAGCCAAATTATAGATAGGAAACTGAAACATGATTCAGATGCAATCATTACTGAAAGTGGCTGATAACACTGGGGCACGTACAGTGATGTGTATTAAAGTCTTGGGCGGTTCAAAAAGAAGGTTTGCCGGGATCGGTGATGTTATCAAGGTCGCTGTAAAAGATGCTGCTCCACGGGGACGTATTAAAAGGGGCGAAGTATATAATGCAGTTATCGTGCGTACTGCAAAGGGAATTCGTAGAGCTGATGGCTCTTTAGTCAAATTTGATACTAACGCAGCAGTAATCCTGAATAATAAGTTAGAGCCAATAGGTACTAGGATTTTTGGTCCGGTTACACGGGAGCTCCGTACGGCAAAATTCATGAAGATTGTTTCACTTGCTCCTGAAGTTATATAAAGGGGAATTTATAGGTCATGAAGAAAATTAGAAAAGGTGACAGTGTAATTGTCATAGCAGGCAAGGATAAAGGTAAGCAATCTACAGTCATCCGATTTCAAAGTACTGAAAGGGTAATAGTGAGAGAGGTAAATAAAGTTAAATCTCATATCAAACCTAATCCTAACAGAAATATTGCTGGTGGGATTGTAGAAACTGAGAAACCTCTGCATATTTCAAATATTGCAATCTTCAATCCCGAAAAAAACAAAGCTGATAGAGTGGGCTTTAGATTTAATGAATCAGGTAATAAAGTACGGTATTTTAAATCTGATGGTACTTTGATAGATTCATAAAAGTGGATAGAGAAATGGCACGATTGCTAGAATATTATAGAGATACGGTTACTAAGGAACTTACACAGAAGTTTAATTATAAGACTGTAATGGAGGTTCCCAAAATTACTAAAATTACCTTGAATATGGGTGTTGGTGAGGCATCCACAGACAAGAAAATTATAGAAAATGCTGTTAGTGATTTGGAAAAAATTTCGGCGCAGAAGCCTGTTGTGACCAAGGCCAGGAAGTCAATTGCCACTTTCAAGGTAAGGCAAGGTTACCCCGTTGGCTGTAAAGTAACTTTACGGGGTGTAAAAATGTACGAATTTTTAGATCGTCTTGTTAACGTTGCGATTCCGCGTATTCGTGATTTTAGGGGAATTCAGGTCAAGGGATTTGATGGGCGTGGAAATTTTAATATGGGAATCAAAGAGCAGATTATCTTTCCTGAGATTGATTACGATAAGATTGATAAAGTGCGTGGTTTAAATATTACTGTTACTACAACTGCCAAGACTGACCAAGAAGCTAGAGCACTTTTATCAGCTTTTAAATTTCCGTTTAAAAATTAAGGGATGTATCGTGGCAAAAAAGTCAATTGTAAACCGGAATTTGAAAAGATTAAAAACTGTTAATAAGTACGCTGCACGTCGTGCAGAGATAGTTTCTATATTGAGAGATGCAGGATCTGATATTGAGGCTAAAGCATCAGCTAGAGATCTTCTTCAGAAATTACCCAGAAATGCCAGTCCGGTTAGGTTGCGGCAACGTTGTGCTTTAACTGGGAGACCAAGGGGAGTATTTAGTAAATTTGGTTTGGGCCGAATCAAGCTGCGTGAGATAGCCATGCGTGGTGAAATTCCAGGACTTATAAAAGCAAGTTGGTAATAATTGAGTTGCGAAGAGATTAAACTCGTAATTAGTTGGTTTCCCGTAAATGAAGAGTAGAATGGTGTATATATGTGCATGACTGATCCTATAGCCGATATGCTTACGCGTATAAGAAATGCTCAATCGGCTGAGCAGAAAGAAATAAAAATGCCTTCTTCAAAATTAAAGAAAGCAATTTTGAAAATATTGAAAGAAGAGGGGTATATTGAGAATTTTCAAGAAGATCCCAATCATAAGAAGCCATCCATTAGCGTAATTCTTAAATATTTTAATGGTGAACCTGTTATTACCTCAATTAGCCGGGTAAGTAAACCTGGATTGAGAAGTTATAAATCAAAGAATGATTTGCCGAGGGTAATGAATGGTTTGGGGGTAGCAATAGTGTCAACTTCCAAGGGAGTTATGACAGAACGTACAGCGAGGATGGCTGGCGTTGGTGGTGAGTTATTGTGTGTGGTTACTTGAGGTAATTATCAATGTCATCAGTTTTTGTAACGACAAAACCTATAGAGATACCAAAATCTGTAGAAGTTCAGTTGACCGAGTTTGGCGTATTTATAAAAGGCCCATTGGGCAGTTTATTTCAAGCTATTGATGCACACAATGCTAAAATTGTTGTGAGTTCTGATCAGTTAACGATTGAGGCTTTAAATGCTACAAAGCAAACTAAGTCGATAGTTGGTACCCTTAAGGCTCTTATATCCAATATGATAAAAGGTGTAACAGCCGGATTTGAAAAAAAACTGCTTATTATTGGAGTTGGATATAAAGCTCAGGCAGCTGGTAATATTCTTAATTTAAATTTAGGTTTCTCTCATCCGGTTGCTTATACGGTTCCAGAAGGTATTAAGGTTGAAACACCGAGCACGACCGAAATTTTGATTAAGGGAATAGATAAACAGAAGGTAGGACAGGTTGCGGCAGAGGTGAGATCGTATCGACGTCCTGAACCTTATAAAGGTAAGGGGATACGTTATTTCGATGAGAAAGTTACGATTAAAGAGACTAAGAAAAAATAAAGTAGGGGCTTGTAATGTTGTTAAATACTAAGCAGATGCGTTTAAGGCGAGCCAAAGCGACTAGAATTAAAATAGGAAACTCAAGGCAGTTTAGATTATCTGTTCATAAGAGCAATAATCATATTTATGCTCAGATTTTAGACCCTTCTTCAAATCGTGTGATTGTTAGTGCTTCTACGGTTGAAGCTGAAGTGAAGAAGCAGTATCCAAGCGGCGGAACAATTGAGGCAGCTAAGTATGTAGGACACTTAGTAGCAAAAAAATCTATTGAATCTCAAATTTATGAAGTAGCATTTGATAGATCAGGTTTTAAGTATCATGGTCGAATAAAAGCTCTTGCTGATGCAGCCAGATCAGCCGGTATGAAGTTTTAAACTAGAGGTAATCAAGGTGACGAAAACAACTAAATCTGCTAATACTAAAACCCCAGATGAGGTAAAAACAGATGGATTGAAAGAAAAAATGGTTTCTGTCAATCGTGTCACCAAAGTGGTAAAAGGTGGAAGGATTCTTGGTTTTGCAGCGTTGACAGTAGTTGGTGATGGAAAAGGTAGTGTTGGTATGGGCAAAGGAAAATCGCGAGAGGTGCCTCTTGCTGTTCAAAAAGCAATGGATGAAGCTCGACAGCGCATGGTTAGAGTTAACCTGATAAATGGGACGCTTCACCACTCTGTAATTGGGCGACATGGTGCAGCTAGAGTATATATGCAACCAGCTTCAGAAGGTACAGGTATTATCGCCGGAGGGCCAATGAGAGCGATTTTTGAAGTGATGGGAGTTCATAATATTTTAGCTAAGTGCTTGGGCTCCACAAATCCTTATAATATTGTACGTGCTACCTTGGATGGATTAAGCAAAGTTCAAACGCCTGCAATGATTGCTGCTAAAAGAGGAAAAAGCATTGACGAGATTACTGGGGCTTGAAGTAAATGGAAAAGCGAAAAACTATAAAGGTAACCTTGGTAAAAAGTTTGATTGGTACAAGGCATAGTCATAGATTGGTCATCAAAGGTATGGGGTTAAGAAGGTTGAACCATACAGTTTCTCTGTGTGATCATCCATCAATAAGAGGAATGATCAACAAAACGGCCTATCTACTAAAAGTAGAGGAATAACGTGAAGCTTAATACAATAAAACCTGGTATTGGATCTGCTAAGCCTAAAAGGCGTGTGGGTCGGGGAATAGGCTCTGGGCTTGGTAAAACATGTGGAAGAGGGCACAAAGGACAGAAATCTCGTGCTGGCGGCTTTCATAAAGTTGGTTTCGAGGGCGGGCAAATGCCATTGCAACGTCGATTGCCAAAGAGAGGCTTTACTGTTTATGGTAAAAAACAGGTGAGGGAGATTAAGCTCTCTACCTTGCAGCTAATTGATTTAAGTGAGTTTAATCCGAGTGTTTTATATGATCATGGCTTGATAAAAAATATAAATGATCCAGTTAAGATTATTCTTGGTAATCAATTAATTAAACGTGCGATTAAGATAAAAGACTTGATAATTTCGCGTGGAGCAAAAGAAGCGGTAGAGCAAATGGGTGGTTTGGTTGAACTAACTGTAAAAGATGTAAATGGTGTCTAAATCTAAAGCTGCTTTGACTGATAGATTCTACGATCTAAAGAAACGGTTCTGGTTCTTAGTATTAGCTCTGATAGTATACCGTATTGGTGCTCATGCCCCTGTTCCGGGGATTGATCCCGTTGTTTTGAAAGATCTGTTTGACTCCCAGGAAGGCGGGATTCTTGGTATGTTTAACATGTTCTCTGGGGGTGCACTGTCGAGGTTCTCTATATTTGCTCTTGGCATCATGCCGTATATATCTGCATCGATCATTATGCAGTTGGGTACTGTAGCAGTGCCTTATTTGGAGTCTTTGAAAAAAGAAGGTGAATCTGGAAGGAAAAAGATTACACAATATACTCGTTACGGTACGTTATTCCTTTCTACATTGCAAAGTTACGGAATCTCTATTGCGCTGCAATCACAACCTGGCTTAGTGATTCAGCCTGGTTTTTATTTTGTTGTTACAACGGTTATTACTCTTGTAACTGGAACCATGTTTCTTATGTGGCTAGGAGAACAGATTACTGAACGTGGCATCGGAAATGGCATTTCACTGATAATTTTTGCAGGAATCGCAGCAGGGCTTCCAAGTGCTATTGGTGGTACTTTAGAATTAGTGAATACTGGTGCAATGCATTTTCTTACAGCATTGTTCATTTTTGTTGCTGCAATAGCAATAACGTATTTTGTTGTATTCATTGAGCGTGGCCAGCGTAAAATTTTGGTTAATTACGCGAAAAGGCAGGTTGGTAAGCAAGTTATGGGTGGTCAATCCTCGCATTTACCATTAAAGCTGAATATGTCTGGAGTCATACCACCGATATTTGCTTCAAGTATCATTCTATTCCCTGCTACGTTGGCTGGTTGGTTCTCGGATAGTCTATCATTGGACTGGTTGAAAGATTTTAGCAGCGCGTTGACACCGGGGCAGCCTATCTATGTTGCGCTATACGCTGCTTTAATTATTTTCTTTTGTTTTTTTTATACTGCACTTGTTTTTAATCCAAAAGAAACGGCTGATAACCTGAAAAAGAGCGGTGCCTTTATACCTGGAATAAGGCCTGGAGATCAAACCACAAGGTATATAGAACGTATTATGTTGAGACTTACATTGATTGGCTCAATATATGTCACATTGGTTTGTCTGCTACCAGAGTTTATGATTCTGAAGTGGAATGTTCCATTTTATTTTGGTGGAACATCGCTATTAATCATAGTAGTAGTTACGATGGATTTCATGGCTCAAGTTCAGTCTCATGTGATGTCTGGCCAATATGAAAGTTTATTAAAGAAAGCCAATTTTAAGGCTGGTGGCAGTAGTTTCTCGCGATAGGTTTTTAATGGCTAAAGAAGAAACTATACAAATGCAGGGTGAGGTTATAGAAACACTCCCGAATGCTACTTTCAGGATAAAGTTAGAAAATGGTCATATTGTGTTAGGTCATATCTCGGGTAAGATGAGGATGAATTATATCCGGATACTACCAGGAGATAAGGTAACGGTTGATTTGACACCTTATGATTTAACGAGAGCTCGGATAACCTTTCGGACTAAATAAAACTTAATCCAACTTTTGATAGTATAAATATATAGTGAGTATTTTATGAAAGTTCGTGCATCAATCAAAAAAATATGTAGGAATTGCAAAATAATAAGGCGGTATGGTGTTGTGCGTGTTATTTGTGTTGATGCTAGGCATAAACAACGTCAAGGCTGAATTTAGTATTTTATGTTAGGGTAGGAAAAATGGCTCGTATAGCAGGTGTTAATTTACCTAGTAACAAGCATGTCAATATAGCATTGACAGCAATTTATGGAATAGGGAACACGACAGCTCGTAAAATTTGTTCTGATTTGCAGATTCCACCTTTTATTAAGCTTAAAGATTTGGAAGATATTAAGCTAGATGAATTAAGAGAATCGGTTTCAAAATTGATTGTTGAGGGGGATCTACGTAGAGAGATCTCGATGAATATCAAAAGATTGATAGACCTTGGCAGTTATCGGGGATTGAGACATCGTCGTGGTTTGCCGGTACGAGGTCAGAGAACTAAAACCAATGCTCGAACCAGAAAAGGGCCACGTAAAGCGATAGGTGCAAAGTAATAAAAATTGTTTCTAATATACTTCTTAAACAAAGAAATTAATGGTAAAGCCTTCATTAAAAATTCGTAAAAAAGTTAAAAAAAATGTTGTTGAGGGGGTGGCGCATATTCACGCCTCCTTCAATAACACAATCGTGACTATTTCTGATCGTCAAGGGAATGCTCTTTCTTGGGCAACATCGGGCGGGGTGGGATTTAAGGGTTCGCGTAAAAGCACCCCATTTGCAGCACAAGTTGCTGCAGAACATGCAGGCAGGGCAGCGCTGGAATACGGCGTTAAAAATTTGGAGGTAAGAGTAAAAGGGCCCGGGCCGGGTCGTGACTCTGCTGTACGAGCTCTCAACGCTACAGGTTTTAAAATTACCAGCATAACCGATGTGACACCCATACCTCACAATGGATGTAGGCCGCCTAAGAAACGTCGTATCTAAGAAGGAGAAAATTTGTGGCCAGAAATATAAATCCAAAGTGTCGTCAGTGTCGTCGTGAAGGTGAAAAGCTGTTTCTCAAGGGGGATAAGTGTTTTAGTGATAAGTGCCCCATAGAACGAAGGAATTATCCACCTGGGCAACATGGACAAAAGAAGGTAAGGTTGTCTGATTACGCAGTGCAGCTCAGGGAAAAGCAGAAAATAAGAAGAATTTATGGACTGCTTGAGAACCAGTTCCGTAATGTTTATAAGCGAGCTGATAAACAAAAAGGTGTTACAGGTGACAATTTATTACAGCTTCTGGAAAGCCGTCTTGATAATGTCGCCTATAATATGGGATTTGGATCTTCCAGATCAGAAGCAAGGCAGATAGTAAGGCATAACTGCGTTCTATTGAACGGAAAAAGAGCAAATATCCCATCTCATTTAGTTGAGCCTGGTGATCTTATTGAAATTGCTGAACATGCAAAGAGCTATTTGAGAATCAAAGCTTCTATCGAAGCAGCCAAACGTCGTAGCATTCCATCTTGGCTGGAGGTGGATTTTGATAACCTCAAGGGCCTTTATAAGAGTAAGCCTGAGCGTAGTGATTTATCTTCGACAATTAACGAATCTTTAGTTGTGGAACTTTATTCCAAGTAGTTGGCACTTTTTTATATATTGGCGTATTTATGTCATCGAATAGTTTTCTGACACCTAGGATTGTAGAGGTACATAATATTTCACCTTTGCATGCGAAGGTCGTAATGGAGCCTTTTGAGCATGGTTTTGGCTATACTTTGGGTAATGCGTTGCGAAGAGTATTGCTATCTTCCATTCCTGGTTGTGCACCAACCAAAGTCAGCATTAGCGGAGTAGTTCATGAATATTCAACAATAGATGGTTTACAAGAGGATGTTGTTGATCTGATACTGAACTTGAAAGGGGTGGTTCTTAAACTTCACAATAATAAGACTCAGTCAGTTCTTACCCTGAAGAAAAGTTCGGAAGGTATTGTCACAGCGGGTGATATTGAAGCTACTCATGATGTAGAAATAGTAAACCCTGATCATGTGATTGCTCATATTACCAGTGGCGGTAAAATTGAGGCTCAAATTACTGTTGAAAAGGGGAGGGGTTATTGGCCTTCTGCTAATCGCAGTAAAGAGGATAAAAGTTCTTCTTCGATTGGGGATATTCTGTTAGATGCTTCTTTCAGTCCGATCAGACGTGTAAGTTACGCTGTGGAAAGTGCTCGTGTTGAACAAAGAACTGATCTAGATAAGCTGATTATCGACATAGAGACAAATGGTTCGGTAGATCCTGAAGAAGCGATACGGTATGCGGCCAAGGTCTTGGTTGAGCAGTTTTCTTTCTTCGCAGACCTTGAAAGTACACCGCTGCCGACAGAACAGCCAAAAGCACCTGTCATCGACCCTATACTATTACGTCCAGTTGATGATTTGGAACTTACAGTACGTTCTGCAAACTGTTTGAAAGTCGAGAATATTTTTTATATTGGTGATTTGATTCAACGAACTGAGGCAGAGCTACTTCGTACTCCTAATTTGGGAAGGAAGTCACTTAATGAAATTAAAGAAGTTCTTGCTTCTCGTGATTTATCCTTGGGTATGAAATTAGAAAATTGGCCACCAGCTAATTTGGAAAACTATATAAAGGAACCCGGTCATGCGTCATCGTAATGGTTTACGGAAGTTAAACCGTACTTCAAGCCATCGGTTGGCTATGTTCAGGAATCTTACAAATTCATTACTTGAACATGAAATTATTAAAACTACGCTTCCAAAAGCTAAAGAACTTCGACGTGTCGTTGAACCGGTGATTACTTTGGGTAAGAATCCCTCGCTTGCAGGCAAGCGCTTGGCGTTTGACAGACTGAGAAATAGAGATAATGTAATTAAGATATTCTCTGAGTTGGGGCCTCGCTACCAAAACCGGAATGGAGGCTATATAAGGATCCTAAAGTGTGGTTTCAGGAGAGGTGATAATGCCCCAATGGCTATCGTAGAATTGTTGGATAGACCTGAAGCTGGCATCATTTCTAATGATTCAGCAGATTAAGTAATTATCTTCTCATTTAGAATCTGTTTGGACCTGCTTCTTTATACGTAGTTAACCAAGTTGCCGGATAAATCGCCCCAGTTCAGAATTTTTGATAAATGATGAGTTGGGGTGTTTTTAATTTCTACAATTGAAATTCAGTAATAAAATATTTTTGCTAGAAGTCAGCAATTAATATAAATATTTCCCGCGAGCCGCAGTAACTCAGTTGGTAGAGTAGCTGATTCGTAATCAGCAAGTCGGAGGTTCGACTCCTCTCTGCGGCACCAAAATACCGCATCGATATTGCTACAATACTTTTAACCAGGGCTACAGTAACTCTCTCTGGTAACCTCTATTTTTGCCCCTTTGTAAGACGATCTGATTTCAGTCTGCGCTTTTCTTTTGGATCGATAACGAGAGGCCTGTATATTTCGATACGGTCATTCTGATGGAGGATTGTTTCCGGGTCGGTGATTTTCCCATGGATCCCTGTTTTGAGTGCGGTACTATCACTTCCAGGATAGAAATTCTCTACGCCGGAAAGTTTGATTGCCTGGTACATTGAAGTACCCATTGGAACTTGAAGTCGCCTGAGGAATTGTCGTTGAGGAAGTGCAAAGGCGACTTCTATGGTGATTGATTCCTTCCTAGATGCTGGGACCATAAATTTTTTCTGCTTGTTCTACAAAGGCTTCTACAAAATTATTAGCAATGACATAAAATACCGGGCCAACCAGTTTCTCAAGCAATTTATGTGAGAATGTGTAATGTAATTGGAACTCGATCTTACAGGCATTCTCCGACAAAGGGATAAATCGCCAATAGCCGTTCAGTTTTTCGAAGGGTCCTTCCACGAGTTCCATTTTGATCAGTTCGGGCGGATGGCGTGTGTTCTTTGTGGTAAAGCTATGCTTGATGTGATGATAATCAATATGAACGGTTGCCTGTGCCGTTTCATTATCTTCCATAAGCTTCATTGAAGCACCTGAACACCACGGTAGAAAATCCGGATAGTTTTCTACCGTATCCACCAGACGAAACATCTGACTCGCTGAATAACCTACCAGTACTGTTTTTTCTATTTCAGCCATAACGCCATATTCCCTTATTCAGGGCGTAAGGATACTAAAAACTGATACACTAAACGAAAATTTTTCATAAGCAAATTTTCTTTCCGTTGTACTCGATGAGCATTGTGCAAAATAAAAAAGCTTTTCACGATTATTTTATCGAGGAAAAGTATGAGGCCGGCATTGTGCTTGAAGGATGGGAGGTTAAAGCAATCCGCGCTGGACGAGCTCAGTTGAAAGAAGCCTATATACTGATCCGCAAAGGTGAGTTGTTTCTTATCGGGAGCCATATAAGTCCATTAGCAACGGCGTCAACTCATGTAAATCCTGATCCGGTTAAAACGCGCAAACTGTTGTTGCATGCATCACAAATAAGAGAGCTCATCGGTAAGGTGGAACGTGCCGGATATACCCTGATTCCGCTAGATATGCATTATAAATCAGGTAGAATCAAGCTGGAAATTGGCCTCGCGCGAGGCAAAAAACAATACGACAAACGCGAAACTGAAAAACGTAAGGAATGGGAGCGTGACAAGCAGCGTTTGTTGCGTATACGACGCTCCTCTGATTGATATTTATGCAAACAAGTTCATATCACTCCGTAACTTCTGTAATTTTCGATAAGAATACTCAAAACCATACTTCCATTGCGATTTGGCTGCTGATTTGCTGTGCGCTGGTATTTGCCATGGTCGTTGTTGGGGGGGTAACACGTCTGACAGGTTCCGGGTTGTCTATCGTTGAGTGGAAACCCATAGTAGGAACTATCCCGCCCATCAGTCAGGGAGACTGGGAGATTCTGCTGGAAAAATATCGTCAGATTCCGCAGTATGAGCAGATTAACAAAGGCATGACGCTGGATGAATTCAAGGGCATATTCTGGTGGGAGTATTTTCACCGTTTACTTGGTCGTCTGATCGGTTTGGTTTATTTCGTCCCGTTTGTCTATTTCATGGTGCGCAAGCGCGTTGATCGTGTGCTTGGTACCAAGCTGCTGGGTATATTTGTACTGGGTGGCCTGCAGGGTTTAATGGGCTGGTACATGGTCATGAGTGGATTAGCGGATAATGTCTATGTCAGTCAATACCGGTTGACCGCACACCTTGGTCTTGCCTTCATTATTTATGCAGCCATGTTCTGGGTGGCAACCGGCCTACTCTCTCCAGTGAATACGCATTCAGCAGATCCTGCATCTGTGCGCAAGCTCGGACGATTTGCCAGGATACTGACCGGACTGATATTTTTTATGGTGTTGTCCGGCGGACTGGTAGCAGGGATTCACGCCGGGAAAGCGTACAATACATTTCCCCTGATGGATGGTTTTTTTATTCCTCCTGCCTTATTCGTACTGGAGCCCTGGTACCGGAACTTCTTCGATAATATTACTACGGTACAGTTTGATCATCGTATGATCGCCTGGCTGCTGATGTTTACTATTCCATTATTCTGGTTCAAAGCAAGACAATTATCTTTATCGTGGTCTGGTCGGCTAGCCTGTCATCTGCTGCTGATTATGCTATGTACTCAAGTTGCACTGGGGATCACCACACTGTTGCTGTCGGTTCCGCTGACATTTGCTGCAGCACATCAGGCAGGCGCCGTATTGCTGTTCACCGCTGCATTATGGGTCTGTCGCAAGCTGAGCTGACTCAGTCTGTTTTCTGGTCAGCCTGGTAGCGATACGCCTATTCCAATATATGAAATTTCAGAGTGAAACAAATAACCAGCATAAGGGGATGTGCTGATGGAAGGATCAGTACCAGGTTTCTGGCGTCGTATGCTGGCATTGGCTTATGAGTCCTTACTGTTACTAGGAGTATGGTTCATCGCTGCCTTCCTGTTTCATCTCCTTTTTCGAGATCCCACAGCCGAATACTTCAGGCCGCTGTTCCAGTTTTACCTGTTAATTGTCGGTGGTATTTACTTTATCTGGTTCTGGACACACAGTGGCCAGACTCTGGCCATGCAGACCTGGAAATTACGCCTTGTTTCTGCAAATAATGGAAAAGTCACTACACAGCAGGCCATGGTTCGTTACCTGATGGCAGTAATAGGCATCAGTTTTCTGGGGTTTGGGCTATTATGGGCTTTGTTTGATCGTAATCGGCAATTCCTGCACGACAGGGTGGCTGGTACACGGATCATAAGACTTGGATGAATGTAGAAGTGATGGCTGCTTCCATTATTGTGGTGTCAAGGTATACCAATTCTCGCAGCTGTAAAACAAGCTGTATTCAAGCGGCCGCTTGAGGTAGAATGAGCGCTTGGCGGGCCTCCCCGCATTGTGAGGTAGTGAATCTGGTCAGATCCGGAAGGAAGCAGCCACAGCTATTTTTCGCAAGTGCCGGGGGTTCGGCTCGCCACCCGTATTATTCCATTTCTAAATCAAAACTAACTTTGTCGGCTTCGCCTAGCCGTATTATTTATACTGTCTGCGGCTCGCCTTCGTGTCATTTTTGATTTGGGAATGGAATTAGTACAATTGCAGATTTGTTTCCCGGCAGTTTCGCCATCATCCTGATCGCAATAATCATCTTTTCGATAGAAAACCTTGACGGATTCTCAGGTACTTGCCCGCAAGTGGCGTCCCAAAGATTTTTCGGAGCTGGTCGGACAAGAACATGTTGTCAGAGCGCTGATCAACTCGATGGAACAGAACCGGCTGCATCACGCCTATCTGTTTACGGGTACACGCGGAGTCGGCAAAACAACAGTAGCCAGAATACTGGCGAAGGCATTGAATTGTGAGCAGGGGGTTACGGCTGCACCTTGCGGGAAATGTGCAGCCTGTATGGCGATCGACCAGGGAAATTTCATTGATCTGATCGAGCTGGATGCAGCCTCCAATACTCAAGTGGATGCCATGCGGGAACTGCTGGATAATGCGCAATATGCACCGGTTGCCGCACGCTATAAGGTCTATCTGATCGACGAGGTCCACATGCTTTCCAGATCGGCATTCAATGCAATGCTTAAAACACTGGAAGAGCCGCCGGAACACGTCAAATTCATTCTTGCAACTACCGATCCCCAGAAGATTCCCGTGACCGTGTTGTCACGCTGTCTGCAATTCAATCTGAAGCAGATACCTCCTTCCCTGATTGTGGAGCGCCTGACCGAGATTCTTTCCATGGAAGGGATTCCTGCGGATGCTGCTGGCTTGAGATTGCTGGCACAGGCTGCAAAAGGCAGTCTGCGTGATGCGTTGAGTTTGCTCGATCAGGCTATTGCATTCGGTAATAGCGTAGTGAATGAATCAGATACCCGTGCGATGCTGGGAGTGCTGGATCAGGATCATATATTTGCATTGCTGGAAGCACTGGCAGAGCAGAATGGCGCAGCGATATTTGCCATTGCAGATCAGCTGGAAGCAGCAAGTGTATCGTTCGACCAGGCTTTGCAGGATCTGGCAGCGTTGCTTCATCGTCTGGCAACAGCACAGGTCATCCCACAGATGCTCGATGAAACACAGCCGGACGGTGACAGACTGCTTGCACTGACAAAACGGTTCAGTCCCGAGGATATCCAATTGTTTTATCAGATTGTACTGCACGGGCGCACCGATCTCGCCCATGCGCCGGACGAATACAGTGGCTTTACCATGACACTGATGCGGATGCTGGCTTTTATGCCGGATTCCCGGCAACCTGGCAGAGCCTATGCAGATACCGGTACGGATCACGCGCGTGAAGTGAAAGTTGAAGCACCGTCCTGCCCCCGGGAGGCGAAGCCAGTGTCAGATCAATCTCCAAATGAAGCCTGGCTTGCGCTGGTGAACCAGCTCAAACTGAGCGGGATGACGCGAATGCTGGCGCAATACAGTGAGGCAAAATCTTTCTCAGAAAGCAGAATCGAGTTGTATGTTGCAGAAATGCATAAACATCTGCTGGAAAAATCCTACCAGGACAGATTGAGATCTCAGCTCGAAATTCACTTTGGCAAACCAGTCGAAGTGATTTTTTCCCAGGGTAGTATTACTGGTGTGACTTCGGCTGCGCTGCAGGATCGTGACAAACTTGCCAGGCAATCCAAGGCAGTTGAAGCGATTGAATCAGATCCCTACGTGCAGGAGCTGATCGAACAGTTCGATGCCAGATTAAATGTTTCTTCCATTAAACCGATCGACTAACGGAGATTTTAAATTGATGAAAGCCAATTTGGGTAATCTGATGAAGCAGGCCCAGCAAATGCAGGAAAATATGAAGGCCATGCAGGAAAAGCTGGCGGCGATAGAGGTAGAAGGTCAGGCGGGAGCAGGGATGGTCAAAGTGACCATGACCTGTCGCTATGATGTGAAACGGGTCAATATCGACAGCAGCCTGATCGGTGATGACAAGGAAATGCTGGAGGATCTGGTGGCCGCTGCCGTGAATGATGCGGTGCGCCGAGTGGAAACCGTAACACAGGAAAAAATGGCGAGTGTGGCCGGCGGTTTGGGATTACCCGCGGGAATGAAATTCCCTTTCTGAACTAAATCTGGTCACGTATTCCTGACGGGCCGGCTCAAACACAGGATTTATCGTCATGTCGGCTGATCGGCTGAAGAACCAGAAACCCCGGCGCATACGCAAAGCATCTCCCGCCTCGAAACAATCCGGTGCTGCGCCTGCTGCTATTGAAACCAGCAGATTGCAAAAGCTGCTGGCACGTAACGGACTGGGTTCACGTCGGGAAATCGAAGACATGATCGCTGCCGGGCGCGTGAGTATCAATGGAGTGACGGCCAAACCCGGTGATCGTGCCGGACCTGGTGACATGATACGGATAGACGGAAAAATTATCCGGTTCAGGCTCGCCGCGCTTTTACCACGAGTCATCATTTATCATAAGCCGGAAGGCGAGATCGTCAGTGTGCGTGACCCGCAGGGACGGCCATCGGTATTTGACAAACTGCCGCACATACGATCTTCAAAATGGATAGCGATAGGCAGGCTGGATTTCAATACCAGCGGGCTGCTGATTTTTACGACGGATGGTACCCTGGCCAATCACCTGATGCATCCGCGTTACCAGATGGAGCGGGAGTACGCAGTACGTATCGTTGGCGAACTGACCCCGGAACAGATTACTCGCCTCACTACCGGTATCGAACTGGAAGATGGTCTGGCAAAATTCGATCAGTTGCTCGATGAAGGCGGAACGGGAACGAATCACTGGTATCGCATCATGCTGAAAGAAGGCAGAAACCGTGAAGTACGTCGGATGTTCGAAGCACTGGGATTGACGGTCAGCCGCCTGATTCGTGTCAGGTTTGGTCCTGTCAATCTGCCACCCCGACTCAAGCGCGGTATGTGGATTGAGCTGATGGATATAGAAGTGGAGCAGTTATTGAAGCTGGTCAGTCAGCCGGGTGCCGGAATTCCGGATAAACCTCCTTCTATGCAGGCAGGTCGCCGCTCCTGACCATGAGAACGAACTGATCTCCGGAACTGGTCTCCAGCCAGGTACAGGGCAGTTGGGGAAATGCCCGTTCGACTTCGGCCTGATTATGGCCGATTTCCATGATCAGCAGCCCGTCTTCGGTTAAATGATGAGCAGCTTCTTTGAAAATCCGGCGAATGATATCCAGTCCGTCCGATCCACCAGCAAGCGCAACAGAGGGTTCGTGATGGTACTCTTCAGGTAGCATGGCCATGGATGCAGCATTGACGTAGGGGGGATTGCTGATGATCAGATCGTATCGCTTGCCTTGCAGCTCTGCAAAAAGATCCGATTGGATCAGGCCGACCCGGTTTATCAGATCATAATTTCTGACATTGATGGATGCAACATCCAGCGCATCGGAGGAAATATCCACTGCGTCGATTTGTGCTTGCTCGAAGGCATGTGCCAATAAAATGGCGAGGCAGCCGGAGCCGGTACACAGATCGAGTGCGGTGCCGATGTCGTACGGATCCATCACCCAGGGAGCGAGGTGGTCTTGCAGCAGTTCGGCAATGAATGAACGCGGTATGAGGACACGTTCGTCGACGTAGAAATTGAAATCGCCCAGCCAGGCTTCATGCGCCAGATAGGCCACCGGGATTTTTTCATTCACGCGCCGTTCAATGATGCGAAGAATCTGATCACGTTCGTTGCGGGTCAGCGTAGCATCCATAAACGGCTCCAGTTGATCGGCACTCAGATGCAGTGTATGCAGGATCAGATAAGCGGCTTCATCATAGGCGGTCGGCAGACCATGTCCCAGGAAAAGATCGGAGCGGTTGAAATAACTTACTGTGAATCGCAGCAGATCGCGCAAGGTGCGCAATTCCTCTGCGGCCTGGCGGATGGGGGTATCACCAGGAGTATCGTTTGGTTGTCTGGTAGGGTTCATGGTTCGATCCGAGGTTATCTGCAGGCAATTTAGCATAAAAGAACTGATGAAAATACAGGGAGTTCGAGTCCCGGTTCAAACGGAAGATGAGTATTTCATGCGCCAGGCGCTCGATCTTGCTCGTGTGGCAGGTGCTGCGGGAGAAGTGCCGGTCGGTGCGGTAATGGTCAGAGAGAGCCGAATCGTAGGCTGTGGGCACAACTGCCCGGTTACGACAGTAGACCCGACAGCGCATGCTGAAATCAGAGCGCTGCGTGATGCTGCCAGTAGGGTGGGGAATTACCGCCTGCCGGGGTGTACATTGTATGTCACACTCGAACCCTGCGTGATGTGCATCGGAGCGATGTTTCATGCCAGAATCACGCGGCTGGTTTACGCTGCGAATGACCCCAAGACTGGTGTATGTGGCAGCCTGCTCGATCTGCCTGCCGATACCCGGCTCAATCATCATCTGATGGTGAGCCAGGGAGTACTGGCCGATGAAGCAGGCACTTTGCTGAAACAGTTTTTCATCGCAAAGCGTGGCATCAAAGAGCGGAATACATCATGAAAATCATCGTCAATATTTTACTGCAACAAATGACTCTGCTGGATGCTGCAGGACAGATTGTCAGGCGCTATTCGGTTTCTTCCGCAAAAAATGGTACAGGGCAAGAGCGTGGCAGTTACTGCACGCCGTTGGGTAAACATATCGTCCGTGCCAAAATCGGGCAGGGCGCACCGGTCAATACCGTATTTGTCCGGCGGCGTCCCACTGGAGAGATTTATACACCTGAACTGGCCGCCCGCAACCTGAATCGTGACTGGATTCTGACACGTATCTTATGGCTTTCAGGATGTGAACCGGGGTTCAATCGCCTGGGGCCGGTCGATACCATGCGGCGTTATATCTATATTCACGGCAGCCCCGATAGTGCCGAGATGGGCAAACCCGGATCGATCGGCTGCATACGGATGCATAACCATGATCTGCTCGATCTGTTTGAACGGGTGTCAGCCGGTACTCCGGTTGAAATCGAGGCCGGATGAAGTCTGGAGAGAAGCAGGTAACCGGAAGAGCAATATTGACATCAATAGCCTGGCGGGGGAATACAAAATGAAGCCGTTGCGAGGTAAAGCATTACTGAATGATCCTGTACAAAATAAATCCACTGCTTTCACCCGGGAGGAACGCGAACGCTATGGTTTGCAGGGATTGCTGCCATATAGTGTGACGGATATCGGGAAACAGCAGCAGCGGGTACTGGCCAATCTGCGCAGTAAGAACAGCAATATCGAGAAGTACGGATATTTGAACGACCTGCTCGAACGGAACCAGCGGCTGTTTTATCGCACGCTGATCGACTATATTGGTGAAATCATGCCCCTGGTCTATACGCCCACCGTAGGTGAAGCTTGCATGAAGTTCACACAGATTTTCAGAAAACCGCAGGGGTTTTACATTACTCCGGAAGATCGGGGAAAAATCCTGCCTTTGTTTGAGAACTGGCCGGAGAATGATGTGCGGATCATCGTCGTCACCGATGGAGAGCGCATCCTCGGGCTTGGAGATCTGGGCGCAAACGGTATGGGAATACCGATCGGGAAAATGGCTTTGTATGTGGCTTGCGCCGGCATTCGTCCCGAGTACTGTATGCCGGTCATGCTGGATGTGGGTACCAGTAATCAGATACTGCGGGAAGATCCACTGTATCTGGGTTACCCGCGTCCGCGGCTGACTGGTCAGGATTATCTGTCACTGGTGGAGGAATTCGTGGCGGCCGTACAGAATAAATTTCCGCAGGCATTGATCCAGTTCGAGGATTTCAGCAGTCAGAATGCATTCAGATTGCTGGATCGTTATGCCGGGTCGGTTCGATGTTTCAATGACGATATTCAGGGAACGGCTGCGGTTACGCTGGCGGGTATTTATGCTTCCTGCCGGATTACGCACAAACCATTTGTTGATCTGAAAATCATGCTGCTGGGAACGGGTTCGGCCGCAACCGGTGTCGCTGAACTGTTGTTGTCAGCATTCATGATGGCTGGATTGAGTGAAGCTGAAGCTCGTTCCAGAATCAGTTTCGTGGACAGGCAGGGCCTGGTGGTGACTGTTCGGGAAGAGATCAAGCCGCGTGTCCGATCCTTTGCCAGTGAACATGCCGCAATGGATTTCGTGGGTGCAATTACCGCTATCCGGCCGGACGTACTGATCGGTGCAACGGGAACTGCAGGCGCATTCGATGAGATCGCGATTCGTCAAATGGCACGATGTCAGGAACATCCGGTGATCATCGCACTTTCCAATCCAACCTCACATACGGAATGTACTGCTGACCAGGCGTACCGGTGGAGTGATGGACGCGCTGTTTTTGCAAGTGGCAGTCCATTTGCTCCGGTCACGCTGGATGGACGAACCCGTTACCCGGCGCAGGGAAATAATGTGTATATCTACCCTGGAATCGGGCTGGGGATGGTGGCCAGCCATGCACGTCTGGTCGTTGAGCATATGTTTCTGGCCACGGCCGAAGAACTGGCGAATTGTGTGTTACCTGAAGAAATCGAACGTGGATCGATTTATCCGGAGATTGCCCGGGTACGCGATGTTTCACAAAAGATCGCCGTCAAGGTTTGTCAGGTGGCCCGTCAGGAGGGACTGGCCGGCGTGGATCTACCTGATGACCTGGAAACGTATGTGTACACCCTGATGTATGAGCCTGGTTATTGAAACCGTCCGCCCCGGATCACAGCCGCAACAGGGGGACGATCAGATTATTCGAACAGATTGACGATACCGTCGAGTCCGACATGGTTGAGGGAAAAAGTCGCTTTTTCCCTCAATATGGGTTTTGCATGGAAGGCGATACCGACGCCTGATTCCTCCAGCATCTTCAGATCGTTGGCACCATCCCCGACAGCAATGACCTGCTCTTTACTCAGTCCGAGTTCATCCCGTATCCGTTTCAGGATTTCTCCTTTGCCGGATGCGCCGATGATATTACCCAGCACGCGCCCGGTCAGCTTGCCATCCTGCACTTCGAAAGTATTGGCAAATGCATAATCCAGATTGAGGCGGTCTTTGACCCGATCGGTGAAAAAGGTGTAGCCGCCCGAAATCACCATGGTTTTGATACCTGCAGACTGCATACGCTGGAGCATTTTCTCAGCACCGCGGTTCAGTCGGACACGTTCATCATAAACTTTCTGCAGCGCCTCTTGTGGAAGCCCTTCGAGCAGGGCGGTGCGGCGGGTGAGGCTTTCAGCGAAGCTGATTTCCCCGCGCATGGTGCTTTGAGTAATGGCAGAAACTTGCGGTTTGACATTGTGCATGTCAGCAATTTCATCAATGGATTCGATGGCGAGCAATGTCGAATCCATATCCATGGCGATCAGACCGAAATCAGTCAGTTTCTTGCCTGATGGGACGAAGGCATGATCCAGACTGGCTTCTTCGCAGTATTCCGTTATATCCGGATGGGGTTGAGCATCCAGCAGTCGGAAGGCTTCTCCGGTGATACGATCGATCCGGCTGGCTTCCGCAAGTTTGGCAATGGCACGTAAATCGTTATTCTGAACGTCGTTTCCTTGAATGATGAGGTTCATGAGAATTATTTTATTTTAAGTAAGTGACGGAGCAGGCACTATACATGGAATGTTGTGCCGTATAAATGCTGTGCGGACAGGTGTGATCAGCTTTTCAAAAGTGATGTAAGCGACGGGTTCCATTCAGCGATCCGGTTGCGGCCGGCATGTTTGGCGGCATACAACGCCCGATCTGCAGCTTCCAGCATTTCTCTGTGAGTCGAGAACGATTTTTCCTTGTCCATGTTGACGGCCAGGCCGATGGAAGTCGTGATGCGAATGGTATTCACCTCGTTTGGCTTGTAGGCAATGGCTGCAATACTTTCCATTATCCTGGTAAGGGTGTGACGCGCAGCCGAAAGTGTAGTACCTGGCAGAATCAGGGCAAACTCATCGCCACCATACCGGCAAAGAATATCTGTTTGGCGGATCTGCTCGGTAATGGCTCTGGCAATCGTAACCAGTACGCCATCCCCTGCAACATGTCCGTAAGTATCGTTAAAGGTCTTGTAATTGTCGATATCGATCATTGCCAGAGAAAGCGGTGATCCCTGCTGAATCGAAAGCTGAAATTCATTCTGGAATGTTTCGTCGAAGAAAGCCCGGTTGTGTGCGCCTGTCAAACCATCATGCCGGATTTTATCTCCAAGTTCGCGAACCTTGATGGTGGCGTGCACTATCAGTAATTCCCTGGCTTCGGTAACGATGCTGCTGAGATGAGCCGGGTTCAGAATGGTGATTTCGAACAGATCCTCTACATGCTGCAACTCATTCTGCATGGCCTCGAGAACTTCTATCAATGCATGTTCGTCGAGGCCGAGATAAGCTTCTGCTATGCGGGTTACTTCACCAATTTTCTCTTTTCTGTCCTGTGAAAGAAAATAATCCGTAACGTATCCGGAGGTGGCGACACATTCGTTGATCCCGGCATTGGGTTTTCCTGGTGCGGTATGGCTGTAGCGGCAGGCAGCAGGTACATAACCGGGAAACTTCCAGTATTCGAGCAATGCGGCACCCAGTTCATCATGCCCTACGCCGAATGTTTCGCGTTCAGCCGCAAGGAGGGCATTATGATTGTCTGCAAGTGAAAAAACTGAAGGATAGTCTTCGGGCAGAAGTGCATGGAAAGCGAGAATCCCGATATCCTGCAGTAATCCCGCGAGGAACAGATCATCCAGCATCCTGCTCATTCCCAGGCGTTCACCCAGAGCGCGACTGGCCAGTGCCGAGGTGATCGAACGACGCCAGAAGATGTTGCTGCCGGCCATACCCAGTTTTTTCCCGGATTGTTTTACCAGAGAATCAGCCAGCGAGAAGGACAATGCTATCGTAGTCACACCGTATGTTCCCAGAATACCGGTCGCCTGACTGATGTTGCTGACTGGATACCTGGATTTATACAGTGGAGAGTTGGCGGTTTTGATAATTTTGGCGGCAAGTGCAGGATCAAGCGAGATATAATGGTTTATCTGCGTAAGACTGGTGTCTGCATTACCTGCCAGATCAATGATTTTCAGCACAATAGAAGGCAAACTGGGCAGGTTTGTACAAAACCGCAATTGTTCGAGTAAGTTTTCTTTCATACATCCTTCTCAGGTGGTGAACAGATAGCGTGCTTATTCATTCTGGATTTCCGAGAACAGTCATTCTACCCGATATAATTCCATGAAAACACTGGAGAAGGGCTATTAATCAAACTCATTTGTGTTGAATGTCGTGAACTATTAATTAAACCTATTTGTGTCGAATGTCGCAAGCAGGATTCCGGAATATGGCAGGAAGTTCAGTTTTTGATTTGGAAGCAGAAGTATGGCCATAGTCCGATCGGTAGCCATTATCAAAAATAAACAAATAAAACAGGAGTAATAAAACCGTGGACTTCGCAATCAGATCCGATAATCCGGAAAAATACCGTGGCGACTGTATTGTCGTCGGGGTGTTCGAATCTCGTAAACTGACTGAAGCAGCCAGAGTGCTGGATGAAGCTGGCAAAGGCCATCTTGGCAGGATCGTGGATCAGGGGGATATGGATGGCAGGGCAAACACGACACTGTTATTGCACGGTATTTCCGGCATCGACAGTAAGCGTGTATTACTGATCGGGCTGGGTAAAGAAGAGGAATTCGGGGAAAAAGTATTTCTGGATGTTGTTCGTACAACATTCAAAGCGCTGCAGCCGACTGGCGCGAAGGATGTCGGCTTGTATCTGACCGAACTTACCGTAAAAGGAAGAGATGTTGCCTGGAACGTGTTGCAGACGGTGATCCTGGCCGAAGAAAGTGCATATCGCTTCGATCGTCTCAAGAGCAAGCCCGAGGGGCGCCAGCCCTCCCTGGCCAAGGTAGATATTGGCATCACCGACACATCCACAGCAGCAGCGGTAGAAACGGCATTGCAGCAGGGGCTGGCCATTGCACACGGCATGAAAGTGACCAAGGATCTGGGCAATCTTGCTCCCAATATCTGCACACCTTCCTATCTGGCCGGACAGGCTGAAGAAATGGCCAGAACGTTCAATCTCAAATTCTCCGTACTGGAAGAAAAAGACATGGAAGAACTGGGCATGGGTGCATTACTGGCCGTAGCACGTGGTAGCCACCAGCCGGCCAAGCTGATTGTGTTGGAATATCATGGTGGAAAAGATTCGGAAAAACCGGTTGCCCTGGTCGGCAAAGGTGTAACGTTCGATGCGGGTGGTATTTCACTGAAACCGGCTGCCGAAATGGACGAAATGAAATACGATATGGGTGGCGCTGCAAGTGTATTCGGTACGCTGACAGCCGTTGCAGAGCTGAAGTTGCCGATCAATGTGATCGGTGTTATCCCGACCACTGAAAATCTGCCAGGAGGTAATGCGACCAAACCGGGTGATGTCGTTACCAGCCTTTCCGGTCAGACGATCGAAATACTCAATACCGATGCGGAAGGACGGTTGATTTTATGTGATGCTCTGGCTTACACGGAACGTTACGATCCGGAAGTCGTGGTGGACATCGCAACGCTTACCGGTGCTTGTGTGGTTGCTCTGGGCCATGTGGTATCCGGAGTGATGGGTAACGATGAGCCGCTCGTAC
This sequence comes from Nitrosomonas europaea, assembly GCF_900167395.1. Lineage (GTDB taxonomy): Bacteria > Pseudomonadota > Gammaproteobacteria > Burkholderiales > Nitrosomonadaceae > Nitrosomonas > Nitrosomonas europaea. The sequence goes on from NZ_FUWK01000027.1 coordinate 28,901, forward strand.
AGGAGCTGCTTCAGGCAGGTGAGCAAACTTATGATCGTGCCTGGCATCTGCCGCTGTTCGATGAATACCAGGAACAGCTCAAGAGTAATTTTGCCGACACTGCCAATATTGGCAGCCGCTGGGGAGGTGCTATCACCGCTGCGTGTTTCCTGTCACGGTTTACCAAGAAATTTCGCTGGGCACACTTGGATATTGCCGGTACAGCCTGGAAATCCGGCAAGGAAAAAGGGGCCACCGGGCGTCCGGTTCCATTGCTGACGCAGTTCCTGATCAGCCGTGCAAACAAACATTAAGGAACATTAACTTCTCAAAGCTGATGTGACACAGATTGATTTTTACACTGGGGCAGCAGACAGATTGCTGATAGCCTGTCGCCTGTGTGCAAAAGCGGTGCAGCAGGGGTTGAAAACCGTCGTCTATGTTCCGGATGAGCGTCTGGCAGGCCAGTTTGATAAGTTACTCTGGACGTTTACACCCACCGGCTTCGTGCCGCATTGCCGGGTGGATAACAAGCTGGCAGATGTGACGCCCGTAATAATGAACAGTCGGCCCGTATTGATGGAAGCCGGCTGTTTTGGTGTATTACTCAATCTGGATGCGGATGTTCCGCCAGGATTTGAACAGTTTCCACGCGTGGTGGAAATTGTTGATGAAGCAGAGGATGGTAAACTGCAGGCGCGCAAACGTTACCGGCACTACCAGGAACAGGGACACGATGTTCGCCATCACCGGCTCGATGGAAATTGATGGGTTTTCTGGCGATATAAGAATGGTTCATATCTCGGATTTTGCATTTTTTATCCGTCGAGGAGCAATCTGGTGACTGACGATCAGCCTGATCTTTCTGCAGAACCGGAAGAAGATGAACTTCTGCTGGGTAAAGTGGATTCGATGTTGCACCGGCATCGGCGCGAACAGTCTTCCCTCATGCAATCGTCGGAACAGACTGTTGCAAAGCTGGATGATCCTGGGGAAATGCTGCCTGCCGAAGTCGGACCTGTTGAAGTACCTCAGAATGATGAGAGTGTATCGTCCGAGGTCGACGGGATTCCCGTTCTGACTGAGCAGGTGACGCTCGTGCTGGACGAATGGCCCTCCCAGTCAGAAATCTCCGAGCTGCTGTATTTTGCCTTTGATGCAGCATTGAGAGAAACCTCCATCCATCTTGATCCTGCTGAGCGGCTTACCCTGATACAAGCATTGGGAAAACGGCTACCCAAGAATCTTTAAGCCATTCATTCTGCCTTCATTGGTTATAATGACCGGTTTTATTCTACCGGTTCGCCTTAGGAAATTCTGAGAGACAACTGCCTTCTACATCTTGTCTGGCGCTTTTTTTCAGCATTTCCTCAATTACCTGATCATCATGGAACTTGCAAAAAGCTTTGATCCAAAAGAGATAGAAACCCGCTGGTATTCGACTTGGGAGACGGCCGGCTATTTCAGCCCAACCGACCATAAGGGAGCAGATCCCTACTGCATCATGCTGCCGCCGCCCAATGTTACCGGTACGCTGCATATGGGACATGCCTTCCAGCATACCCTGATGGATGCACTCATTCGTTATCACCGCATGCTGGGTGACAACACATTATGGCAACCGGGTACCGATCATGCTGGAATTGCCACACAAATCGTGGTTGAACGGCAATTGGATCAGGAAGGCAAGGATCGCCGTCAGATGGGGCGTGAAGCTTTCCTTGAGCGAGTCTGGCAATGGAAGGAGGAATCAGGTTCCACGATCACCCGTCAGATGCGCCGTATGGGGGCTTCCTGTGACTGGTCGCGCGAACGTTTCACCATGGATGAAACACTCTCCCGCGCGGTGACCGAGGTATTCGTGCGCCTTTACCGGGAAGGGCTGATCTATCGCGGCAAGCGGCTGGTCAACTGGGATCCGGTACTGCAGACAGCAGTCTCGGATCTGGAAGTGGTTTCGGTTGAAGAACAGGGTTCACTCTGGCATATCCTTTATCCTTTCGAACAACTGGAAGGAGGCAGTGAGCATCAGGGGCTAGTCGTTGCCACTACACGCCCGGAAACCATGCTGGGGGATATGGCGGTTGCAGTTCATCCGGAAGATGAACGTTATCGTCACCTGATCGGACGTCATTTGCGTTTGCCACTGTCCGAACGCACGATCCCGATCATTGCAGACAGTTATGTTGATCCTGCTTTTGGTACCGGTTGCGTCAAAATTACCCCGGCACATGATTTCAACGACTATCAGGTCGGATTGCGGCACAAATTGATCCCGCTCAATGTTTTTACACTGGATGGCAAGATCAATGACAATGCTCCAGCAGAGTTTCAGGGGTTGGATCGTTTCGATGCCAGAAAGAAAGTGATTGCCGATCTTCAGGCACAGGGACTGCTGGTTGAAACCCGTCCGCATAAACTGATGGTTCCGCGTGGAGATCGCACCAATACCGTCATTGAACCGATGTTGACCGACCAGTGGTATCTGGCGATGGAAGGTCTGGCCAAGCAGGGTCTGGCGGTAGTTGCAAGCGGCAAGGTCAGGTTCGTGCCGGAGAACTGGACACATGTCTACAATCAGTGGCTGGAAAACATCCAGGACTGGTGTATTTCGCGCCAGCTGTGGTGGGGGCACAGGATACCGGCCTGGTACGATGAAGATGGCAACGTAACCGTTGCGCATGATCTGGAAGAAGCCAGAAAACTGTCCGGTAAAGAAATCCTCCGACAGGATGACGATGTGCTCGATACCTGGTTTTCTTCAGCGTTATGGCCTTTTTCGACATTGGGCTGGCCGGAGCAGACACCCGAGCTCAAGACTTTTCTGCCCGGATCAGTGCTGGTGACAGGATTCGACATCATCTTCTTCTGGGTGGCGCGTATGGTGATGATGTCCCTGCATTTCACCGGTGAGGTACCTTTCCGAGAGGTATACATTACCGGCCTGATCCGTGATGCGGAAGGCCAGAAAATGAGCAAATCCAAGGGTAATGTGCTCGATCCGCTCGATCTGATCGATGGTGTTTCGCTGACAGAGCTGATCAGAAAACGTACCACCGGCCTGATGAATCCCAAACAGGCAGAATCCATCGAAAAAACTACCCGCAAGCAGTTTCCGCAAGGGATTCCCGCATTCGGGACCGATGCGCTGCGCTTTACATTTGCCAGCTTGGCTTCACATGGGCGTGACATCAAGTTTGATCTGCAGCGTTGTGAAGGATATCGTAATTTCTGCAACAAACTGTGGAACGCTACCCGCTTCGTGCTGATGAACTGTGAGGGCAAAGACACCGGTCTGGATGAAACCTTGCCGCTGAATTTCTCACAAGCGGATAAATGGATCGTTGGCCGTTTGCAGCAGGCTGAGCAGGGTGTGGTGCAGGCTTTTGATGAATACCGTTTTGACCTTGCCGCGCGCGAGATGTACGAATTCGTCTGGGATGAATACTGCGACTGGTATGTAGAACTGGCGAAAGTGCAGTTGAGCAGCGCGGATGAAGCGCATCAGCGTGCCACCCGTCGTACACTGGTGCGTGTACTGGAAGCAGCACTGCGGCTGGCACATCCGATCATTCCATTCATTACCGAGGAACTCTGGCAGGCGGTTGCACCCCTTGCAGGTAAAACCGGTACCAGCATCATGCACCAACCTTATCCGCAAGCGGATCCGGCACGTATGGATGAGCATGCTGCAGCCAATGTTCAACTGCTCAAGGAAATCGTCAACGCCTGCCGTACGCTGCGCGGGGAAATGAAACTATCACCAGCAGAGCGAGTGCCACTGCTGATAGAAGGTGATCCTTCCCGGCTGGCAGATTTTTCACCTTATCTGCTGGCACTGGCCAAATTGTCTGAAGTAACTATCCTGCCGGACAGATTGCCGGATACCGATGCACCGGTTGCCATTACAGGTGAATTCAGGCTGATGTTGAAAATCGAGGTGGATGTCGCTGCCGAGCGTGAACGTCTCAATAAGGAAATGCAACGACTGACGCTTGAAATTGGCAAAGCCAGAACGAAACTGGATAATCCCGATTTTCTTCAGCGTGCGCCAGAAAAGGTAGTGCTGCAGGAAAAAGAACGGCTGGCCACGTTCAGTGCCACTCTGGAGAAACTCGATCAGCAACTGCATAAACTGGGTTGAGGCTACCCATGTAGCGAGATCGCTATGACTTCTGTTCCACTGCTTAATCATTTCCGGGAATTTAAATAGCACTATGACCAAATTAGAAAACGATACCTTCATCCGTGCCCTGCTGCGACAGCCTGTGGACTATACCCCTGTCTGGATGATGCGCCAGGCTGGCCGTTATCTGCCGGAATACAACCAGACCCGTGCGCGGGCAGGCAGTTTTCTGTCACTTTGCAAGAATCCTGACTTTGCCACGGAAGTAACATTACAACCCCTGGCCAGATTTTCACTCGATGCTGCGATTCTGTTCTCCGATATTCTGACGATCCCGGATGCAATGGGATTGGGATTATATTTTGCAGATGGGGAAGGGCCGCGTTTCGAGCGCCCGTTACGCGAAGAACGGGAAATCCGTTCGTTGATCGTACCTGATCCCGATACTCATTTGCGCTATGTGACGGATGCTGTCAGGCAGATCCGCACAGCGCTGAATAATCGGGTTCCACTGATCGGATTCTCAGGCAGTCCATTCACATTGGCATGCTATATGGTGGAAGGAGCGGGCAGTAGTGAGTTCAGGCAAATCAAGACCATGTTGTATGCGCGCCCCGATCTGCTGCACCATATTCTGGGTGTGACGGCACAAGCAGTCACTGCCTATCTGAATGCCCAGATCGAAGCGGGTGCACAGGCTGTGATGATTTTCGACAGTTGGGGCGGAGCGTTGTCTCACGCTGCTTATCAGGAGTTTTCCTTACGCTACATGAACCAGATTCTGGATGGCTTGAAGCGCGAACATAATGGTGATCGTATTCCGAATATTCTGTTTACCAAGGGTGGCGGATTATGGTTGGAATCCATCATGGCCAGCGGTTGTGATGCAATCGGGCTGGATTGGACGATCGATATTGGCGAAGCCCGCCGTCGTACCCAGGATAAAGTCGCTTTGCAGGGGAATCTGGATCCGGCCGTACTGTTTTCCTCACCGGAAGTGATTGCTGCTGAAGCCGGGAAGATACTGGCAAGTTACGGTCACGGCCATGGCCACGTATTTAACCTCGGGCATGGCATTTCACAGTTCACCCCGCCTGAGAATGCGCTGGCATTGATTGAAGCAGTCCATGCGCAAAGTGTGCGTTATCACACTGATTGATAAAAATTATCAGATTGGCTGATGATATGTCTGTATCAAACGGGTTGTCAGAAGCTGATGGCCCGTTAACTGCCGAAGCGCTCTTCCGGAGAAGCAGCCCGGAACGTTAAGCTGTTTGTCGGATGTGCACGTCTGAGCAGACTGTCCGTATTTCAACCGCGAAGTGCTGCTTCGATTGTGGCGATATCGATTTTTCTCATCTGCATCATTGCATCGAACGCACGTTTGGCAGCAGCGGGATCGGGATGGGTGATTGCATTTATCAGGACGATTGGCGTTATCTGCCAGCTTAGCCCCCACTTGTCCTTACACCAGCCACATTCACTTTCCTGACCGCCATTGCCGATGATCGCATTCCAATAGCGATCTGTTTCGGCTTGGTCAGTGGTTGCGACCTGAAACGAAAATGCCTCGTTGTGCGTGAAAACTGGTCCGCCATTGAGCCCGATGCATGGGATGCCCATCACAGTAAATTCGACGGTCAGCACATTCCCCTGCTTCCCTGATGGGAAATCTCCCGGTGCGCGATGTACTGCACCGACGAATGAATCGGGAAAGGTATCGGCGTAAAACCGTGCTGCATCTTCGGCGCAGTCGTCGTACCAAAGGCAAACCGTATTTTTTGCTGGTATTGTCATGTTATTCCTCCATTGAGATCAAGAATTGTGTCATTCCGGCTGGGATTCACTGTATCCCGTATTGACGCTTTAATGCCTGAATCAAGCTATGTCACGAAGCGGCATCAGCTTGAATGAAGCTGGCTGTCAGGCCTTGAATTTCTCACTAAAACCGCGGATTAATACTCAACGACAGCATGGCCGATAGCTGACACAACGGTCTTCCTGAATCTTGCTGCAATTCATTGAAAGCATCCTGGATGATTTGCCTATCGCGCTGACCGGTGGGTTCATGGTCAATAATGCCTGCAGCGATCAGGCGTGCAGTCACGTCGCTGGTCAATAAAAAAGTATCCTTTCCGGCCAAACGTAAAAATCCGGCAGACGAGCGCCCGCCCAGACGAGCACCACGTTTGGCCAGTAAACGCCATAAGCCGATAATGTCAGCACTCGGCCAGTCAGCAATAAACTCGCCAAAACTGCAACCCTGTTCCTGGCGAATATCCAGAATAAACTGGGCATTTCTGGGGATGGTTTGCAGTTTGGTGTAATGACGGATGATGCTGCTGTTTTTCATATAGCCTTCGATCTGTTCCGGGCTGAGCATTACCATTGTTTCAGGTACAAAGCCCCAGAAGGCTTCTTCAAAAGCAGGCCACTTGGCATTGACTACCGAGTGTTGCATGCCGGCCTGAAATACCCGCTGGCTCATGGCAGAAAGATAACGGTCATCACCTTTCTGTTTTAACGTTGCAGGGGTGAGCGCTTTGGGCAGGAAAGCTTCCATCGCTTCATCCGATTCAAAACGCTTGCGTACTGTATCGTAAAGCCAGCGGTAGTTAAGGATCATGCTTGTCTTTGTCTCATTTTGTTTCAGCATCAAATATCTTGTGGAATAAGCCCAACTGCAGCGGTTTCCACGTGATGTCAGGTGATAAAGCGTATTTGGAAATTCTAAAAGAAGGGGGGCCGGACATGAACATTAATCTTTTTGATTCGTGGCCCGCCCCCGACTGCCAAAAACTCATGGACAACAAGCTCTATCCTTCTGACTTGGCACTCAATACAGCAGCATCAATACGATTTTTCAGTCCCTGTATTTCAGTTTTTGCCTCTAATACCAGCCTTTCAGCTTTATGCTCATCTTCAGGTCCTGCAAGATGGATAAACTCGTGACTGTCCTCATAAGCTTGTTTCGTTGTACCGGTTAGTTTGATCAGTGCTCCAGCAATCACACCGCCAATCAAAGCCAGCGCAAGTGTGATACCGATACCCGTCAATTGAGCCACGGCAATACCTGGCACTATCAGGATCGCACTAAATCCGCCCAATAATCCTGGTAATCCATGCAGATTGTGTACCCCGCAGGTATCTATCGTCTTGGCTTTGGATTCCAGCATGGGCTGAATAAATACGAAACCCACGACAGAAATAGCACCACCCAGCAAACCAATCACAAAAGCACCTACTGGTCCGACGATGTTACAGACTGACCCGATCGCTACCCCCCCAGCAAGTGCTGCATTGGCCATGTCTACTATGGATGCTTTTCCTTTGTGAAACAATGCGCTCAGGAAATAGGTGGCGAGTGTGGCGCCGCATAAAGCAAGCAGTGTGTTGACTATGGTTTGGGGCATCTGTTCGAATGGTACGATTGCAGTCGCAAAGCTCGGCCAGAAAAGCCACAGTACCATTGATCCCAGCATTGAAAAGCGATCCGAAGTCGCATCCGATTCGATCGGCTGAGCCCGCTGCGCCGCAGTAGTCAGAGCGATGGAGACTCCCAAACCAAAATATGCACCAAAAGCATGGATAGCGATCGATCCGGCAGAATCCTGGAATCCTTCAGTCAACCCTGAAGCATTATCCAGCACCAGCCACTCATTCAGCAGATAAACCGGCACGATAAACAATGCCAGTAACGCGTATTGAAAAACCCGTAAACGCCCGAGTACTGCTCCCATGGCAATCAGCCCCGTAGCCACGGCAAATTCCGCATAGATTACTGCATCAACGGAGTGGGGCGTCAATGCGTGCCCGAAAATCCCGTTTGCGCGTAAAAGAATATAGAGTGGAAGTCCGGTGGCTACGACCAGATAGGTACCGGTAGTTGCGCTAAACCCGTACCTTCGTACGAAAACCATTAAAAAACCGAAACCGACCAGCAGCATGGCCAGAATGTTTATGGAGTAATTATATTGCGCTACCAGACGCGCTTCGTTGATCTCTGCAGGAGCAACTGCGCTCGCCCAACTGCTGAAACACAACAGAAACAGAGCGATTGAACTGAACGCAGTGAAACATAGGTGTTTACTCATTTGTTGACTCCCTATATCTTAAATTGAAGTTATCCGGGTTACCCCGCGTATGTGCCTGCCGGATTCTGGTTGATACAGCTATGGTGCTAAGATCAACCTCATTTGATCAGTTCATTAAACAGGAATATTTTCCGCATAAATAAGCGAAAACCTGATTCTGATTTCTATTGTTATTTACCAGGTCCGACGAAGCTTGGGCGCTCATAAATAAATGATTGTCTGGCTGTTCTGTCAGAGGCTGCCTAATTCCATATCTATTTCACTGCGGTCAGGAATTAACATTTCACCTTCCATTTACAACTCTTATACGATATTTATTCAGTCGCTCCGGCAGTGTGAACCTTAATAGCCATGAATTCAATATGGTTAATAAAGAATATTGAGAATTAATCCATCCGGAACGGTTTGTTTCCCCTATCAAGAAGTGATGGGGAGTGGGATTTTGTGACGTACTGGGGTTTTGGCTGGTCAGGTGGGTGATCTGCTCAATGACTTGAGCCAGTGTGTGGCCATCGTAAAGGTTATCGGACAGGCTGCGCATGCCAACCACCACCTTCCTTGTGAGTGGTGAATGGTGGCTATTCGTGACTTTGACACTGATGCGACGGCTGGCGGGTTTTTCTCTGCCAGTTGGCAATAAACTTGCCAAAGCTACTATTGTTAGGACCGGGTCAGGCGATACTTGCAAGGCCCAGACCATTAGCCGCCAACACCTCGATACGGCGTCCGAGTAATTTGGACATGATGTCACCGACAGCAGACGGTGAGGCGGCTGTAGTATAGAACGCTTCGGCAGCTTGGGCTTGGTTCACCGAAATCATCTTGCTGGACGAGAGGCGGTGCGCGAGTTGTCGGGCCACGGCTTCCGAAGGTTCAATGATGGTAACTTGCGGACCTGCCAGATTTTGAATCTGATCCGCCAGGAAGGTGAAGTGGGTGCAGCCCAGCACAACAACATCATTGGCCAGTGAGACCGCTGGAGCGAGATACTGCCTGAGCATTTCCTTTACTTCTTCCCCATCGATATTTCCTGCTTCGACCTGATCTGCGAGTCCGGGACATGGCTGAAGCATGATTTGAACATGGGTCCCATAGCGAACGCAAAGTTGTGCAACAGCTTCGCTTTCCGCGGTTCTTCGCGTTGTGAGGACAACGATCCGGCCATTTCGACTGATTGCTGCGGCAGGTTTGATAGCGGGCTCGATACCGATGATAGGCAGGGAATACTTAGCTCTGAGTGCGGTTACGGTAGTCACCGTTGCGGTATTGCACGCGACTACGAGTGCTTTCGCTCCATTATTGACCAGAGCATCCGCAATTTCAGTGACGCGGCGGATGATGTAGGCAGATTCACGACTACCGTATGGCGCAAACCCAGAATCTGCAACATAGACAAATGCCTGGTGCGGGAGCAGCTTACGAGCGGCACGGTAGACAGCCAGTCCACCAACTCCTGAATCGAAAATTCCTACAAAGCCTGACTGCATGATGAAGATGTAATAAATTAATCTGATCAGGTCTTAGCCTGAATCAAGCTGTGCCCGCTTGCGGGCATCAGCTGGATGAATCGTCAGGTGATATGTGGTCTAGCTGGCAGTACTGATTTTACATATCCAGTGGGCTTCTGACACCCCGCCCGCCTTTATTGAGAACATGGGTATAAATCATCGTTGTATGGACATCCTTATGACCGAGCAGCTCCTGGATAGTGCGGATATCGTAGCCTGAATCGAGTAAATGGGTCGCAAACGAATGGCGTAAGGTATGCGGAGTGGCCAACTTGGTGATGCCACTGGCCTGCACTGCTTTTTTCATCGCCCGCTGCAATAGTTTCTCGTCGATATGATGCCGCCGCTCGGTACCGCTGCGCGGATCGATCGAAAAACTTCCAGAAGAGAAAATATATTGCCACACCCAGTCTGTTGCCGCATTGGGATATTTTCGTTCCAACGCATCCGGCAAATACACCGATGCCTTACCTAATCGGCTATCATCATCGAACAAAGTCCGGCGATGAAGCAAATGTGCTTGTAAAGGACCCGCCAACGACTCCGGCAGCATCGTGACGCGATCTTTTGATCCTTTACCATCGCGAATCAAAATCTCTCCACGTTCAAAATCCACATCCTTCACCCTGAGGCGCACACATTCCATCAAACGCATCCCCGTGCCGTATAGCAGATTCGCCATCAAACCATAGGTTCCACTCATCCTGACCAAGATAGCCTGTACTTCGGTACGTGTCAGAACAGTGGGCAACCGCTGAGGTTGCTTGGCGCGCACGATCTCATTCAGCCAAGGTAAATCAATTGACAGTATCTCCTTATACAAAAACAGTAAAGCCGACAATGCCTGATTTTGAGTTGAGGCCGATACCTTACCGGCTACTGCCAAATGCGTTAAAAACGCCTCTATTTCTGCTGAGCCCATTTCTTGCGGATGGCGTTTACCGTGGAACAGAATAAAACGCTTTATCCATTGCACATATTGTGTTTCGGTACGGAGGCTATAGTGCCTGGTACGAATACGGTCGCGGACTTGATCGAATTCGGGGAACGGTGCACAGCGCTGCCTATCCCTTCATTCGACCGAACATCGCTTTGCGGCTATGTCCACTCAACAATCTTCGATACACTGCGTGTATCTCAATTATTTCGGGGTGTCGCACAATTCGCGACCCGTTAGATGACATGTTTAAGTTCCTGCGCAAGCTTCTCGGTCGTTCGGGTAGGTTTCCGGCCGAGACTGATCCAGGATTGGATCCGGAGATGTTCATTTACGTGATGATCCCTGGCGATATTCAACCTCTCATGAGGGGTGAACAGTTCGAGGACCCATTGACTGAGGTGTTGGAGGTAGTTGGCGTCGGTAATCTCTGGTGGGGGCTCTCAGCTTGGCAAGCCATATCCTGACGGTTGTCCTCGCGTAGAGTTCTGCGGGATCGACATTGACGTTACAGATCGTGACCGAGCATTAGGTGTTATCCGGCAGAAGCTCGTTGAGCTGAATACTCCGATCGGTACGGAGGTTCACTACACCGTGGGTAACTCAATGCTGCTAGTGAACCGTCCCGACAATCGAGGAGGCTATTTGGTTAAAGTAAAATATCCATCAATGTCTTATTATCCTGGGTTTGTCGGTAGTTTTCTTCAGCCTGAGCTGGAGGAATATACCCGATAGATCCAAGCAGGCGTTGATGGTTATACCAGGCAACCCATTCCAAAGTTGCCAGCTCCACAGCAGCCCTGGTTTTCCAGGGAGCTCTCCTGTGTATCAGTTCAGCCTTGTACAGGCCATTGATCGTTTCAGCCAGCGCATTATCGTAACTGTCACCGCGACTGCCGACAGACGGTTCAATACCGGCTTGTGCCAGACGTTCGGTATAACGGATC
>NZ_FUWK01000031.1 GCF_900167395.1 Nitrosomonas europaea
AATACTCATCGCCGTTTCATTCGCTGGCGTGACAAAGGTATCTGGGAAAAATTGCTGGAAATCCTGATTGATGATCCAGATTATGAATGGCTGATAATGGATGCCAGTCACTGTAAAGTTCATCCACACGCCAATGGAGCCAGAGGAGGTAATCAGGATATGAATCGGACAAAAGGGGGCTCAACACCAAGATACATCTGGCCGTGGATGCGCATGGTATGCCGGTCAGAATCCTTGTTACACAAGGTACCACTGCTGATTGCACGCAGGCTGGCCGCCTGATCGAAGGGATTGATGCAGATCATCTGCTGGCAGATCGTGGCTATGACAGTAATGCCATTGTTGAACAGGCGGAAAAACAGGGAATGGAAGCTGTTATCCCGCCAAAAAAGAATCGAAAAATACAAAGACCTTACGATAAAGAACTGTATAAGCTGAGGCATCTCGTCGAAAATGCTTTTCTTCATCTCAAAAGATGGCGTGGCATCGCTACAAGATACGCCAAAAACACCTCTTCTTTCCTTGCTGTCGTGCAAATTAGATGTATCGCCCTCTGGGCTGATATCTTGTGACTACACTATATAGTATTTCGTGAAGAGATTTACCGTCCACAATGAAATCAAGGAAATCCCGCTCTGTTTGTCCAGCAGCAACTTTTCGTTTCTTTTGTTTCAGTTCAAATGTTGATTGTTTCATTGATGTTTTTTTGCCGCATAACAACGTAGGTGAGTGGCATTTGACCGGCTAGTTAGCCGTTCCTCCAACGAAGCGCTTTCCCAAATGTGATGCCGTCATTGCAGTAGTTTCGTGTATCCACTTGCCACAAATTGACCAACCAAGAAAACTCCTACGCAAATGAATAATTGGAAGAGATACCAGAGAGAAAGCGTCAAGATTTCTACCCTCCGGAACCGCCAGTGTGTGCGCAGAAGTGCGTAGATACGAATTTTGCCGGCGAATCGCCTGAAACGTTTGCTAGTGAGGGCCTGCCAAGCATAGAAGGAAGAATACAGGTCTTCCTTCAACAGCGAAGCGTTCGCGATGAATGACACGATCAGGATCACTACAAATCCAGCAAGACAGATCACTGAGACGACTCGGGGCCCTCCTAAACTTGCCGTGAGCGCCCGGTATCCAAGAAACCCGATCAAGCCCGCAACGACGATCTGGAACGATATATTCCGCATGTAATCGAGGAAGGGTTTCCGAGCCTTCCTGAGCCAAATCTTAGTTCTCTGCTTCATCGATTTACTTGAATGGTAGCTAGGCGCTTGTCTTCATCGGCTGCCGAAGGCAGTCCACTGGAAGGAAATATTAGGCTGTGGGTTCTACTTGCGATAGTTCTCGATTTTATTCATCTCCCCAAACTGGGGAACTTGGGCCGCTGAACGGTTCAAGGTTCAAGCAATATTTAATGACTAAGGCACCAGCCTCAACTATTACCAAATGCTTGGCGGAATGAACGGTATAACGTTTCGGTGACAATGGCGACGCAATTTTTCCTGCGCCGTCCAATCGCTCCCAACCGATATCATCGAAGCGTTCACCCACGCTGGCTGCTGTGAATGGTGTACTGGATTCAAACCGTGCGATTGGCTTGTGCTGCTCCGATGTGTCGAACAACTCCAAGATATATTTAGTTCTCATAACCTTAATCGTTAGGTTTGTTGAGTATTTTGTATGCCCTTCTCACTTTGTTGATAAGCCATTTGAGAATTGTTCCATTTCGGCGTACCTCGTAGCCGGCAGCGACCCGCAGGGACACGAACGCTCCGTTGACAATGAACATAAGGAAGCTACCCAGAACTAGAAATGTTGTAACGAATACAGCACCATAAAGCTGGTTCTCCGCTGCAATTTCAAGCCCGGCGCGCAGAGTGGCAAAGAAACCAGGATGCATAATTTTGATTGCGATTCCGAATGGAAGCATGAAACAACAAAGCAAAAACATGACTACCCAAATAACCGGAGGAGTTGCTTTCTTTAGCCGATATAGCGGCACAATAAAGTTTTTTCTGTAGCAACGAGGAGGCCTGAACATCGAAAAACCTAACGTAATATATACGACACTGGATGTCCGATAATCTGGTTCATTTGTCGCATAATCTCCTTTAAATAGTGCTAACAATCTGATTGTTAATAAATAAATTTCTATAACCTTCCAATTCTTACTGGAAGATACGATATTTGTACCGATCGAAAGTGCTGCTGGGTCGGTATCATTCTTCCAGAAGTTGTACGGCTTCCCTAACGGCTGGCATAAAGCTGGTCGATTTCACCTTGGTAGTGCTCATAAATCTTTTTCCGCTTCAGCTTGAGGGTTGGAGTGAGCATTTCATTCTCTACTGTCCAGGGTTCGGAAATCAGTAATGCACGGTGAACCTTGGCATAGCCGGGAAATCCGCTGATCTGGCGCGCAATTTTCTCCAGAATGATTTCTTCCGCATACTCGTCGCACGCCAGTGCATGGGGATCATTTTTTGCATTGCAGTGGGTGGCGACAACTTCCCACCCGCGCTTGCTCAGCACCGTCAGCGCGCTCAGATAGGAGCGGCCTTCACCGACGATCATGACCTGTTCAAAGATCGGGTCACGCAGAATGGCTGCCTCCATATCGGCCGGCGGGATTTTTTCACCGGTGGAGGTAACGATGATGTCTTTCAGCCGGCCGGTGATGGTGACTCTGCTTTGTGCATCGATACTGGCGGTATCTCCGGAATTGAGCCATCCGTCTGCGGATAGAATGGCATGAGTGGCTTCCGGATTGTTCCAGTAGCCGAGCATGACATTGGGTCCGCGAATCAGCAGGGCATTCTGTTCTCCCAGCCTGACTTCCACACCGGGAGCAGGGCGGCCGACGCTTGACGGGAGATTATCGTCCAACCGATTGGCACAGACGACCGGGCTCGTTTCAGTCAGGCCGTATCCTTGCAGGATAGGTAATCCCAGGCCGATGAAGACACGTGAGATCTCCGGTGATAATGCCGCACCGCCACTCATGACCTGCCACAAACGGCCTCCCAGTTTTTCCATGACCTTGCGCGCAACCAGTTTATCGAGCAGCGGCCACAGCAAGTGTGAAATCCGCCAGCCGACTCGTTTCTGTTGTCGTTCAAACCGGCTGTATCCTATATCGACCGCCAGTTTGAACAGCAGTCTGGAAATTGCAGGCCCTTCCGCCAGTTTGGCCTGTATTCCTGCATAGATTCTTTCATAAATTCTGGGAACCGAAATCAGGATGGTCGGCCGGATGATCAGCAGATCATCCTGCAATTGGCGGATGGACCGGGCATACGCTACCGTGGCACCGCACAGCATGGGTACGTAATAGCCCGCCGTGCGTTCGAACGTATGGGATAGCGGCAGGAAAGACAGCAGTACATCATCCGGTCTGACAGTGACAACCTGTGCACTGCTGTATGCGTTGGACAGAATATTGTTGTGGCTCAGCATGACCCCTTTCGGGCGGCCGGTCGTCCCTGACGTGTAAATGATGGTGGCCAGTACATGAGGGTCGTTTTGCACGGAAGGGATATCGCCCGGTGTTTCCGGCAGCCAGTCCTGCAGGGCGATGGCGCGCTTGTCACCTGTCTGGCGTACATCTTCCGGGGAAGCATCCAGAATGACGATACGCTTCAGTTGCTGAAGTCCGGTCATGGCCTCGTTCATGGCTTCCCATCGCGTCATGTTTTCCAGCAGCAGTAGCGCGGTGCCTGCATTATCCAGACACCAGGCCGCATTTTCTGCCCGATCTTCGGTATAAAGCGGGACGACCACCAGCCCCAATCCCAGTGCAGCCTGTTCAAACATCACCCACTGCGGGCAGTTGCGCGCCATGACTGCTACCCGGTCACCAGGAGAGAGATTTTCCTGTGAAAGTGCCATTTGCCAGCGTTTGACGGCATTCGCCATGTCGTCCCACGTGTAATCCCGCCAGATTTCCTCGCTGACATCGTAGTCGCGGTAGGCTGTAGCATGGGGAGAACGTCTGACACGTTCTCTGAACAGGCCGTCGAGTGTTCGGGCCGTTTCGACCGAAATCATGTCCAGGTTGTGAGTGGGCAGGGTGTGGGTCGTCGGGTTCATAGCGGGGTTTCTCCGTGTGAATTGCCTGTCTGGCGGAGATCAGCAGGAAAATCATCCACCATGATGACCCGGCGTCGCAGGGTTTTCATCTGTTCAAGCGAGGCAGCTTCTTTACTGGTAATGATCCCTTGTGCCAGCGCCTGGTTGATCTGCTCATGTTCGTGGGGGGTGATCGCTTTATCTTTGACGGCTTGCCGCAATCTGGCCTCGATGGGTTCGCAGTCGATGGTACAGGCCAGGGCTTTTTTGAGCAGGGCCAGTGGTTCATTATCCTGTTCGGGCAGGTAGATGCCTGCTGTCAGGCGATCACGTACTTCTCCGGGGGCCAGAATGAGCCGTGCGACTTCATGAGAGAGTGAGTCGGCAGGGGGCAGGCAACGCATACCCCGCGGAAAAATGATGAACCGCAGCAATCCTCGCGTGATTCTGCTCACAGGGAAATTGAGCAGAAACTCATGGAACGACTGCTGGGTACGATAAAGCGCATCCTGTACCGACCAGTGCAACAGAGGCAGATCTGCCGCAGGGCGGCCATCATCCTCAAAACGCTTGAGGGTGGCCGAGCACAGATACATCATGCTGAGAATGTCACCCAGGCGTGCAGAAAGACGTTCACGCCGTTTGAGTGCACCGCCCAGCTTCAGCATGGCGATATCGGTCAACAGTGCGAATGCTGCGGAGAAGCGTGTCAGTTGCCGATAGTAATTCACTGTTTCGTGCGTTACGTTTTGCGGTATGTCTTTGACCAGCCGCGTGCTGAATCCATAGATCAGACTGTGGAACGCATTCCTGAAGGTGAAGACGATATGCCCGGTCAGCGCCTCGTCAAATGCCCGTAATCCACGTTTTTTGTCCTGATCCCAGGCAGCATCGATTTCTCGCAGTGTGAAAGGATGGGCACGGATGGCGCCTTGCCCGAAGATGATCATATTGCGTGTCAGGATGTTCGCGCCTTCCACCGTGATGCCTACGGGTGTCTGCTGATAGGTTCTCGCCAGATAATTGGAGGGGCCCAGGCAGATGCCCTTGCCACCGTGAATATCCATGGCGTCATTGATGATCTGCCGGCTGCGTTCGGTCAGATGATATTTGACGATTGCGGAAATGACGGAAGGTTTCTCGCCCAGATCGACCGCGCCGGCAGTCATGATACGTGCTGCATCCATCATGTAGGTGTTGCCGGCGATACGCGCAAGCGCTTCTTCTACACCTTCGAAATAGCCGATCGGTAATTTGAACTGTACACGTACCCGGCCATAGGCCCCGCTGCTCCAGGCCGACAGCTTGGCTGCACCGACACTGGTGGCCGGCAGCGAAATCGACCGGCCGACGGAGAGGCTGTTCATCAGCATGCGCCAGCCTTGTCCTACTTTGTCCTGCCCGCCGATGACCCAGTCCATGGGAATGAAGACATCCTTGCCGGAATTGGGCCCGTTCTGGAAAACTCCGTTCAGGGGATAATGCCTGCGGCCGATCTGGATACCCAATGTGCTGGTTGGGATCAGCGCGAGCGTGATGCCGATTTCTTTTTCGTTTCCGAGTAATCCATCCGGGTCGTACAGTCTGAAAGCAAGCCCCAGTAGTGTGGCAACCGGTCCCAGCGTGATGTAGCGTTTCTCCCAGTTGATGCGAATACCCAGTACATCGGGCTGGCCATCGAATACCCCCCGGCACACGATACCGGTGTCAGGAATCGACCCTGCATCTGAACCGGCGTCCGGCCCGGTCAGCGCAAAACAGGGAATCTCGCTGCCATTCGCCAGCCGTGGCAGATAGTGATCTTTTTGTTCTTCCGTTCCGTAATGCAATAGCAGTTCGGCTGGGCCGAGTGAATTGGGCACCATTACAGTCACTGCCGCCGTATTGCTGCGCGAACTGATTTTCATGACTACTTCCGAATGCGCCAGTGCAGAAAAACCAAGTCCGCCGTATTCCTTGGGGATGATCAGCGAGAAAAAGCGGTTTTCCCGGATGAACTGCCAGACATGGGGAGGCAGGTCATGGCGTTCATGGGTGATGTGCCATTCATCGAGCATGGCGCATAACTGTTCAACCGGCCCGTTGAGAAAGGCTTTTTCTTCCGGGGTCAGCTCCGGTTTGGGGTAGGCAAGCAGCTGATTCCAGTCGGGTTTGCCGCTGAACAGCGCCCCTTCCCACCATACCGTGCCGGCATCGAGTGCTTCCTGCTCGGTTTGCGAGATTTGAGGCAACAGCTTGCGAAAGATTCTTAAAACAAGGCTGGAAACAATATTGATACGCAGGAACGGCACTGCGAACAGTGCCACACCCGCCACGATCAACAGGATAAGTACAACAAGAAATTCAAGCATGATTCCTCCCCGAGTTTTTGAGTGGTTGTTCAGGAATCTCTGATCAGATCCCACATGGCCGCACACTGTATTTTGCGGATGGAACGCAAGGTGAGTGAGGCAGTGAATGGTTGGCCTTCACAACGAGCTCAATGCTGCAGTCCGTCTGCAAAACCAGCACCCTGAAGGGTTGTGGCAAAATCATGCGCTCACTGTGTCGCACTCCTCGGCATCGTAGCTATGCTACGACCTTCGTCGTGCTTCTTGCGATCATCACGATTTTGCCTGCAATGCGGTTCATGGAGGATTTAATCAGAGATTCCTTTGTCGTTACACTACCGGAGAATGAACGGCTGTCAAGCTTTGCTTTGTTTACATCCTGAATGACAAGCAATCATCCGTTCGTGGAAAACCCGGTTGCATGCAACCGGGTTAATGATCGCCACGAATAATCCGGATTTCATCAAGGCCGGGCGCGGCGGCTATCCAGGCTGTAGCCGCCCGCCCCATGCACGGCCAGCAGCATGAAACCACCCGCAATGGCAATATTTTTCATGAACATGATCATTTGTGTCTGATCGGCAAGATTGTTGTGAAAAATGGCCGCAGCTGCCAGCGTAAATACTGCCAGCGCGATGGACGTCAGCCGGGTTTGCCAGCCAGCGATGATCGCCAGACCGCCGCCGATCTCAAGTGCTATCACCAGTGGCAATAGCGTGCCCGGTACGCCCATCGCGTCCATATAGCCCTGCGTGCCAGCGTAGCTGCTGATTTTGGAAATGCCTGCGAGCAGGAATATTTGCCCCAGAAAGAGCCGTGCCACGAATTGACTGATTTTTTCCATTTTTGTCTCCTTGAAATGAATGATCGTTTTTATTGATTCCGTTTGACCCACGCCCGGTCACGCACAAACTGACTGGATTGAAAATCTTTCAGTGCCTGATCGATCTGTTCGCGGGTATTCATGACAAAAGGGCCATGTTGCACGACCGATTCATGCAGTGGTTTACCGCTGACCACGATAAAACGTGCGCCTTTTTTTCCTGCGACAAAGTCGAAAGTGCCGCCATCAGTGCCAGCTGCAATCAGGGAATGAAGCCCGATATCCTGGCCGTTAAACTGTCCGTTTCCTTCGAATAGATAGATGAAACTTGTGTTTTGCGCTGGCAGCCGGTGTTGAAAATGCCGCCCGGGCTGTAACTGCACATCGAAATAAGTCACTTGCGTCAGATCATCCCGAATCGGTGCAACGGTATCGCCGAAACGGCCGATCAATACTTTCAGCCGGTAATCCGCAGTTTCGACTACCGGGAAAGCGGCCGCGGGAAATTCCTGATATTCCGGGTGATCCATTTTGTTGATTGCCGGCAGGTTGATCCATAATTGAAATCCACGCAGTAAACCATTTTCCTGTTTCGGCATTTCCGAATGAATCACGCCGCTGGCTGCTTTCATCCATTGCGCCGAGCCCGGCCCGAGATCACCGGTATTGCCCATGCTGTCCTGATGCTGCATATGACCATCCAGCATATAAGTGAAAGTGATGAACCCGCGGTGCGGATGCGGCGGAAAACCAGCGATGTAATCATCCGGATTATCGCTGCCGATGTGATCCAGCAACAGGAAAGGATCGTAATTGCGCAGCACCGGTGTGCCAATCGTACGATGTACGATCACGCCGGCACCTTCGGGTACCGCCATTGCGGGAATGATTCGTACAGTATTCATTGATGTATTCATCGTTTTCTCCTTTTCTGTGATGCATTGACAGATTCTGCTTACTGGAAGCATTATCATCGTTGCTTTAACAGGAATAAATATCGTTTTATGGAAATAATTGTTCCTGTATTGGCAACAATTAGGAGGCGTTATGGATCGATTCGAAAATATGAATGCGTTTGTGCGTGTTGTGGAAACAGGTAGCATCAGTGCGGCTGCCGATCGCATGGATATAGCCAAATCCGTTGTCAGCCGGCGTTTGAAGGAGCTTGAGGAACATCTGGGGGTGGAATTGTTTCACCGCACCACGCGGCAAATGAATCTCACCGATAGCGGGCGCGCCTTTTATCAGCAATCCGTGCGCATCCTCGCTGATGTTCTCGAAGCCGAGCACGCCACGTCGCAGTTTCACGGCAGGTTGAAAGGTCATTTGAAAGTGGCGGTTCCGCTCAGTTTTGGCTTGATGCATCTGGGGGCCGCCATCTCCACCTTTCTGCAAACTCATCCGGATATCGAATTTGATCTGGATTTCAATGACCGGCAGGTCGATTTGCTGGCGGAAGGTTTTGATCTTGCCATCCGCATCGCAAACCTGCCCGATTCCAGCTTGATCGCACGTCGCCTTGCACCTATTCAGGCTGTCATGTGTGCCAGCCCGGCATACCTTGAGCGCATGGGCACGCCGCAAGCGCCGGAAGAACTCATCCGGCATCGCTGCCTGGTTTATAACCTGGTCAGTCACAGCGATAACTGGAATGTTTATGGCACCACGGGAGAGTTGATCAAAACCCGGATCATTCCCTATCTCAAGGCCAGTAACGGGGAATTTCTCCGTGATGCTGCCGTCGATGGTCTGGGTATCGTATTGCTGCCAACTTTTATCGTTTACCGGGAAATCCAGCGCGGTGCATTGATCCCGATATTGACCGGATACCACTACGCCCAGCTGGCTGCTTATGCCATTTACCCGCAAACCCGCCACCTCTCGCAGCGGGTTCGGGCATTTGTCGATTTTCTAAGCCAGCGGTTTGAAGGGATGCCTTACTGGGATGCGTGTCTGAATCAATAAGGATTTTTGCTACTTCACCAGCCAGCGGGTCGCCATACCTGCGATCATGTGATCGTTGACATGGCAATGAAACAGCCAGTTGCCCGGTGAGCGGGGAACCATGTCGACGGAAGTCATGCTGGCCGGCATGATTTCGACGACATCGGTTCTGCGGCCATGATCGAGCACGGTTTGCCCGTGCCAGTGTACGGTATGGTTGTCCACTTCATTGCCCAGTGCGACCAGATGCCAGCGGACACGCTGTCCGCGTCTGGTTTCAAAACCGGACAGATTGCCGAAAATCCGGCCGTTGATCGCATGTTTCAGGCCGCTTTCCTCATCGTTTTCCTCGTTGAAGATCATGTACAGCGCGATGAATTCCTGATCGACATCGCGCGGAGCCGGATTCTTGTCTGAATACGCCTTGCCGGCAGCTGTGATGATGAGGGTTCCGATCAGTCCCAGATTGACTTCTTCCTCTGCCATCACGTGCGAGTGATACAGCCAGACGATGGATGAAGGATCACCCGGGCCGGGGCCGGCATCCTGGTCGACGATCCAGGTATAAGTGTAGCGCTCACCCGGTGGAATACTGCCACCCTTGCCGCCATCTGCACCCTCGTTGTCCTTATCGTACATCACGCCGTGAGGGTGCATGGAAAGTGGCATATCGGTCTTGTTCAGAAAATGGATTTTGATGGTATCACCTACCGCAGCACGGATCGTGGGGCCCAGAATCCCCATCCACTCCGGCTGGGGCAGGGGGTGAGAGTAACTGCCATCGGTATAACCGATATAACGATATTTGGTGTAAGTCAGGGTTTTACCCCAGACTCCCAGATCACTTGCGAGATCGATCTGGTTTGCACCGGTCGGTGCGTAATTCCAGTCTGTTTTTTCCGCTGCAATCCAGTATTCCCGTACTTTCCCGGCTTGCGCCAGAGAGGATGACAGAGACAGGAAAATCAGGATAAACAGGGTCAGGCAGGAATACAAAAACGGGTTATTGTTTCTTCTGGTGTGCATGGATAGGTTCTTTAAAACAAATTTTTGATAACCATGATCGAAATACCAACGATTCAATCATGACTAAAGAATCTGCTGAAGGCGGAGACAGCCTGCGGTGATCAGGCCGCAGACCGATTGAGAAAGTCAGTTTCGGAGTTGTGGCAATCACCCCGGGCAAGGGTTTCCACTGCCTTGCCGAAAGTGACCAGATCAGAACGCTCCAGCATGACGCAGTTTTTGCCGGTACGCTGACAATAGCGTCTGACGGTGAAAAAATCCTCATGATTGATACAGTCAACCGGGCAAATGATGCTGTCTACACGAGCGAGCAGGGCAAGCAGGCATTCACTGTTATCCTGTGCACCGCCACGAAACACCATGAAATGTCCCCCGGCAGCTTCAATCAACTGATGGTAATTCGGATAGAGTGCAGCACGCCCACCGATACACAGGACAGACTGGCCCGCCAGATGATGACTGCTTTTCAGACGATCAATGGCCAGATAAGCATGATATTGATGCGGCAGGCCTGTTCTGATCCAGCGTAAATCCTCGTCATCAGATACTTGGGGGAGATGTGTGTCAGTACGGCTGTCGATCTGAACTTCAGTGTGAATAGAGTTTGCAGGTGAACGCCGGGTTGTATTCGCGGAAACAGTACCAGGCAAGGCCATACGGACCAGGTGATAAAGGTGCTTCAGCCGTGATTCCAGCTCTCGCCCCAGTTTCAGTGTGCGTTGTTTGTAGTGATGGAAAAGCGAATTGCAGAGGATTTCATTCTGATAGATTCCGGACAGTTTACCGGGATGGAGTTGCGCACCCTGATATGCCGGCTCCAGTACTGTTCTTTGGAAGAATTTCATGATCGATTCCGTATCAGAAAAAAGGCTGGCTTGCCCGGGAGGAGGGGGCTGGCTTGCCGTCACAAATCACTGGAAGAGGAGAGAGAACTGCCAGTGATTACCAGGAAAGTTGATGTTTGTCAGCGTGAGAGTACATCATGCAGGTTTACGGATTACTTCGTCAGTATCAGTTTGTCATTACGCGTCAGACGTAAATGATACTGTTCTCCTCGATGCTGAATGAGTACTTCTTTGCCTGTTCCAAACAGGTTTTCACTGCTGATCAGTTTGATGGGGAACTGTGCAAATGGCGAAACCAGCTCATTGTTTAGCCCGGGATCTGCGTGGTATTTGACATCGACCGAGTTCATATTTCACTCCATCTGAATTTATGAATGAGAATGATTATCATTATAGTGATAAAAATAATTTATGCAAGCTTTTTTCTGAAAATATTTTTGAGAAATATTCCATAGCAATAGGTTCCGGATCAGAACTGGTATGAAACGGCCAGTTTGTAGTTGCGTCCCGGATCTCTTAGCACGTTAAGGTGGCGCCGGTAATCTTTATCGGTCAGATTGTCGATTCCGAAATCCAGCCGTACACCTTTTAATGAGCCATTCTGCGGCAGCCAGGTCAGTGTCAGGTCATGCAATGTATAGCCAGGTGTAGGCGTTCCACCGGTTGGCACACGATTCTGTGCTTCGATGATGCTGCTGCGCCAGCCGAGGGAAAGGTCGTAGGTCGGCCAGTTCAGACCGGCCATTACAATCCATCTATCCGGCTGGACATTGGACAATACTCCTCCATCCGTCCGGTTGTAGCCGCGCGTCTGGGAATAGGAGAAGCCGGTATAGCCGTATTTGGCTGCATAGTTTGCCTCTATTTCGAATCCTTCCAGTACGGCATCACGCACATTGTCACTGGTCGTGACGCCTCCTCTGCCAGGGTTACCGGGGACCGGGAAGAACACGAAGTCGACCATCAGGTCGACGAAATCTTTGACCTTGTTATGAAAATAGGCTCCCCGGATAGCCAGGCGATCATCCTCATACAGCAGATCAGATTTCTGTATGCGTGCTCCCACCTCTTTGTTGAATGCTGTTTCCGGTTTGAGATTGGGGTTGGGTACGAACAGATTGGCACAGCCCGGGCCGCAGGTGAAATGGGTCCCGGTGGTAAACAGTTCACCCAGTGTCGGAGCACGGAATGCTTCACTGTAATTGCCGATGAGTGAAAACCATTCGGTAACCTTGAACAATCCGCCGATTTTGAAGTTGACGCGGTCATTTTTATTGGCGCTGGTAGCCATGCCTTCGGCTTCACTGCGGAAATAGTCCCAGCGTACACCGGGAATCAGCGACAACCGATCCCACAACGTAATTTCATCCTGCAGGAACACACCTACTACATCTGCGTTACCCCGGGGGAATTCCGGTCGTATGGCACCGTTACGTTTTCCTTTGGCTTCATTGTGAAAATAATCGACCCCGTAGGTAATCAATTGGGTGGCGAAGCTGCTCAGATCGAGACGTGAGCTGTTACGCGCATTGATACCCGTGGTGGAAAAATCGGTCTCGTCACGTCTCCGGTCAAGCAGTCGTTTCTCAAGGCTGTGAGTCGTGTTGTGATAAACCAGCACTTCCGGGTTCAACCAGGTATTGTCAGGATTCTCGTAGCGATAGCGCAATGTGTAATTGCGTTGTTCGGTGTCCCGATCTACCAGGGTATCCGGGGTGGAAGCCGTTTGTGAATTGGCAGGGACTTTGCCAGTCTGATCAAAGGTCTGCGTGGAAAATGTGAAGCGATGATCGCCCGGTGTCCAGTTGAATTTGGCCAGACCGGCATAGGATTGAAACTGAGAGTTTTGCAGTTTGGAACCATCACCATGGCGGATATCATCGGCCGCATTGCGGTAAGAGAAATCCAGCAGATAGTCGAACTCTTCTCCAACCAGACCGTAAATGCTGGTTCCGGGGATATATTGCTCATTCATACTCTGGAATCCTCCCCTGACCTTGATCCCGGAGCGTTCACCCGGGCGCAGAAGATCGGTTGCATCCAGCGTGGTGAAGGAAATGACACCACCGAGGGCACCACTTCCCCAGATTGCAGAAGCCGGGCCGCGCATGACATCTACTCGCTTGAGCAGGCTCGGGTCAGTGAAAATACGGGCATTATGCCCCCGGTTGAAATCCTGTCTGGCTCCATCCAGCAGGAACAGAATGCGATCATCGGCCATGCCGCGTATCGTCGGGCTGATGCCCAGGTTGCGTGGCCCTCCGCCCAGATCGATATTGGGCAGATAACGCAGCACATCACCGATATCGGCTGCCTGTCGGGTTCGTATCTGTTCGGTATCGACTACACTGACTGATTCCGGTATTTCACTGACCTTCCGGCTGGTACGGGTAGCGGTAACGGTGACTTCCTGCAGATTGGTAGCGGTAATGAGTTTGCCGGCAGGCTCAGTATCGGCCGATGCAGTTTCTGCATGAGCAGGATGGATAAACAGCGAAAAAGTAACGGTGGTGGCAAGATAAACCTTCCAGCCAGCCGAACGACATTTGAACCTTGAAAACATAACATTCCCCCAGAAAATAAATTATTTCCGGCTGACTGGCTCAATGCTGGCTGGCTGGTTAGAACAGGTCTTCAAATCAACCTGAATTTTTATTAGATTCGGGTAATGGCAACAAGCAGCCATTACAGATACTTAACGACCAAGTGCCTCTTTGTGCAGATTGATCCCCTGACGAATTTGTTCATCTACCCATTGAGTAAATAAGGGGTGGGGGGCAAAACCCTCACCCAGTTCGAATTCCAGTCCGGCAAGGAACCGCTTTTCCGGCCCGACGGAAGTGGTACGGGTAGGGATGACGATCACCCTGTCACCTTGCTTGCTGGCTTCGGTGACCATGGCTCTTACTTTTTTGACCCAGGGTGCCCGTTTGTCCGGCCAATCCTCACGCCAGGTGGCAACTTTGAATGCCTTGAATTTCTGGCCTCCCTGATCATGCATCTGGCTGGCAATGCTGTTGAGTTTCTCCAGCCATTCATCATTTTTCCGATCATCCTGAGTGCCGTGTGCGGTCAGAATCACTGTTTCTCTGGCCGGATCTTTGGAGAGTGCCAGTACGCGATCGAACAATGCACTGGCAAACAGGGGGTTGTCTTCGTAGCCGCCTGTCCAGATAACCGGCAGAGACGTCAGGATTCTGGGAACCGGTGTGCTGGATTTTGCATGTCCCCCATGCCCTCCATGGCTGCCGTGTCCACTGTTGTTGTCATGTATGTGGTCGTCCTGATTTTCGATATCCAGACCGGCCAGATAACCGATTTCATTGCGATAGGAGCTGCGGCTGGCAAAGGCGCTGACAACAATGGCTGCTTTTGCGCCGCGCTGTTCCAGTTTGTGCAGGGCACGTTCGATCGTGTATGGATCCGCCATGGAAAAGGCAAATTCGATTTTGTAGCGTTTCATCAATGGCTCTACCGCTACGCGCAGATTTTCATTCCAGTGAAAGTCGGAGCCATGAGCAAACAGGATGACACCGGTATCTTCTTCGGCCAGAGGCAGATTGCGGCTGGCTTCGCGCTCCATCCACATGGCCAGATGCTGTGGTTCGATCTCGAAGTGATTGAGTGCTGCGTTTTCAGGCAACAGCCGTTCCAGCCGTGATTCGAGTGACATCATGCTGTCGTATTTGGGGCCGAGGGCGAATGCAATCACCTGATTTTTATTGTTTTTGGTAGCCGTGCCCAAAGATGACAATGCAGTGGCAAGCTGCTGTTTTGTCTTGTTGCCATAACTTTCCGGTTCTTCGTCTTTTTGTGCTTCCAGAAGAATCAGAGAGTTGATCGAACGAAAACTGACTCCCTGTGATGCCTGTTTGACAATGCGCATCCAGTCGTCATACATCGCCCGTCGGTGAGTATCGTTCTGTGCCCCGTAACCCACTACCAGCAGATGTTGCTGAGCGGTATGCTGCATGCCGCGCAAGCGGGTGGCGAGTGCCTCGACAGCGAAATAGCTTTCTCCGTAAGGTTTCGTGAAAGTCACAGGGATCGTCTGGTTTTCTTCCGTGACCAGTGTGCGGATGAGCTGATAGCGCGGTTCTGCAGCAGAAATGAATAGTGGCAGTACGACGATACGGCCTATATTCTGCTGGTGCAGGCTGGCGAGACCGGATTGCAGCGTTTGCCGGGTGCGCTCGTCAGTAACAAAGACCAGTGCAGCCGGGTGATTGGCTGAGAACGATGCAAAAGCATCACGGATTTCTTCATTACCGACAAATCCCCGGTCAGCTGCAACTATCAGGAAACCGGTCTGATCGGCCGGTTTCAGTTCGGCCGCGTGCGCCGATCCTGCAAGCAGAGCGAACATCAATAAATAAAACCATGCAGCGGTTTGGATTGTTTTAATCCAGAAAAGCATATTTCCTCCGGGTTGTGAATCGTAAAATGTATTGATGGATAAGGGTTCGTCTGTCATGCAGGCAGACTGCGCCGTAGTGTTATGTCGTGGTTTCAACTGTATCGACGGGAGAACTGTTGATACTGGCCTGGCCTGATGTGATTTTTGTCAGTGCTGCTGCAAAGCTGGAAACACCGGTACCCTTGAACAGCAGGCAGGGTTTATGCCCCAGCCGGCAAAGCCTTTTGACCTGATAGTAAGCGGCGTGACTGACGTAATCAGTCGGGCAGATCACTGCTGCAGCGCCATAGATCATTTCCGGCAAGCGCGAAAGTGCATCTTCCTGGCCGCCATCATGGTGTGATAATTTGAGGCCAAGCTGTCTGGCAAGTGTGCGGTATTGCGGCAGCAGCGTGGACCGGCCGCCTACGCACAGAATGCACTCGTAAGCAGCCATTTTCGTTTCGGTTGTATCCGCTGTTTCTGTATCTGTGGTGCTGCCAGAATTGAGGGTCAGCAGCAGATTTTCCAGTGTATCCCGCTCGACGCGAAGGGTATCGCGTTCGTGATAGAGCTCGGTCAGGTTGTGGCAGGCATTTTTGAGTGATTGCTTGAGATCATCGGCCTGTGCTGCTTTGATCTGCAGCTGCTCGTTTTCCACCGTTAGTTGCATCAGGCGCTGACCCATTCGCAGTATGGCCTGGCCTGATTCCAGTGTTTCCAGCCGTTGGCGGGTGGTCTCGCTTTCTCGCCGGGATTGCTGCAACTGCTTGATTTCAGCCGCGGCCTGTTGCAGTTGCTGGCGCAGGCGCGATTCGGTCTGTACGTGCTTCTCTCTGATCTGTTCCAGTTGCCCGGCCAGTTCCTTCAGCATTTGTTCTGCCTGGTTGAGCCGGTGCTGCGTGGCTGACAGCTCGGCAACCGCTTCATGCATGTGCATGTGAACCCTGTCATGGATCTGCTCTCTGCCTTCGGAGCTGATCCGTTTGTGGGTGAGTGCTGCCCATAATGGACCGGCTATTCTTTCGTTGGTAAAACAGGTTTCCCAAAGCGCCAGCACCTCGCTGTCGGTTTTGGCGGCGTCGAACTGTTTAATGTGGCTTTCGTACAATCTGTCCAGATATTTATGAATCGTTTCCGATACGACGTTTCTGGAGGTTACGCGGCAGACTGCTTCAACGTGCAGATCGTGCGCATTGTTTATCGAAGCTTTGAAATGAAAGCGTTTGGCAAAACGCTCGAGATCCGAGGCGGGCAGACAAAGGCCGATGACAGGACAGTGATAGGTTCTGCTCAGTTCCCAGATTTTTGAACGCTTCACCGGGGGAGAAGGGGAATCGGTTACCATAATCTCGGGCGATCCATCTCCTGCTAATAAAGCATCGATTCCCGACTGTCGCAGAATGGCAGGTGCATGCATACGGTATCTCCTCGTGGTGAAAATATCAGTCTGGATCAGACAGAATG
This sequence comes from Nitrosomonas europaea, assembly GCF_900167395.1. Classification (GTDB taxonomy): domain Bacteria; phylum Pseudomonadota; class Gammaproteobacteria; order Burkholderiales; family Nitrosomonadaceae; genus Nitrosomonas; species Nitrosomonas europaea. The sequence goes on from NZ_FUWK01000031.1 coordinate 16,897, forward strand.
GATTGCATTTAATACTAATAATAACAATTATCATTAACGTAATCAATTGTGTTGTGTATTGCAGCCGATTCTGCATGAATCATGTGGAGCTTCATTTGTACGGCGAGGTGCGACAATTTGTCGCATTTCCATCCTTTTTGGAATCGGTTATTCTCCGAATTTTTGCGTGAACCATGAAGAAGTCGACCTATTCTTTCCCCACGCTGGCCGGATTCTTTCTCACACTCGCTTCTGTGGTTGCAATCGCAGCCGGGCCAGGTACCGGCGACCCAACTCAGCAACCGTCTGTCATGCAAGCCTCAAAGTCCCCAAAGACCGCACTTGCGGTGGGAGTAACACTGGATCAGGAAGGGCAGTTGTGGCTGGCAAAAGTGATTGATCAGCGCTTGCTGGTTTCCAGATCAGAAGACGATGGCAAGCATTTTTCCGAATCAGTGACGGTTACTCCTGTGCCGGAAAACATAGGCAATGATGGCGAAAATCGTCCCAAGATCCAGGTGGCACGTGATGGCACCGTGCTGGTCACCTGGACGGAGCTGCTGGCGGAAAAATATGCCGGAAATATAAAGTTCTCGCGTTCGACCGATTCAGGTCGGACGTTCTCAGAGCCAATCGTTCTGAACGATGATGGCCGTGTGACCAGTCACCGCTTCGATTCCCTGGCAATCGACGGAAAAGGAAGGGTGGTGGTGGCCTGGCTGGATGCCAGAGATCGTGATGCAGCGAGGGAAAAAGGGGAGGAGTTCAAGGGGGTCTCACTCTACAGCAGTCAGTCGTTCGACAATGGCGCGCACTTTGAGCCAAACCGGCAAATTCATCAGCATACCTGCGAATGCTGCCGGACTGCGCTTACCTGGACCAGCGAGGGGCCGGTCGTGCTGCTGCGAAATATTTTCGGCACCAATACCCGTGATTTTGCCGTGGCCAGCCTGGATAAAGTGGAAGAAGGTGTCAGAAGAGTCACCCGCGATGAGTGGCAGATCGACGCCTGCCCGCACAACGGTGGCAGTCTTGCGACAGATGGCAGGGGGCAATTGCATCTGACCTGGTTCACCAGCGGCACCGCTGCACAGGGGCAGTTCTATAAACGGATCAGCGGCAACCAGGAATCGGAACCCATGGCGCTGGGTGATATGGATGCGCAGCCCAACCATGCTGCAGTGGTGGCGCATGGTGAAACCGTCATCCTCACCTGGCGCGAATTTGACGGAAACGTGTATTCCGCAAAGATGATGTTTTCGAATGACGGTGGCGAAACCTGGAGTGAGCCATGGCGCCTGATGTTGTCTGCCGGCGCAAACGATTACCCGGTACCACTCATCAGTGACAGTAAAGCTCTGGTTGTATGGAATACCGAAAATGAGGGTTTGCGGGTTTTGTCCGTTGAAAGAGTCATCAACCGATCCGACGGCTGAGAATCTTTAAAACAATAATAAGCAGCAGGCGGCTTATGACATGGATCGCAATGGCATCAGGCGCTGCTGCAAATACTAATTACCAATAAAAATCGAAAGGATCAGACCATGAAGCAGTTCCCTCTGGCACTGATTGGCCTGCTTTGCGCCTCATCAGCCTGGGCAGCTCAAGATGTCGAACAACAGAAACAGTTTTCCCGCAAAAATCTTTCAACACAGGCAGACAACAGTTCAGACGGAATCCGGGTATCAGGCGCAAACGGGGAGCACGCAGGGGAGCAGTTGGCGCAAGCGGCGGACGAACAGGTGCAAACCGGTAAATCGAGCAATAGTGACAACCTGAATGAACAGAAAGAGAAGGATAGTGGTGAGCCGGCTGGCCAGAATGAAACTGTTTTCAGGGAAATGGTAATTACAGGTGAAATAGAGCGGGATTCGCACTTTACTTCGCCTTCGATGCGCGTAACCCGGGCGCAGGTCGAACAGCAGAATGCGCAAACTACCGAAGAAGTGCTCAAATACATGCCCAGCCTGCAAATACGTCAGCGCTACGTGGGCGATCCGAATGGTGTGTTGGGGATTCGCGGAGCCGATATGTTTTCAACTGCGCGCAGCATGGTTTATGCCGATGGTCTGCCGTTGCACAACTTTCTGCAGGCTTCTTTCAATGGTGCGCCGCGCTGGTCGCTGGTCGGTCCTAACGAAATCGACTCGGTTGATGTCGTTTATGGCCCTTTCTCGGCCGAGTACAGCGGCAACTCGATAGGGGGCGTTGCCAATATCAGAACGCGCATGCCGCACAAGCAGGAATTTTACTTTGAAGGCAGCCTGTTCATTCAGCCCTACAAGAATTACGGGGAGGATAAAGGAACATTCATTGGTGACCGGCAGTATTTTTCCTACGGCAACAGGATTCAGGACAAGTTTACGGTGTTCCTGGCTTACAACCGGCTGGAGGCTCAGGGTCAGCCAATGTCTTATTTTATTGATAATACCGGGTTGTCCAACGTGCCTGGAGGAACACCGGTGACGGGGGGTATCAGGACACCGGATACGCGCGGTACACCCAGTATCATTTATGGTGATACCGGTCCCGAAAAAGTGAATACTCACTTGTTCAAGGGTAAATTCGGGTACGACATCACTTCCGATCTGCAGGCGTTGTTTACCGTGGCGTATGAAGAGCGTACCCGCAACCAGAACCATCCGAGCAACTACCTGTATACGGCGAACGGGGATTATTTCTGGGGAGGGAATGCGCCTACCTGTAATTCGGTTGCCACCTGTTCGACTCCGGGTAATGCTTCTCTGGATGGCACACGCTTCGATGTGGTGCGCAGTGGTTTCGGTGAAAGTCGTGACAAGCGTGAGACGCTGAATCTGGGTTTGTCGCTGCGCGGTGCGCTGACGCCCGACTGGGATGTCGATACCACATTCAGCTATTTCGATGTGTTGAAGGATATTCGTGCGACGGCGTTTTTCAATCATGCCGATCCGGGCAATACCGGTGCCGGGCAATTGCAGGATTTCCGCAAATTCAACTGGTGGAATTACGATCTCAAGCTGAGTACGCCCATGCTGCTGGGTTACGACAAACTGTCGTTTCTGGCCGGATACCATTTTGACCAGTACAACCTCAGTTTCCGGCAATATAGCCTGACCAGTTATGAAGATCTGACCCGGGGTGCATTGCAGGCCAACCGCAATAATGATGGCCGCACATCGACTCATGCGATCTTTGCCCAATCCATGTTCCGCTTCATGCCGGACTGGGATATTACCGCCGGTGTGCGTCAGGAATGGTGGGAAGCAAGCAAGGGAGTCGCCTCCAATGTGGCCGTGCCCGATCGCACCGAAACAGCCACTTCTCCGAAGGTTTCACTGGGGTATGAGCCTGGACAGTGGAAATTCCGCTATTCCTTCGGGCGTGCGCACCGTTTCCCGGTGATTGCAGAGCTTTTTCAGTCACTTGGTACACCTACCAGTATTCTGGTTGCGAATGCGACGCTCAAACCTGAAAATGGCGTGCATCATAATTTTATGATGGAGTACGGGTTACCGAAGGGTTATGTTCGTGTCAACGTATTTCGGGATGACATCAAGGACGCCATCCGCCAGATCACTTCCGCCTCGGGAGCACTTACAACCAGCGCTTTCCAGAATATCGGTGAAGTTGGTACAACCGGTGTGGAGCTGATCTTCGAACAGCGAAATATTCTGGGCTCACGGTTCGATTTTATGTTCAACGGTACCTGGATGAACTCAAAAGTGGAAGACGGGCCGGTCGTGAGATTTACCGAATCAACCGGCGTGCCTGCCAACTACAGTCTGACCGGGAAACAGGTCATTCGTCTGCCACACTGGCGAGTCAATGTTTTCGGTACTTACCATGTGACGGATGCCTGGGATGTTTCCCTGTCCGGCCGCTATACCAGCGATTCCTATAATGATCCTGATAACAGGGACTATAAGAACAACGTATTCGGTGCCCAGAGCGATTTCTTCTTCATGGATTTCAAGACCAGCTACCGGTATCGGTTCAACAACGGGCTGAAAAGCCGATTCTCATTCGGTATCAGCAACCTCAACAACGACAAGGCCTGGGTATTTCATCCCTATCCGCAGCGTACCTATCTGCTCGAAGCTGCGTTCAGTTATTGAAGTACAGGTGTTTTTCTGCCCGATTATGTGATCTGAAACATCAGTAAAAATATCTGCAGAGTGTGCTTACGTAATTGAAGCTACCGAGCTGTTAATGTGGGTTCGGTAGGATGAGGTTAAAGTATTGTGTTCGTGATGCTATGATGAGCCGACCCGATGCCGAAGAAAACCCCCGAGGTGGCGTCGGGTCTGCTGGTTTCAGGAGGAAACACATGAATCGCGATCGGGTTTTGGCAGTATTGCGCCATAGTAAACCTATGTTGGCCAGTCGGTACGGTGTTCGTCGTTTGGCTTTGTTCGGCTCCACAGCACGTGATGACAGTGATGTTGATGTGCTGATGGTATTCGATGGTGTGGCAAGTGCAGCGCGTTATTTTGGCGTTCAGTTCCACCTGGAAGATGCATTGGGTTGCTCGGTAGATTTGGTATCCGAGAAGGCGCTGCGGCCGGAGCTGCGTCCTTTCATCGAAAAAGAAGCGGTTTATGTTTGAGTTGGCCCGCGAGTGGCGTTTTTACCTGACTGACATGATCAGTTTCGCCGAGAAGGTGCAGATTACTCGACCAGATACGCTTTGAAGCCAGTGGCCTGAATTACGACACTACGCTGCGCAATCTCGAATTGATCGGCGAGGCAGCGACCCATATTCCGGATGATATCCGGTCGGTACTCCCGATATTCCTTGGCGTATGATTATTGCTACGCGCAATCGGCTGATACACGGTTATCTCGGTATCGATAACGATACGATCTGGAGCATCATTCAGGATGAGATTCCCAAACTCTTGCGACAATTGACTGCCATGCTGGAGTCAATCAGATAATCCTCTCCACCATAAAATCAACAAATCGAAATAGATCTCCCGTTTTTGTACTTTGAAGTGGAGGCCGAGTTTCAGTAAGGCAGCCTGTTAAAATAGGTATTAACAACCTCCTGAAACTGTATCCTGATTCGTCCGGTTTCAGGCAGGCGCCGGTTTTTGACGTAAATAACATTCAAAGATATCAATCATGACAGCTCAGCGGTATGTACGAGATTTGCTGAATTTCATCGACCAGAGTCCCAGTCCGTGGCATGCGGTGGCTACAATCGAGGCAACGCTCAGGGAATTTCGGTTCATCCGGCTGGAAGAAACAGACAAGTGGGCGTTGCAGGCGGGTGGACGGTACTATGTAGTACGGGATGATTCCTCCATTGTTTTGTTTATCCTGGGGAGCAAGGCACCTGCCGAATCGGGTTTCAGGATTGTCGGGGCGCATACCGACTCGCCCGGGTTGCGGATCAGGCCGAACGGGGTAAGCGCCAGCGATGGATTGGCCCGGCTCAAGGTCGAAATTTATGGCGGGCCGATTCTGGCGACGTTTACTGACCGGGATCTGAGCCTGGCCGGGCGCATCAGTTATACCGATGACGGTGGACAGGTTGCGCACAAACGGATTTGTTTTGATCAGCCTCTGCTGCGTTTGCCGAATCTGGCGATTCATATGAACCGGGGAGTCAATGAGGACGGGCTGAAGCTGCATAAACAGAATGAGTTGCCGCTGTTGTTTGCACAACTGACCGACGATCAGTTGCCACAGCCTTATTTTCTGGCGTTGCTGGAACAGAAGGCCGGTATCCCCGCCACACAAATCCTGTCCTGGGATCTCGCGGTTTATGACACCCAGAAAGGGACACTCTGGGGAGCAAATCAGGAGTTTTACACCAACAGTCAGATCGATAATCTGGCCAGTTGCCATGCCGGACTGCAGGCGGTACTGGACGATACCATTCTGGATCATGCCGAAAGTACGCTGGTATGCGCATTTTTCGATCATGAAGAAATCGGTAGTGAAAGTCATATTGGTGCCGGAGGCAGTTTCCTGTCCGATGTATTGCAACGCATCAATCTGGCGGTCTCACGAGATCCGGAGGATGGTGCGCGTGCGTTTGCCCGCAGTTTTCTGATCAGTGCAGATATGGCGCATGCCTATCATCCCAACTTTCCTTCATCCTACGATGCGGATCATAAAGTCTTCGTGAACCGGGGTCCGGTCATCAAATTCAACGCCAACCGTCGCTATAGCTCCGAAAGTATTTCTGCTGCGCATTTCATGCGCTGGTGTGAAGCAGCCGGTGTACCTTACCAGCGTTATTCACACCGCTCCGATCTACCCTGCGGGAGTACCATCGGGCCGATTGCTTCGGCAAAGCTCGGCATACGCAGTATCGATATCGGCTGCCCGATGTGGGCGATGCACAGTATCCGGGAAAGCGCCGGTGTTCAGGACCATGAGTACATCATCAAGGCACTGAAGCAGTTTTTCAGTAGCTGAGAAACTTCTGAAAAACTACCTGCGTTGCCATTTTTGCGTTAAAAATCGGTATCAAAATGCTCATTTATTATATATAAACTCCGCTTTTTCGCCGATTTTTGCCTTGAACTGACTACCTCGCCGACGTTTTTCAGAGGTTCCCTGAAACCTCTGATTAAATCAATACTTCAAAATGCGTTTTATCCGCTGTTAGCCGGTGATGCGACAATTTGTCACATTGTTATGCCCTTTCTCCCGCTTTATGATGGGTGCCCTGCAGTAACTGCAATCACTTTAAGGGTTTCATAACAGGGATAAAAACATGAAGGGAACAAAAAGGTTTGAGCAATCGCGACAACATCTGCTCAAGGCTGGGGATGCCATGATCAGAAAACCGCTGGCGGTTGCGATGGTGGGTGTGCTGGCGGGCATGACATCGGTATGGGCGCAGGCAGAAAGTAAAAAGGAACCGGTGCAACTGGAAACAATCGAGGTCGTGGCATCCGGGCAGGGGTCGCTTACGGTTCCAACGCTGGTTGAGGCGCAGCATGAAATGCGCAAAATCCCGGGCGGAGCAAATATCATCGACAGCGAATCTTATGCCAATGGCCGGGGTTCGACACTGCAGGATGCGCTGGGGTATTCGCCGGGAGTGTTTGTTCAATCCCGTTTCGGTGCCGAGGAAGCGCGTCTGTCAATTCGCGGTTCCGGCATCCAGCGTTTCTTTCACTTGCGCGGCATCAAGATTCTGCAGGATGGTTCGCGGGTGAATCTGGCTGATGGTGGCGCGGATTTTCAGGTGATCGAGCCACTGGCAGCACGCTATATCGAAGTTTATCGGGGTGCCAATGCATTGCAGTATGGATCGACCACGCTGGGTGGTGCGATCAATTTCGTCACGCCCACCGGCTACGATGCTGAACGTTTCCGCGCACGTGGTGAGGCAGGCAGCTTTGGTTATAACCGCCTGATGCTTTCTTCCGGTGGTGTGCATGGTTCTCTGGATTATTTTGCCAGTGTTTCCCGCTACAGTCAGGATGGTTTCCGTGACTGGTCGGAGCAGGAAAACTGGCGCATGTTCAGCAATGCCGGGTATCGAATCACGCCCGATCTGGAAACCCGTTTTTACCTGACCTATACCAAAACCAATTCACAATTGCCAGGCGAGCTGACCAAAGCAGAACTGAAAGACAACCCGAAGCAGGCAAATTTCTTTAACAGCAATATAGCGCGGTACAAGCGGGATTTTGATTTGATCCGCGTGGCCAATCGTACTGTGATGAAATTGGGTGAGGCCCAGCAACTGGAATTTTCCGCATTCTATGCGCATAAAAAAGTATGGCACCCGATTTATGTGGTGATGGAGCAGCCTTCGCATGATTACGGCCTTGGGTTGCGCTATATCAACGAAATGCCGATTGCCGGCTGGCGTAACCGGTTTGTGGCCGGTTTCGAGCCAAGCTGGGGCAAGGTGATGGATAACCAGTTCGTTAATATCAATGGTGAGGCTGGTCCGCGAATTCACAAATATGATCAGGATGTCAGCAGTTATACGGTGTATGGAGAGAATCAGTTTTACCTGCTGCCGGAACTTGCACTGGTGGTGGGTGCCCAGTACACCAACATGACACTCAAACAGAAAGATCTGCATACGGGTGATCCGCGGCAGAAGAAAAACTACGAACGCTTCACCCCCAAGGCAGGACTCATCTATGACCTGAATCCGGAAATTCAATTCTTCACCAACGTCAGTACCAGTTTCGAGCCACCCAGTTTTTCCGAGCTGGCCAGTTGGCAGGCGACACCGGTACTGGCCAGTGCCCAGCGCGCACTGACCTTCGAAGTGGGAAGCCGGGGCCGTTTTGGTATCGCCGAATGGGATGTTGCATTTTATCGCTCACATGTGCGCAATGAATTGCTTGCCCGCGTGGATCCAGTGTCCCGTTTCCCGATAGGAATGGTCAATGCGGATAAAACCGTGCATCAGGGAGTGGAATTGGGTCTGGATATGGAACTGGCAAAAATGCTTTACCTGCGCCAGATGTATACATTCAGCGATTTCAAGTTTGATGGCGACCCGCTTTTCGGAAACAACCAGCTGGCCGGTATTCCGCGCCATTTCTACAAGGCGGAGCTGCTCTATCGCCATCCTGCCGGCTATTATGCCGGTCCGAACGTGGAATGGTCACCCGAGAAGTATTATGTGGATCATGCCAATACGTTGTCTGTCGATACCTATGCGCTGCTTGGATTCAAGCTGGGTAAGCGCAACAAAACCGGCTTTTCCTGGTTTGTCGAGGGGCGTAACCTGACTAACCAGAAATATGCGGCGACGGTTTCCGTAACCGACATCGCGGGGGTTGGTGCCTTTGGTGGCGCAAACTCGGCCTTGTTCTTCCCGGGAGATGGCCGCTCCTTCTTTGCTGGTCTGGAGTATCGGATGTAGGCGCATAAAATAGATCAAGGCGGCATACCCCGGTAATGAGGTATGCCGGGAAACCGAATAAAATGGTATTCCCTAGCTTTTTTTGCTGATCCGAATTTCGAATTAACCCGTTAATCCGTTTGTTTTTTCTTCAAGGTGCGACAATTTGTCGCATTGTGATGTCATTCTGCCAGGCTTAAGATTGGCAGCGTGCAGTAATTGCCAATACTAATAATTCCAGAGGGAAGAAAATGAAGGAAAAGAAGGTTAAACAAGCTGGGCTTTATGAGTCATCGGGTGGAGAAATCATGGCCCGGAAGCCGCTTGTCATTGTGCTGGCAGGTGTATTGGCAGCTATGGCAGCGCCATTGGCGCAAGCTCATGAGGTTGACGAGCCAGTACAGCTTGAAACAATAAAAGTGACTACATCTAAGGATGATTTACCTCTTACTGTGCCAAGTCTGCCGGAAGTGCAACAGAAAATGCGTCAGATTCCAGGGGGCGCGAATGTGATTGACAGCGAATCTTATGCTACCGGCCGTGCCTCGACGTTGCAGGATGCATTGGGTTATTCACCGGGTGTGTTTGTTCAACCTCGTTTTGGTGCTGAAGAAGCACGCCTGTCAATTCGTGGTTCCGGTATTCAGCGTACTTTCCATATGCGCGGTATCAAACTGTTGCAGGATGGCTCCCGGCTGAATCTGGCCGATGGCGGAGGGGATTTTCAGGCAATCGAGCCGCTGGCCGCACGCTATATCGAGGTATACCGGGGAGGTAATGCGCTGCAGTTTGGATCGACCACACTGGGTGGTGCGATCAATTTCGTTACCCCTACCGGTTATGATGCCGAACGTTTCCGTGCGCGTGGTGAGGCAGGCAGTTTTGGTTATAACCGTCTGATGCTCTCTTCCGGCGGTGTGCATGGCTCGCTGGATTATTTTGCCAGCGTTTCCCGCTACAGCCAGGATGGTTTCCGTGACTGGTCAGAGCAGGAAAACTGGCGCATGTTCAGTAATGTGGGTTATCGCGTCAACTCCGATCTGGAAACCCGTTTTTATCTCACTTATACCAAAACTGATTCACAATTGCCGGGTAACCTGACCAAGGCACAGTTGAGAGCCAATCCCAAACAAGCGAATGCGGTTAGTCTGGCTGGTCGGCAGAAGCGGGATTTTGATCTGATCCGGGTGGCCAATCGCACTGTGCTTAAGCTGGGAAATAGCCAGCAACTGGAATTCTCCGCATTCTATTCACACAAGAAGTTGTGGCATCCGATCTTTCAGGTGCTGGATCAGCCATCGCATGATTATGGCCTGGGGTTGCGCTATATAAATGAGATGCCGATTGCTGGCTGGCGCAACCGTTTTGTAGTTGGTTTCGAGCCGAGCTGGGGCACTGTTATGGATAATCGCTTCTTCAATAATGGTGGTAGAGCGGGTGCACGTACAGCCAAGTTTGATCAGAGTGCCAGCACTTATGACGTTTATGCGGAAGATCAGCTGTACGTATTGCCAGAACTGTCACTGGTTGTGGGTGCGCAGTACAGTTATACGACACGTAAACAAAAGGATCTGTTTGGAGCAGGCGCCCAGGATAGAAGCAAGAACTACCAGCGCTTCACTCCCAAAGCAGGATTGATTTATGAGCTGAATCCGCATATTCAGTTTTTCAGTAACGTCAGTACCAGTTTTGAGCCTCCCAGTTTTTCCGAACTGACTGCCGGGCCGGTGGTTGCTCCGGTATTTGCAAAAGCTCAACGTGCGATCACATTTGAAGTTGGTAGCCGAGGTCATTTCGGTATAGCCGAATGGGATGTGGCGCTGTATCGGGCGCATGTACGTAATGAGTTGCTTGCCCGAGTGGATCCTATTACCAGTTCTTCACTGGGTACGGTCAATGCGGATAAAACAGTGCATCAGGGGGTTGAACTGGGCCTTGATATCGAGCTGGTGAAAATGTTCTATTTGCGCCAGATGTACCTGTTCAATGATTTCAAATTCGATGGGGATGCTTCTTTCGGTAATAATCAGTTAGCCGGCATCCCACGTCATTTCTACAAAGCGGAACTGACTTACCGTCATGCTGATGGATACTACGCCGGTCCGAATGTAGAATGGTCACCTCAGAAATACTATGTGGACCATGCCAATACGGTATATGCCAATTCCTATGCGCTGCTGGGTTTCAAAATCGGTAAACGGAGTAAGAGTGGATTTTCCTGGTTTGCAGAGGCACGTAACCTGACTGATCAGAAATACGCAGCTACTACAGGCGTAACAGATGTGGTTAAGTACAATAATGCGGGTGTTCTTCAGGATCAATTTTTCCTTCCAGGAGATGGACGCTCTTTCTTCGCGGGTCTCGAATATCGGATGTAGAAATAATGATGGGAGTGGTGAGCTCATAAACAAGCCATCTTCAGGTTTGATTGGCGATTAATTTCAAGGGATCGACGATGTCAGTAAAACATTTCATTACAGCCGTTTCACTTGCTATGGTTTCCACAGTAATTCCCCTGACCGTGACTGCTGAACAACATGCGCATGATGCTAAATCAGCAAAGCCCGGCCATGATATGAATAAAATGTGGGCGGAAATGCGCACAAGAGCAGTCGGCATGGCTGTTTCCGTAGCGGCTGATGAAAAAGGGAAATTGTGGCTGGTTCGTATGCAGGATGGCCATATCCGGGTAAGTCATTCGGAAGATGGCGGCAAGCATTTTTCTGAAGGTGTAACGGTAAACCCGCAACCTGAAGCGATTCTTGCAGAAAACCAGAACCGGCCGAAGATCGCGGTGCGTAACGGGGTGATCGCAGTAACCTGGGTACAGGCGCTGCCGAAGGTGTTTGCCGGGAATATCCGCTTTGCCCGTTCTGTCGATGGTGGTCGTACTTTTTCCGAGCCGGTAACTGTGAACGATGATCAGGGCGAAATCAGCCATGGTTTCAGTGCCTTGACACTGGGTGACAATGGCCGTGTGACATTGACCTGGTTCGACGGGCGTGAACGTGATGCAGCTGATAAGGGTGGGCAGAAGTATGTTGGCACCACGGTTTACTATGCAACGTCGGAAGACGGCGGAGCGAGTTTTTCTGCGAATCGCAAGTTGGCTGACCATGCCTGCGAATGCTGCAGAATCGGCATGACGCTCGATTCTGATGGGGTACCGGTTGTGTTCTGGCGGCATGTGTTCGAGGGCAGCATGCGTGATTTCGCGCTGGCACGGCTGGATTCGCAACCCAAGGTGTTGCGGGCCAGTGAGGATGGTTGGGAAATCAATGCCTGTCCTCATCATGGCGGCGACATTGCAGTGGATGAAGCCGGTAGCCGCCATCTGGCGTGGTTTACCGGGAATCCGCAGAATCCCGGATTGTTTTACCGGCGTGCTGACGGTGAGAATATGACCGCACCGCACGCATTTGGTGACCTTGATTTTCAGCCGGGTTACCCAGCTGTATTTGCGTATGGAAAGAAGGTTTATCTGGTCTGGCGCGAATTTGATGGCAATAATTATCAATTGATGGCCTCCGTTTCGGCTGATCGTGGCGATACCTGGTCAGCAGCTCGTGCTGTGGCAACGACCGGTGGTGCAGCCGACCTGCCAGTATTTGTAGTCGGTGCACAGAAACCACTCGTCGTGTGGAACAGTGCCAGAGATGGAGTGCGCTTCTTTAATGCAGAGGGGGATTTATGATGCGTCGTTTACTGTTTATCTGGCTGTTGACGATAGCCGGGGTTGCATCGGCGACCGAGGGTGTACGTCCGTTTGTACTCGGAAGTATGACGCAGATTCAGGAAGAGCATGCAGGCAAACCTTTCGTACTGTTTCTCTGGTCGCTGACATGTACTTACTGTCCAACTGAACTGAAAATGCTTGGTGAATTCAAGCAGCAGCATCCTGATCTGAATCTGGTGCTGATTGCGGCGGATACGCCGGATGATGAGCCGGAGATCGTTTCTCATCTTGCTGATTACGGGTTGAACAAGGTCGAGCGGTGGGTGTTTGCCGAGGATATGCCGGAACGCCTGCGTTTTGAGATCGACCGGCGCTGGTATGGCGAGGTGCCGCGCACCTATTTTTATGATCAGAGCCATCAGCGTGAAGCCAAGACCGGGCTGGTCGGCCAGGAATATGTCAAGAGTTGGCTGGCGCGTGTCGGTATGGATGCTTCGTCCGCAAGCAAGTGACCTTCCAGATTTCCTCTGAAAATAATACGTTTCCACACTTTTTCAGGCAGATCGAACACTCGTTCAGGCTGATCTGCCTTCACTCAGCCGGTGGATAAAGAGTATCTCCGGCTGATTTATCTTTTTCCACCAGGCAAATCGTATCTGTTTGCTACTGCACAGGAACATGTGAGCAACCCGTGAGGCATGGTCGAGCCGCATGATCAGTTCCGGTAGTAACAGCTTGCTCTTTGGGGTTCATGCTTGTAATCTTTTTAACAGGATTGATCCTGCTCTTGTTGTGAGCAGGTAGTATTTGCCCTGAAATCTGATCACGCAGGAGGTATCTTGAGCAATCCATTCATCGTAAGAAAGGCTGCAGTACTGGGAGCGGGGGTCATGGGTGCGCAAATTGCCGCACATCTGGTCAATGCCGGCATAGAGACTTTACTGTTCGAACTGCCGGCCGAATCTGGAAATCCCGATGCCAATGTACTGAAAGCGATCGAGAAACTGAAGAAACAGGAACCAGCACCTTTGTCGGTGATCGACCGGGCAAACTGTATCGAACCGGCCACTTACGATCAGCATCTGGAAAAATTGAGGGACTGTGATCTTGTGATCGAAGCGATTGCCGAACGGCTGGAGCTGAAATCGGAACTATACGAGAAAATTGCTACTTATCTGCATGACCAGGCTGTTTTAGCCAGCAATACTTCCGGCCTTTCCATCAATCAGCTGGCCGCGGTTATTCCTGAGGCCTTGCAACCACGTTTCTGCGGTATCCATTTTTTCAATCCACCCCGTTACATGTATCTGGTGGAGTTGATCCCGAGCGCGCAAAGCGATGCAGCGGTACTCGATGCGCTGGAGAGCTTTCTGGTGACCAGTCTGGGTAAAGGGATCATTCGTGCCAAGGATACTCCCAACTTCATTGCCAACCGGATCGGGGTTTTTTCCATGTTGGCGACCATGCATCATGCCCGGCAGTTTGGCCTGGCGTTCGATCTGGTAGATAAACTTACCGGTGTGCTGATCGGCCGGCCGAAAAGTGCCACATTCCGTACTGCTGATCTGGTCGGGCTGGATGTGTTGGCGCATGTCGTGCAAACCATGCAGAACGGCCTTGCGGAGGATCCCTGGCATATTTACTACATTATTCCCGACTGGTTGCAGAAACTGGTCGATCATGGTGCGCTCGGGCAGAAGAGTGGCAAAGGGGTGTATCAGAAACAGGGTAAGGACATCCATGTATTGAATCCGGCCACAGATACGTATGAGCCGGCACAGAACGAAGTGGACGACGAAATCGAGGCACTGCTGAAGCAGAAAGATCCTGTGGCCCGATTTACTGCGCTGCATGATCATTCGCACCCACAGGCCCAATTTTTATGGGCGATTCACCGGGATCTGTTCCACTACTGTGCGATACATCTCGCGGCGATCGCCGATAATGCGCGTGATCTCGACCTGGCGATACGCTGGGGATTCGGCTGGGAACGAGGTCCTTTCGAGATATGGCAGGCAGCAGGGTGGAATACGGTTGCCGGCTGGATAGAGGCGGATATTGCTGCCGGCAAGGCCATGGCTGAAATACCCTTGCCAGCCTGGGTGCAGACAGTCGGGCAGAGTACTATCCAGGGAGTACATACGCAGGAAGGTTCTTATGCTCCGATAACGGAAAGCTGGCAACCACGTTCGCAGTTGCCAGTGTACCGGCGTCAGCTTTTTCCCGACAGGCTAGTGGGCGAGGAAATCGTTTATGGTGAAACGGTTTTTGAAACGGATGCATTACGTATGTGGCATACCGGGGACCAGGTTGCCATCGTCAGTTTCAAGACCAAAAAACATACGATTGACAATCTGGTACTGCAAGGAATGCAGCAGGCCATTACCGAGGCTGAACATCATTTTCGTGCACTGGTGATCTGGCAGACCGAACCGCCGTTTTCACTGGGTGCCAACCTGAAAAAGGCAACCGAGCGGCCCAAAACTGAAGCACCACCCGCACCACCAGCTCCTCCTTCAGCATTCGAGAAATTCATCAAACAGATCAGGGGCGCTACCCAGTCGGCTATCTTGCAGGCAGCTCGCAGTCTGGATGTGGCTGATATGCTGATGGCCGGGAAGCTGGCTGAAGTGGAGGTGATGATTGCGCATTTCCAGCAGGTTTCACAGCATCTCCGTTACAGTCTGATACCGACTGTTGCAGCCGTCGATGGATTGGCGCTGGGGGGCGGGTGTGAGTTTGTCATGCACAGTGATCGTGCAGTGACGACGATGGAAAGTTATATCGGCCTGGTCGAGGCAGGGGTGGGATTGCTGCCGGCCGGGGGAGGATGCAAGGAGTTTGCTTTGCGTGCTGCGCGTAATGCGGTCGATGGTGATCCTTTTCCTTATCTGAAACATTATTTCCAGACGGTGGCAATGGCGCAACTGGCGAAGAGTGCGGAACAGGCAAAGGAAATGTACTATCTGAAACCTGCCGACGTGATCATTATGAATCGTCTCGAATTGCTGTATGTTGCCAAGGCACAGGCGCTTGCACTGGCCGAGGCAGGTTACCGTCCCCCGTTGCGTCCGCGTGAAATCGTGGTGGCAGGTGCGACGGGAATCGCGACAATCAAAAGTACCCTGGTCAACATGCTGGAAGGCGGGTTTATTTCCGAACATGATTATCTGATTGGCAGCAAGATTGCGCATGTCATGTGTGGTGGCGATATTGTTGCTGGGAGCCGGGTGGATGAGGAATGGTTGCTGAAACTGGAGCGGACCGCCTTCATTGAATTACTGGCAACTGAGAAAACCCAGGATCGTATTGCGTATACCCTGAAAACCGGCAAACCGTTGCGAAACTGAGTAGAGTGATTTCAAATTGCAGAAGATGGGCGCAATGAAACAAAAATTCAAGGATGGAAGGAGAAGCTCATGACCAGACAGGTGCAGGATGCTTATATCGTAGCCGCTACACGTTCACCAGTAGGCAAAGCGCCACGAGGTATGTTCAAGAATGTGCGGCCGGATGATTTGCTGGTGCATGTGCTGCAGGCAGTGTTGAAACAGTGTGAGGGACTCGATCCCGCGGCAATCGAGGATGTGATCGTCGGTTGTGCCATGCCGGAAGCGGAGCAGGGGATCAATGTTGCTCGCGTGGCGTTGCTGCTGGCTGGTCTGCCGGTCAGTGTGCCGGGTGTGACGATCAACCGGTTTTGTGCTTCTGGTCTGCAGGCAGTTGCGATGGCGGCCGACCGGATCCGGCTGGGAGAAGCGGATGTCATTATTGCCGGCGGGACCGAAAGCATGAGTATGGTGCCGATGATGGGTAACAAGGTCGCGATGAATCCGGCGCTGTTCAAACCAGGCAGTGAGCAGGTAGCCATTGCCTACGGCATGGGCATTACTGCGGAGAAAGTGGCGGAACAGTGGAAAGTCAGCCGGGAGGAACAGGATGCATTTGCCCTGGAAAGCCATCACCGCGCGATTCGCGCCATCGAGCAAGGTGAATTCAGAGACGAGATTTCACCTTATCCTGTTCAGGAAAACCGGCCGGATCTGAATACGCATGAAATCCAAAATACAGCTATTGTCCGGGATACCGACGAGGGCCCGCGGGCAGATACCAGTGCGGAAGCGCTTGCTCGATTACGCCCGGTATTTGCCGCCCAGGGATCTGTAACCGCCGGTAACAGCTCACAGATGTCGGATGGAGCTGGTGCAGTGATGGTGGTGAGCGAGGCAGCATTGCAGCGCTTCAATCTGACGCCGATCGGGCGATTCATTGGTTATACAGTGGCGGGTGTGCCGCCGGAAATCATGGGAGTAGGTCCTGTCAAGGCGATTCCCAAAGTGCTGGAACAGACCGGGATCCAACAGGATGCACTCGACTGGATCGAATTGAACGAGGCGTTTGCTGCCCAAAGTCTCGCAGTAATCAACGATCTCGGATTGGATCGGGCGAAAGTCAATCCGCTGGGAGGGGCGATCGCACTGGGGCATCCGCTGGGCGCAACCGGTGCCATTCGGGTGGCCACTCTGCTTAGTGGTTTACGACGTCACAAACTCAAATATGGCATGGTCACCATGTGCATCGGCGGCGGGATGGGAGCTGCCGGTGTGTTTGAAGCCCTGTAATATACTTCCTTAAAACCGGGTATTCGCCCGGTTACTCCTTCAATTAGCAGGCTGGCGCTGCAGTCTGCCCGTGAACACCCGCTCATCATTGACAGAATAGGTGGCTTCTCCCTGATGCTCCCACCATTCATTCATTCCTGCAACATAACGTGCACCTGATGCAGAAACCGCAAGATTGAGCATCTCTATTCTGTTGTTCGGGAAGGTAAGCGTAACCGTGTCATCATCCCGGTAAATCGCTCGTACCACCTGTCCGGAATCTGAAACGAAAACGACTGAATTGATGACTGAAGCCTTGGGGTTGGAGGTTGATAGCGGTGTGCAGGATATGATGGCAGTGAGAAGTATGAAGAAGAATGAGTTGAGAAATAATTTCATGCTGTAATTTGATTGGTTTGGCTGATGACAGTGAGATAGTTTATTTTATTTCTCCAATGAAAATCTTGCCTTCAGCCCGAGAGTGTCTGAGGGGAATTAACGTACCGGCAAAGCCGACAAAGTTAGTTTTGATTTAGAAATGGAATTACAGATGCCTGAGAACATCTTGCCGATAGTGCAGAATACGGATGATGGCCACACCGAAAGGCTCTATTCGGTAGTAATATGGCGTTCAACGTGGCGACGGCGATAGCCTGGTCGAATATAGCTGCAGTCCTGTCCCTGGGATGATGTCTCGACTAACTCGGTACAGGCGGCTTCCAATATATCGATATAGCGTACGGCCTGAGCTGCGCCCCATTGTTGAAAGGTGTAGTTAAAAATTCCATCAAGATCACGCTGCGCTGCCGGGCTGAGACGGTATTCAGCCATGTATTAACCTGGTTTGTGCTGCGCCAGCTTGTGTCTTTTGAACTGATCAAAATCGAACGGCTGCGGTTCCCCACTTTGCTCGCCATCGATGAGTGCGGCCCGGATATTATCAATTTCGGCCATTCGTTCCTGCTCGCGCCGGATGAGGTCACGAATTAACTCGCTATCGTTTGTGAATCGTCCAGCTTCGACCTGTGCGGTAATCCAGGCATCTTGCTGGTTGGTTAGTGAGATGGTCTTACGCACGGTCGCCATGGTCATATCTCCATAGCGATAATCTGCTGTAAAACATGAAATCGATGCTAAGGAACCTCTGAAAAACGTTAGCGAGGCAGTCAGTTCAAGGCAAAAATCGGCGAAAAAGCGGAGTTTATACATAATAAATGAGCATTTTGATGCCGATTTTTAACGCAGAAATGGCAATGCAGGTAGTTTTTCATAGATTCCCTAAGGCCATTATGTGTAGTAGTTGAGATCTGATCTGACAGTTACCCGATTTGACGAGTGCCTGTTAGATCAGATTCAGTTATTCAATTCGGTAATTTTATCGTCCCATATCTCCTTAGCGTCAATTAAAGTTTGCATCGGGGTGCGTCCACAGCACATTTTTCCCTGGTGAGTCCGCACACTGTTGTAGTACGCCATCCAATCATCCAGATCGTGTTGTAACTCTTCAATGGACTGGTAAATCTTGCGCCGGAATGTCACCTGGTAGAACTCCTGCAAGATGGTTTTGTGAAAGCGTTCGCAAATACCGTTGGTCTGCGGATGATTGGCTTTCGTTTTGGAATGTTC
>NZ_FUWK01000082.1 GCF_900167395.1 Nitrosomonas europaea
GGGTAATCCCACCTCTTGGCAAGACCTGCTGTCAGATCAAATCTGAACTACTACATATGAAGCGTTAACTGATCATGGTAAAAATGTAAGCCCACCGCTAGCAGATCGTTTCAATTGGCTGACAGCAGCTCGTCACCTTCAAACATATAAATCTTTAAGAGCGCGCTTAAAGACAAATCTGTATTCTGTTTTATGTGAAGAAAACGAGGAATATTGGCGTCACTAGTTCCATATCGTCCTTCTTCGAAATCCGATACACACGGTTTCTTACTATCAAAACGGAAAAATAGAGCCTTTATCTGCTATCGTTCTACTCCACTTCGCGTCATGGCCAAAAAACAAGAAGGATCCACTTGAGTCTATTGACGTTGAAACCCTATTTTCCGAGTCTGAGGCTATGCGCATGCATATTGGATTACGGGAGTACCTAAAGAAATTCCCTGGATATGATGGTAAGACCTAACATGGCACTCAACCTTAATTTCTTCGGTTGCTGGATACTGCAGTAATAAAGCTGCGTAGCACCGATCAGCTCTTGCTGAACTTCAACAAAATGAATATTCGATCCGTTGTCTTTTTTGTTTGTGTGCTTTTATGTGCAATCGCGAATGCACAGACTCAAGCTGATCTCAATGATGATGCGTGTGGGGCGTATCAAGAAGCGGATAAAAAGCTCAATGCCATCTACCAGCAGCTCCTGGAGCAGCATAAAGACGATGCTAACTTCACAACCAGGCTACGCAAGGCGCAGCGCGCATGGTTGGCATTCTGGGATGCGGAGATGGAAGCTATTTATCCCGCTGATAACAAGCGTGAGGAATATGGTTCGATCTACCCAATGTGCAGTTGTTTGGAGCAGGCCGCATTGGTTAACCACCGTATTGAGCAGCTTTCGGGTTGGCTCACCGCGGAAGAAGGTGACGTGTGCAGAGGCAGCCGGTAAGTAAATCCAGCAAGTGCATTCAGCCGACCTATTTGCCTTTGCTTCGCGGCGTGGTTTAACTCATGAATTAGAAGTGACAACATGAAAAAACTCATATTTCTTGCGGTAGCAATATTTGCCGGCTATTCGTATCTCGGCAATCCGTACACATCAATACCAGACAGGCTCCAGCACCCAACTTTCTCGGAGAGCCAGAGTGGTACGGATGCAACGATTGCTGATGCTTTCTCGAATCGCAAGAGCAATCTGCAAATCTCCGGAGAAGGCGTTGTCACAAAATTGCTCCCGGACGACAATGATGGCAGCAGGCATCAAAAATTCATTATTTCCCTTCGTTCCGGTCAAACGCTTTTGATTGCGCATAATATTGATATCGCACCGAGAATAGGCTCCCTCAGAAAGGGAGATTCCATTCAATTTTCAGGGCAGTACGAATGGAATGAAAAAGGAGGGATTGTGCATTGGACGCATCAAGACCCAAACGGCTCTCACGTGGCAGGGTGGCTAAAACACAACGGACAAATCTATCAGTGATTGCTGCTAAGGAACCTCTGAAAAACTACCTGTGTTGCCATTTCTACGTTAAAAATAGGCTCAAAATGCTCATTTATTACGTATAAACTGTAGTAGTTCAGATTTGATCTGACAGCAGGTCTTGCCAAGAGGTGGGATTACCCGGTTTGATAGAGGTGCGAATCTTTATCAACCAAACGCGA
>NZ_FUWK01000029.1 GCF_900167395.1 Nitrosomonas europaea
ACGGTATTTGCGAACGCTTTCACAAAACCATCTTGCAGGAGTTCTACCAGGTGACATTCCGGCGCAAGATTTACCAGTCCATTGAAGAGTTACAACACGATCTGGATGATTGGATGGCGTACTACAACAGTGTGCGGACTCACCAGGGAAAAATGTGCTGTGGACGCACCCCGATGCAAACTTTAATTGACGCTAAGGAGATATGGGACGATAAAATTACCGAATTGAATAACTGAATCTGATCTAACAGGCACTCGTCAAATCGGGTAACTGTCAGATCAGATCTCAACTACTACATATTAAACTCCGCTTTTTCTCCGATTTTTGCCTTGACCTGACTGCCTCGCCGACGTTTTTCAGGGGTTCCCTAACGATCCAACTCAAAGTCGGACAAGAAATCTGGAAATCTTCAAAATTTGAGAACTGCAGGGCCTGGAATAACATAATTTCGTTCTGTCATTCCAGGCCCTGATCTGTATTTATTTACGCTCAATTTGATTAAATTTACTCAACGCAACAATAGCTGCTTTTCTGGCTGCGGCAGGTTCGCCAGCCTGAGATTCTTTTATGACGTCATTCAGGTGTTTCAATCCTTCCTGAAGGTGCTCGTTTTCAGGATGTGTTGATTTGACTTCAACGGCATACCTTTCTGCTTCCTGCACCAGTTGTGTCATAGTCTTTACATCTACTGCCAGAACCACAGCTTCGGTTTGCCTGATTGCTTCTTGCAGATGAACATCCTCTACCTGCGCGTTGACTGAACTGAGCATAAATAGAGACAGAATGAAAGTGCTCGATAAGATTGATAATATTTTTTTCATAACTTTCCTCTTTTGTTGAATAGAATTTTGATTAGATTAGTTCCTGCCCGGCATAATTTCTGCGGGGGACTGTTCTGATGGATTGCGAAGATTGTGATCTTGCTGATTAGTTGAATTGCTATCAGTCTCAGGTATCACGGTATCTTCTATACCTCTTCTGCTTTCATCCAAATCATTTCGCTGATCATATTTTCTGATATCTTCCTTCTTTTCGTATTTCTCACTGTTTGCGCGATTGCTGTCTGAAGAAGAGTCGGCTATTGCCGCAGTACTTCCTGTCAGGAAGAATCCGGACAACAAGGCGGCTGGAACTAAGATAGAAAGTTTTACTGTTGAGATATGAGCTTTCATTTTGAATATCCTCCTATGTTTATAAGATGCTACGATCAGATTGAATTAACGCCTCGGTTGCATCCACTTCACATTCTATTTCTGTACTATTGGAGGTAGAGTTGCAAATTTGCAAAAGCAGTTGTGGTAATAAAAGAGGCAACAGCGGATGTTGATGAAATATTCAGTTTTTTCATGATTGACTCCTGTTGATTTGATAAGTTAAAAGAGTTCTGTTTACTGCTTTTGTAATACAGGTGAGATTCCGGCTCACCTTGCAGCCCCGGTACTTATTGTTGTTTCATAAGTACTGATCTGCTCTTTGAGTCGAATCATCATTTCTGCACGATGGTTCGATTATCATTTCCTAAAACAGATTCATCTTTTGGCCGGGTGTTCAAATATCCCTGACGATTGGCTTTTTCCTTACGGAACCTCTGAAAAACTACCTGCGTTGCCATTTCTGCGTTAAAAATCGGCTCAAAATGCTCATTTATTATGTGTATAAACTCCGCTTTTTCACCGATTTTTGCCTTGAACTGACTGCCTCGCCGACGTTTTTCAGAGGTTCCTTAGCGGCATCGCAATCGTGAGCAAAAGCGTTAACCTGTCTTTCAGCCTCTTCCCTTGCAATTTCATATTTGGTTTGGATTTTCCCCACCAGTTGTTCACGTTTGCCTGCAATGACATCCAGCTCATCATCAGTCATATCGCCCCATGTTTCTTTAAGCTTGCCTTTTAATTCCTTCCAGTTTCTTTCAACCGTATTCCAGCCCATCATTTCTCTTCTTTTATTGAACTTCAAATATCCCAGATCACTGGTTGAGCAGGTATGTTTCATATATTCTCCATATGCAAAAATAATTTCTCGTCTACTGGGTTCCTGACTCAAAATAATTAAGAATTGAACTTAAAAACCACAGTTGGATGCATCTGAATGTGCATCTGGCACACGAAAATCAGACTTACGCAGGTCTCAGTTCACTGAAGAAAAAATAAAAACGCGTAAGCTCTTTATTTATCTGACAAAAAACTTATTTAAGAAAATAGTGAACTGTTTTATTGAAATGCTGGAGCTCGTGTATGCGCATTATTACGAGTGGCCATTCCCGTAAAAGGCAAGTTTTATAGTGAGTAATAGTCATGATCCATCCTCATAGAAAATGATTATGTTGCGATCGAAAACTATTCTTGTTCTTCTTATAGAGAAGTGTACGAATATCTTTTTTCGTTCAATATTTTTACATGATGAATGTTTATTGAAATCATAACCATATGATATTAATAATAAAATAACGATAATTTAGTTCGATGAAAAAATGATGGTGAGCCAAATGGTGGTAGGCTCAATTTTGGGGAATAGGCGAATGGAATGAAAAAAGAAGGATGTATTGGGTGCATTGAGATCCAAACGGCTCCCACGTGGCAGAGTAGCTAGAACACAACGGCAAACCTGTCAGTGATTGCTGCTACATTTCCCTTCTATCGCTGGATAGCCAAAGTGCAGTGTGGGTTGCCCGTTAGCGCTACGTCAGGGTGTACCGGGGAGAGCCATATCGATTTGGGCAGTTGGTTCCGCATAGTCAGCTTCTTCCTCGATGTTCGGCTCACATTGTTTCAGTGCTGACGGATTGAGTGTCAGTTGCTGATAATGATTCACCCATGAAGCGTATTTTTCCGGCATTGCCCATACGCAGTAATGCAGGCGCGACATGATGACCGGGTCGCTCAATAGGGTCAGGCGGCAATCGCGGTTGAGTTTGTCAGGGGGTTCATTCAGTGCCTGCTCAATATGATGATCGCGGGCAATTTCAAGCACTTTGCTTTTGCGGTGGCGCGCGGTAGCTGTTGCCGTTGTCAATGCATTGAATGATGGATGAAACACGGCGTGCATGAAGCCATCGTTCAGCGTGCGGTTGCGATTCATCATCAGATAGTTGTCTGTATCCACCAATACCTTGGGTGGTGAATATTCTTCCGGGATCAGGAGCAGCTTCCAGCGTTTGGCACGCAGGCCGACAGATGCACGACTGGAAAAGACGGATACGAACGGTGACAGAATCAGCGAGAAGACGATAGGCGCTAGCCAGAACAGGAAGCGCAAATCGAGCCACGCCATCCCTGTTGCCCAAACCAGCCCCAGCAGCAGTTGAGAACCATGGCGCATAAAGGCTTCACGCCACGTGGTGGAGTCATCGTCGCGTTGTGGCGATTTCCATGCCACCTTCCAGCCGAGGAACGCACTGACCACGAATACTGTGTGGAACAGCATGCGCACCGGTGCCAGCAATACTGAAAGAATCACTTCCAGCAGCAGGGAGATCGTGACGCGAATGAATCCACCGTATTCTTTCGTTCCTTTGCACCAGATGAGCAAAATACTCAGCAGCTTGGGTAGAAACAGCAGCACCATGGTCGAGGCCAACAGTGCGATCGCCAGTTCCGGCTGCCACTGCGGCCACACCGGAAACAGCTGGTGCGGCTGCAGGAAGTAGTGCGGTTCCGTGAATGCATGCACCACCTGCAGCGCAGTGGAAAGTGCAAGGAACATAAACCACAGCGGCGCGGAAAGATACGACATCACGCCGGTCAGGAATACCGCACGATGTACCGGATGCAGGCCTTTTACCAGGAACAGGCGGAAGTTCATCAGGTTCCCGTGACACCAGCGGCGGTCGCGCTTAAGCTCATCCAGCAGGTTCGGTGGCAGTTCTTCATAAGAACCCGGCAGGTCGTAAGCAATCCATACTCCCCACCCCGCACGGCGCATCAATGCCGCTTCCACGAAATCGTGAGAGAGTATGGAGCCCGCGAAAGTGCCTTCACCCGGCAGCAGCGCCAGCGTACAGTGTTCAATGAACGGTTGCACACGGATGATGGCGTTGTGGCCCCAGTAGTGTGATTCTCCCAATTGCCAGAAATGCAGGCCGGCAGTAAACAGTGGCCCGTAAACACGCGTTGCAAACTGCTGGCAGCGTGCGTAGAAGGTATCCATGCCCGAGGCTCTCGGCCACGATTGAATGATGCCGGCATTCGGGTTGGCCTCCATCAAGCGCACCAGACTGGTCAGACATTCTCCTGACATTACCGAATCCGCATCGAGCACGACCATGTAGCTGTACTGGCTGCCCCAGCGGCGGCAGAAATCGTCAATATTGCCGCTCTTGCGTTTTACGCGGCGGCCGCGACGACGATAGAATATCTGGCCTTTATCCTGTACCTCTGCAAGCAGTTCTATCCATGCTTTCTGTTCTGCGACGCAGATATCAGGGTCGTAGCTGTCGCTCAGAATATAGATATCGAAGTGTTGCTGCTGATTTGTCGCTTTCACTGATTCCCAGGTCGCGCGCAATCCGGCGAACACGCGATCTACGTCCTCATTGCAGATAGGCATGATCAACGCCGTACGGTGCTCGGGATTGATGGGCACATCTCCTGCCAGAGATGCAGAAATACTGTACTTGTCTTTACCGATCAGCAGTTGCAGAAAGCCCATCAGTGCCGTCCAGAAACCGGCAGATATCCAGCAGAACAGAATAGCGAAGAGGATCAAAATACCGCTTTGCAGTATATAAGGCAGCAGCTGCATGAACGATATCCATATATCCTGGCCAATCATGTCGATCGGATCGATCAGTGCCCAACCCTGGTAAGGAAGGATGGTTTTCATATACCAGGTTGCAAGCGCAGTCTGCGAAAATGTCAGCAGTAGCAGAATGTAGCGGCGAATGGTACCGACGGTGCACCATTTCTGTTCATGAGCCTGCTCTTCCTTTGTCAATCGCGACACGTGGTGCGGTGTGGCATTGTGCCCGCGCAAATGATCCCAGAATCGGCCAATCGGATTGGTGCGCCACGGATCCGGCGATATTGATGAGCGTGTCGCTTTGGGCATCGTTTCCAGTTGCGTACGTCCTTCGTCGTCTTCAGTCAGTTGCCTGTTGACTAGAGAATCAGGCCAGCTTTGTTCAAGCCGTGCTTTTACAGATCCCAGTGGCGAATCATCTTCGCGCGCATAGTCATGATGCTCAGGATTCAATGTCTCATGAAGGGTGCGGATGTCCGTTGCCGGCAGCGTTGCTTTTTCTGCGACAGTCAGCGGCAGCGCATCGATGTATTCAGTAGTCTTATTCATCAGCGGGTAACTGATAGCTCCAGGTTTCACTCAGTATCTGGTCACCATTGACCAGTGCAGCACGCATCTCAGTGATTTTTTCTACATCTTTCACTTTTACGCGCAGTGTCAGGCGCCAGCCTTTAATGATCGGGTTGTAACGTACGCTGCTTTCGACGATCGTACCGTTGTCATCGATACTGGCCTGCGCTGCAACAGGCGTATCCTGCGGCAATTTCTTCATTTTCCTGCCGGTGAAATCGATGATGAAGGCAATCGTGCCGTCAGGCTGGCGAATCAGATTCGACTGTTTTACATCGCCCGTTGAGCGAAGCGTCTGCATGACATATGCGTTATCCGGTGCATGCAGTTTGTCTTCATCCTTGCTGAAGGTGAGGGTGTATTTGAAGTTTATTTCTTTACCCGCCTCCGGCAGTTGATCCGGTGTCCAGAAAGCGACGATGTTGTCGTTGGTTTCGTCATTGGTCGGAATTTCTATCAGCTCGACGCTGCCTTTGCCCCATTTCCCTTTCGGAGTGATCCATGCGCTCGGCCGCAAATCGTAACGATCATCCAGATCTTCAAAACGTGAAAATTGACGGCCACGCTGCAGCAGACCAAACCCCTGCGGGTTTTCTGTGGAAAAACTGCTGATGGCCAGACGTCTCGGATTGTTCAGTGGACGCCAGATCCATTCTCCATTACTGGCGTGAATGGAGAGGCCGTTAGAATCATGTAACTCAGGACGGAAGTTCACCATCGGAGAAGGGTGGTTAGAGCCAAACAGGAACATACTCGTCAGTGGCGCAATGCCCAGTTTGCCGACCTTGTCGCGCAGATAGATTTTCGACTGGACGTTAACGGTGATGTCGCGGTTCGGCATGATGACAAAGCGGTAAGCGCCCGTCGCGCGTGGCGAGTCCAGTAGTGCATAAATTATCAGGTGCCTGTCAGCGGGTTTAGGCCGTTCGATCCAGAATTCCCGGAACCGGGGAAACTCTTCGCCGGAAGGCAGAGCAGTATCGATAGCCAGGCCGCGTGCGGAAAGACCGTAAACCTGACCTGCGCCAATCATGCGGAAATAGCTGGCGCCGAGCATACTGAGAATTTCGTCGTTTTTATTTTTGCTATTGATTGGATTGAGCACTTTGAAGCCGGCAAAACCAAGATCTTTCACTGTGTCTTTGTCATGCTGGACGTTGCCAAAATTGAAATAATCAGGGGTGTATTTGATTTGATGTACCGATGTAGCAGTGACTTCATTGATTTTGACAGGTGTATCGAAATACATGCCCTGGTGGTAAAACTCAAGCTTGAATGGGGTCTTCAGATTATTCCAGTAAGCTTTATCGTGATTGAATTGAATCTGTTGATAATCCGCATACTTCATATCGCGGAAAATGGAGGGCAAGTTGGTTTCCGGTGTTTCATAACTTTCGCTGGCTAATAGTTGGGCCTGTTTTGCGACATCGTTGATGCTAAAGGCCCAGGCCGACGAAGCGTATAAGACTAATAACGTTACTGCTACACCCAACCAACGCATTTTTATTATTTGTGGCTTATGTCTCATCCGTTTGTCTTTTGTGTACTTGATCGATCCAGTCCATTTATTTTGATGATAATCCAGGCAATCTGAACGGCTGCTGACTGATGCCATCTGCATTCGATTGTTCAGAAACTTTCGCATCGGAACTCATCAAAATATAGACACTGCCTGTGGTTCCGACAGGCCTTGCCTGAATCAGTTCTAGGAATCTGTTCAAAGCCTCAGGTTTTCCGGATGAAGATTGCTTTACCGCACCGCTGACAAATGAAAACGTCTGATCAGTTCAAGGCAGTATTTGTGAATCGTTGATGAGAAAGGCATATAACACGCGCCGCTGTCGGACAAATTTCCCCCTGCGCTCCCAATTGGCCGCAGAGCGCGGCATTAGGCAGCAGCAAAAACATAAGGAGGTGACATGTCAGAAGTCATTACGGTTGGTGACAAACCAATCCTTCTGAAAGCAATTGAGCTGGTTCTTGCAGAGCCTGCTGCTATCAGAAAAGAGGCTCTGCAACTCAAGGATAAATATGTAACCCGGTATGGGAGTGATCGTTCGGAAGACGAGATCAACGCTTATGCTGCCGACAAGATCATATCGAACTACTCCTACTATACTGCCTTTGTGGGCGGAACGACCGCTCTTACAGGGGTAATCCCCGGGCTGGGCACTGTTCTGGCTGCATTTGGCGGCGCAACAGCCAATACGGCTCTTTCCATGAAGTATCAAATTGAAATGACAATGGCCATTGCAACGATTTACGGCCGTGACATTACCATCGAAGAGGAAAAACGCCTTTGTTTGATGATTGCGGGGCTTGGTGCAATCAGTGAGATGACCAGAGTGGGCGGGAAAGAACCTGGCAAAAAAGCATCAGTAAAAATGATGCAACAATATCTCCAGGATGCGTCTCTTCAAACGCTAAGAGAGCTATTCAAAAAAGTTGGAATAACCTTCACAAAAAAAGCTGCAGAAAAAGCTATCCCGTTTGGCGTTGGTGTAATCATTGGCTTCTCTGCCAACAAAGGGTTGACCTGGTATGTCGGGACAAAGGCAAGGGATTTTTTCTCGGTTACTGACTCGATCGTCTGACTTCAAGCAACAGGCCGCACGGGTTATTTATTAACTGACATATCCGGAGAATCGAATGTCTGGCTCCGCTCGTACAGGTGTGCTGATTTACGCAAAGCAGCTGGATAAAGTTTCATCCTTCTACGAGCAAGTGCTGGGGGCGAAAGTGCTGCATGCGGACAGTGAACACAGGGTGCTGCAATCACCCGATGTTCAGCTGATCAGATCACTATTGCCGTACCACCCGTGCCGCGCGAGGAACAGGCAATCAAACCGTTCTTCACTGTTGAGAGCTTGGTCACAGCAGAGCGTATTGCCGAAGAATACGGTGGCAAGGTGTGGGGGCCATTGTGGCCTGGGCCCAGTTTACGGGCGCGCAATATCTGTGATCCGGAAGGTAATATCGTTCATCTGCGTGAGCGTACGGTATAGTAGAACAAAGCCTGCCTGTTTTATTTCCTGAATATATTTTTCCTACGTACAAAACCACGAGTAGATTCGTTTTTATCAGCCTGATAAAATAATAAGCATTCTCATTCTTGTTGTTTGTCATGTTGGATAACAGCATTCCTACCGATTCATGTCTGGTGTCTGGTGCTACCGTGTCCACGGACATTGAGACCCTGTACTGCAATCACCACGACTGGCTGCAGGTTTGGCTGCGCCGCAGACTGAGCAGTGCTGTTGATGCATCCGATCTGGCGCATGACACCTTCGTGCGCGTTCTGGTTTCGGGCCGCATGCCCAATGCCGAGCAATCGCGCGCTTTCCTTACTCAGATCGCCAAGGGTCTGGCGGTGGATCTGTACCGTCGTCGTGCCATCGAAGAGGCTTATCTGGCAGCGCTGGCGCAACTGCCGGAAAATCTTGCGCCCTCGGCTGAGGAGCGTGTGCTGGCGCTGCAAGTGCTGTTGTTGCTCGATACTGCGCTGGGCAGCCTTCCATCTCGGGTGCGTGAAGTGTTCCTGCTGTCGCGGCTCGACGGATTGACCTATTCTGACATTGCGCAGCGCCGGGGTATTTCTGTCGCGACAGTGCGCAAGTATATGCTGCGCGCCGCGCAGGCTTGCCATTGTGTCTTGAATTCACCGACTGGCACCGCTCCATGACATTGACACGTGCATGAGCGACAGCAATACATCTTCGTTACCCCGTGCAGCTCAGCTCGAGCCTGATGCCGCACCTGCAGTTGCTGTCCTGCAGCAGGCACTGCAATGGCAGGTCATCTTCTGGTCGGGGGAGGCTACCGATAGAGATCGTATGCGCTGGCAGAGCTGGCTGGCGGCTGATCCGGCACATGCCCGCGCCTGGGCGCAGGTGCAACGTACCGATGAACAACTGCAAACACTGGCTTCGCCCGCCGCTGAAGTGCTGCGCAGTGCTGATGCCAGGCGATGTAAAGCGCGCCGCACAGTGCTCGGTATGGCAGGTCTGCTGGCAGGCGCCGGTATTATGGGTTGTGGATTGCGGCAAACAGCGCAATGGCAGATGATGATGGCCGATGACCACACCGGCTATGGCGAGCGACGTAATATCGAACTTGCCGATGGCACGCAGGTGACGCTCGGCAGTGCCACTGCCATTGATGTGTGCTACAGCGCGCAGGCACGCCAATTGCTGTTGCGCACGGGTGAGATCTTCATCGTTACAGCGCCAGACAGTGCCGACCGCCCGTTTTTGGTGCAAACCACTCGGGGCAGCGTGCAGGCGCTGGGTACACGCTTCAATGTGCGTGAATCGGGTGAGCAAATCCAGGTGGCAGTACAGGATGGTGCAGTCGCTATCCGTCCGGCCGGAATGAATCCGGGTGATGTCGTACGGCTTGATGCTGGTCAGCAGACGTGTTTCGATCACACCAAAGTCGAAGCAGCCGAGGCATTACAGATCAGTGCGACTGCCTGGACACGCGGTCTGCTGGTGGCTGAACGCATGCGGCTGGAAGATTTCCTGGTCGAGCTGGGCCGATACCGCAGCGGTGTATTGCGTTGTGACCCGGCAGTCAGGGATCTGATCGTCTCCGGCGTTTATTCACTGGACGATACTGACCAGAGTCTGCGCCTGCTTGCCCAGGCGCTGCCGGTACAGGTGCAGACAGTTACGCGCTGGTGGACTATCGTCGGACCTCGCCCCATGAAATAAAACAGCTATTCCGCTATCCCACCGAAAAAATTTCGCGTCAACCGTAGCACTTTTCTCATCTCGTATCGGGATACAGGTAAGGCCCTGGCAAACAGCCGGGACCATCTATTACTGAAGGGAAAAATCTATGCCAATGAGAAACACCAATCTTCCTGCCAACCCGTGCGTCACAGGGACTTGTCGTTCGCAAGCGCTATTGCGCCAAATCATGCTGCTGGCCTGTCTGTCCATGGCAGCAGCGTTTGTACCCGTGCGGGCGCAGAGCACGACAGCGCCTGTTCAGCCGCAAGCAAGCCTCCGCTACGATATTCCGGCCGGCACGCTGGATCAGGTGCTGAACCATTTTGCGGCAGATGCCGGCATTACACTCTCCATTGACGGCGCACTGACTGCGGGTAAGCACAGTTCCGGCCTGTCAGGCAGCTATAGCGTGCCGGACGGGTTGAAGGCACTGCTGGCGGGAACCGGACTGGAGGCGGTTGCCACCCCTGGTAGCGGCTACGTGATACGCAGGGCGACTGCTGCCACGATAACGACAAGCGGGACCGTGCTGCCAACGGTAACGGTGGCGGGCCACCGAGCCGCTATTGATGAGGCACCCCCGCTTTACAAGGGTGGCCAGGTAGGCAGTGGTGCACGTATGGGTGTGCTTGGTAATACCGCAGTGATGGATACCCCTTTCAGCGTTACCAGTTACTCGGCGCAAGTGATCGAGAATAACCAGGCACGCTCGGTGGCAGATATTGCGGCGATGGATCCATCGGTGCGTATGAGCAGTGCTCGCTCCAATATTAACGAAGACCTCACGATGCGCGGTTTTTCGGTCTCCAGCGCAGATTTCGCGCTGAACGGGCTGTTTGGCCTGACACCTTACTGGCGGGCACCGCTGGAATCGATAGAACGGGTAGAAGTGATCAAAGGCCCGTCTGCCGCATTGTTTGGTATGGCGCCTGGCAGCAGTGTGGGCGGCGTCGTTAATCTGGTGCCCAAGCGCGCTGGGGATACGCCGCTGATGCGGATCACGACCGGCATAACTTCAAATTCCCTGTTTGGTGGCCATGCCGATATTGGTGGCCGTTTCGGGCCGGATAATGTATTCGGTGCACGCCTGAATGTCATGCACCGCGGTGGCAATACGACGATCGATGGTCAGTCTACCTATCAGAGCCTGGGGTCGCTGGGGTTGGATTTTCGTCAGCGTTCACTGCGAGCTTCTCTCGATCTGTTGTGGCAGCAGGAACGCATCAATAACGTGGTACGCCAGTTCCAGCTGAGTCCCGGTTTGACAGCGGTCCCGCGTGTGCCGGACAACACCACGGCCTATCCTGGTTATGGCTGGACTGATGGTCGCAATATCTCGTGGCTGTTCAAAGCGGAGTATGACATCAGCCAGGCTGTTACCGCATACGCGAGCTACGGCATGCGTAAACTTAACTGGGGCGCCATCGCTGCCAATCCGATCCTTCTGAATACGGCGGGTGACTATTCCTACGCCGGAGGCTGGCAGCGTATGCCTACTCGTACTCAGTCACTGGAAGCAGGTATGCGCGGCGTATTTGCTACCGGGCCTGTCAGCCATAGTACTGCACTTGGTTTTACCTGGCTTGACCAGTCGCAAGAGCTGGGCTTTTATACCGGCCTTCCTCCCGGTATTTCCAATTTGTATACCGGCCAATTGTTTTCGACTCCCTCCATTGAGGGTATCAATAACTTGGCGCGTCCCTACCTCGATACTCAGCTGACCAGTGTGGTACTGGCCGATACGATGTCATTCTGGGATGACAGGTTGTTGGCGTCACTTGGCCTACGTTATCAGAAGGTCGAGGGACAAAGCTACAATTTTGCTACGGGTATGGCCAGTGGCCCGCGCTACGATAAGAGCGCAATAACGCCTGTCGTTGGCATCGTGTTCAAACTGCGCCCGTCATTGTCGCTGTATGCAAGTTATATCGAAGGATTGTCGAAAGGGGATACAGCACCGATCAGCGCGGCGATTACTAATCCGGGAGAGATTATGTCTCCGTATAAATCCAAGCAGAAAGAAATCGGTGTCAAGTTCGATCAGGGTAATTTCATGACAACACTGAGCCTGTTCGAATTGACCCGGCCCAGTGCGGGTATATCCGGCACGACATTCGGCGTGTTTGGTGAACAGCGTAATCGCGGTGTGGAGGCAACCATTGCCGGCGAAGTTGTGCGCGGTGTACGCGTGTTGGGTGGCGCCAGCTATATAGATGCAGTGTTGTCCAAATCGGTGTCAGCAATGCTGAAGGGCAATAAAGCTATCGGGGTCCCCGAGTGGCAGGCCAATCTGGGAGCAGAGTGGGATGTTGGCTTCCTGCCGGGGCTAACGCTGACAGGCAGAATGGTCTACACCGCCAAGACTTTCGTCGATGCGACCAACACTCTGAAGATTCCGGATTGGGTGCGCTTCGATGCAGGCGTGCGCTACGCTGCGCGTATCGTCTCCAGGCCGGTTATGTTCCGCTTGAATGTCGAAAACCTGTTGGACAAGGATTACTTCGGTGCGGCCACGGCAGGCTATCTCTTCATCGGTACGCCGCGTACCATAAATTTCTCTGCTTCCATCGATTTGTAAGGAGATACTGATGTCGTTACAGTCCTGGGCCTGGATTCACAAATGGAGCAGTATTGTTTGCACCTTGTTCATGTTGCTGTTGTGTCTGACGGGTCTGCCGCTGATTTTTCATGAAGAAATCGAGCATCTTAGCGGGGTGGTGGAGGCACCCCCCATGCCCAAAGGCACGCCGGATGCCAGTATGGATCGTATCGCACAGGTGGTGCTCGCACGCCGTCCTGGCGAAGTCATCCGCTTCATGTTCTGGGATCAGGAGGAGCATCCGGATCTGACCTATGTATCGATGGCCAGTCGGGTCGATGCCCCGCCGGAGGAAAGTAATTCAGTGGTGATCGATTCCCGTACTGCCAAAGTGCTGGACGAACCCAAGACCAATGAAGGCTTCATGTATGTGATGCTCAGGCTGCATGTAGACATGTTTGCCGATCTGCCCGGCACACTGTTTCTGGGTTTCATGGGCTTGCTGATGGTGGTGGCCATCGTATCGGGCGTCGTGCTGTACTATCCATTCATGCAGCGGCTGAAGTTCGGCGTGCTGCGCATGCAGCGCAGTGCACGAATCAAATGGCTGGATATACATAATCTGCTGGGTATCGTGACCGTGGTCTGGCTGACAGTAGTGGGTCTGACCGGCTCCATCAACACGCTGGACCGCATTATCCTGAGCCTGTGGCAAATGGACCAGATGGCTGAAATGACCGCACCCTTTAAAGATCTGCCACCCGTCACACAGCCTGCACATCTTGAAGCATCGCTGCGTGCTGCTCGCGCGGCGGCGCCGGACATGGAGGTACGACTGGTCGCTTTCCCGGGTACGATGTTTTCCAGCCCGCATCACTATACCTTTTTCCTGAGGGGCAACACGCCGATCACATCGCGGCTGCTGAAGCCGGCGCTGGTCGATGCCAGCAACGGTGAGCTGACCGATTCACGCGATATGCCCTGGTATGTGAAGACATTGTTTTTGTCACAACCATTGCACTTTGGTGACTACGGCGGCCTGCCGCTGAAAATTCTGTGGGCAGTGCTCGACCTCATCGCCATCGTCGTGTTGGCTAGTGGCCTGTATCTCTGGTTGCGTAAACCCAAGACGACGGCAGCATCGGTTTCCAAAGCGGACGATGCTGTACTGCCTCTCGATGACGACCATACAGCACCGAACAACGCGATGGTCTATATCAATGAGAATAAGGATAGATGACATGACGAATCGGCTGGAATCGCGCACGATGTATACAAAGCACCGACAATCGGTTCGAGAAGTGTTTTTCATACCGACGCTATTAAGCGTGGCAGTCCTGATCGGCCTGGTTTCCGCCCTCATCGGTGACGGTATCTGGGACGTAGTATCGTGGCTGACCATTCTGGCACCTGTTGTGGTGGTGATCCTGGCCTGGTGGCGTCGGGGCTAAGGAATCTCTGATCAAATCCCACAGGGCTGCACACTGTGTTTTGCGGATGGAATACAAGGCGAGTGAGGCAATGAATGGTTTTGGCCCCTTCACAACGAGCTCAACGCTACAGTCCAGTGCCCCACAAAGGGTTGTGACAAAATCATGTGCTCGCTATGTCGTGCTCCTTGCGACCATCATGATTTTGCCTGCAATGCGGCTCATGGAGGGTTTTATCAGACGTTCCTTAGCAATTCTTGCAGTACTTCTTCTGTCATACCGGCTTCCTGCGCCTTGGCGCCGACACGATCGCTGAAGCGCTGAAACTCAGCCACGTTTAGATTGACCAGTCGTTCGTATTCGTCCATCGACATCATCACTGCCACGTCCCGTTTCTGGCGCTGGATGATGACAGGCTCGCGCCGGGAATTTATCCTGAAAATCGGGGTAATGCGATCGAATCATTTCCAGCAATGACTGGAGAATAATCCGAGCGATATGGCTCGTACCTCGCCGCATCCTGTCGCGCTTGACCATCCTTGATCGATAGATGTATCGTAATACTATATTGAGATCGATAGAGGCTTGGCTATGACAGCGGTTACCGTTTCACCGAAGTACCAGATTGTAATCCCGAAAGAAATTCGCGAATCAATGGGTATTGTGTCGGGGCAGAAAATCCAGGTTATGTCCTATCAGGGGCGAATTGAATTGATTCCCCTCAAACCCATGAAGGAGATGAGAGGTTTTCTCAAGGGTATTGATACTACCGTTACCAGAGACGAAGATCGGGTATGAGGTATGAATGTAGTTGATTCTTCCGCCTGGTTGTCCTATTTCGCAGGTGACGCAAATGCCCCGGTATTTACAGGGCCTGTTGAGCAAATCTCGCAGTTGCTGGTGCCAAGCATCACCATAACGGAAGTTTTCAAAAACGTGTTACACCAACGTGGCGAGGAGGCCGCTTTGGTTGTGGTGGCTCATATGGAGCAAGGGCGAGTGGTGCCGCTGGATTCTGAGCTGGCAATGGACGCTGCAAAATTTGGCGTTCTGTATAAGTTGCCATTAGCGGACAGCATCATATTTGCCACTGCGCATAAATACGGTGCCACGCTTTGGACTCAGGATAATGACTTTGAAGGTTTGTTAAACGTCAAGTATGTACCGAAGAGCGGTATATAACGATTGGGGCCAGATCAGTAGGATGCGGTGGGGTACGCGCATCGTTCGAGAAATCCGTTGAAGAATGGCCTTTTCCAGTTTTCACGGATAGGTCGCGCAGGAAATTTATCCTGAAAATCGGGGTAATGGATCGAATCATTTCCGGCAATGGCTGGAGAATAATCACTGTTTCTAGCGCAATGACTGCATTCTGGCGATTATGGCGGGCTGCCGCTGAAAATCCTGTGGGCAGTGCTCGACCTCATCGCCATCGTTGTGTTGGTCAGCGGCCTGTATCTCTGGTTGCGCAAACCCAAGACGATAACAGCATCGGCTTCCAACGCGGAAGAGGCTGTACTACCTCTCGACGACGACCATACAGCACCGAACAATACGATGGTCTATATCAATGAAAACAAGGATAGATGACATGACAAATCGGCTGGAATCGCGCACGGTACATGCAAAGCACCGGTAATCGGTTCGAGAAGTGGACACTATTCCCCGCCCTCGCGAGGAGGCTGCAGGCCGACGTGGCGATCCAGCAGCACTGAATGTTGTTCTGGATTGCTTCATCCTTGCAGGATTTGCAAAGAGGAGATTTATCTCACTTGTGCCATAATCACCACCGTTTTCGTGAGGTCGCAAGCCGAAGGCTAAACAAGTAATCCATGAAATACAGGTTCTTTCCGACGCTTAAACAGTAGTACTTGCGCTTTATTCTCTTCTGTATTTAGTTAAGCAGTTTTTAGGCTGATTGCGCTGTTGTCTTATTTGTCAGCGGAAATTGTTTTGTTGGGTGAAATTTTCATTGAAATACATGATGATAATTAACTTATTTCAGAGTTATACGACATTACAAACAGGATTATTGGACAAAATGTCTTATATATTGCGTTGGGCATCTCGTGGGGTACCGATACTACGGAGGCTAAGGAATGGATGAGATCATCAAACAAAGTCCTGTTTTGTGGGTTCTAAGCGCCGTAGTTACTGGCTTCATCGCTGGCATCGCTGCGTACATTGGTTTACTCAAGATAACGAATCAGGAGACTATTATAAAAGGGACTTATGAGCCAAAGAAGAACCTAGTGGGCCGTGTCTTGAAGAACGAAGTTCTCATCGAATGCGGAAAGCTCATTGAGCTGGCAGGGCGCATAGATGGAGCGACGATGCCGGATAAAGTGGAGGCGTATATGACACAAACACTGATCTTTCTTGAAGGACTCGATCTTCCCAAAGTACAGCAATATCACCAGCTCAAAATGTCTTGGCCTGCTTATACGATCCAGCTATTGCTGGTGAATGACAAGCTGTCTTCGTCGCAGAAACTGGGGCGAGCGTAGGGTGTCCTCGAGGGGCTGAGATCAAGTTTTTCTGCCTCTGCAGGTGGTTAATGGAAAAGCCCAACAGGGCGCTCAAGCGGACCGCCAATCCACTGCGCGGCTTGTCGGCCCCTTAGCTTGAGCGTTATACCTCTACGGATTGAATCATGAACGATAAATCCAAAATGAAGGTTTACTACAATTCAGCTTGCCCAGTTTGTAAAGCAGGGATAGAAGGGCAAATGGATAAGGATAGCGTCTGTGAGATTCAATGGAATGATGTTCACAAGAATAATAGCTTGGTATCAGAGGTAGGTTCTGAGCTTGAATTTGTGCGTGAGCGTCTACATGTTGTCGATGAAAATGGCGATCTTCAAGTTGGATTTAATGCATTTCTGGCAATCTGGCGCAACTCCCCAAAGGAAACATGGAAATCAAGGCTGTTTGGTATGCCTGTCTTAAAACAAATATGCCAAGTTTTCTACAATATCTTTGCCGCAGCTCTTAATAAATGGAACAGAACAAAGAAACATTGGTAGGGCAACGATATAACCCAGGCGTTAGCTTTCTTTATGACCTACGCAGACATCACGTTCAAAGACAAAAACGCTATTAAACGCTGGCTTCAGTCACGTAGGCTTGTCGTTGCATCTCGCATTGCTGATGCGGGGGGGGGATCCCCACTGTATTCTCGATTTTGGTGCTGGAAATGGCGAGTTATGCAAACTCATTGCATTGCAATTTTGCTACGAACCAACTCCTTCCCTAATGGCCGAGGCAAAGGAAAATTTGGCCGACTTGCCACAGATCAGTTTTTGTAGTGATCTAGAAAAAATATCTGATGGTTCAGTAGAGCTTATTTTTTGCCTTGAGGTCTTTGAACATCTTCCAGAAAAAGAAACAAAAGATGCTTTAGGACAATTCGATAGACTACTGACTGATAACGGCAATGCAGTTATCGGTGTGCCGGTAGAAATTGGGATTCCAGCCTTATACAAGGGCATTTTTCGCATGTCACGCCGTTTCAATACATTCGATGCTTCAATCAAAAATGTTTTACTCGCTGCGTTGTCTTTTCCACCAAAAGACCGGCCTGTGTCGGAAATTACACCTGGTTTCGCCTTCCACCACGAACATATGGGGTTTGACTATCGTAAGTTACAAGCCCTCTTACATGCGCAGTTCGGGTTGCAGCAAGTTACTACGAGTCCATTTTCAATTTTCGGGCCATGGCTAAATCCGGAGGTAAATTTCCTCATACAGAAAGCTAACCCGGCGGTCAACGCAGACGCTGCGCGATAAAGCCGCGCAGTGTCGCACAATTCGCGGCCCGTTAGACACCACAATATGCGTCTTTGGTCACTTCACCCCAAATATCTCGATCCTCAAGGTCTTGTCGCCTTGTGGCGTGAATCACTGCTTGCAAAAGCAGTTCTTCGCGGAGAAACCCGTGGCTACACAAATCATCCGCAACTGGAACGATTCAAAGCGCACCCTCAGCCTCACTTCGCAATCAATTTCTATCTCGCAGCAATTCATGCAGAAGCCACGGAGCGCGGCTATACTTTTGATTCATCCAAAATCGGGCCAGTTTGTTCAGTGCAACTCATATTAGTCAATAGCGGACAACTTTCACATGAATGGAACCACTTGCAGCACAAACTGGCTACTCGCAGCCCAATCGTGCATGCCCGTTGGAGTGATCTTGCCTCACCGATCTGCCATCCATTGTTCCATCCGCAGCCAGGGCCTGTCGCTTCATGGGAGCGAGTGTAGGGTGGCGCCTAACTTTCGGCGTTAGGGTCCATGACCAAGCCTCTCGACCGTCTCATTGGCATGACACTCCTGAGCGCAGAGATCGCCTCGGGGTCCGCAGAGCTACGATTCTCTCGCTGCGACTTCTCCGCATATTCAACCTATAGTTCGTTCCCTGATTTTGGCAGCCTTGTGGGCCAAACCGTACAGTCGATCGTTGGCTCCATGGATAGACTGGTCATTCGCTTTGCTTTCGGTGAGTTTTTTATTTCGCTGCATCCAGACGACTATCGTGGTCCAGAAGCTTTCTGTGCCAGGTTTGCTGACGGGCCCTGGGTCGTTGAATAGCATGGGTCCTAACAATTCATTCAAGCGGATGGCGCTACGCGCAGCCGTTTAACCCCAGCGTTGGGCATCTGAACGACCACTTTTGAAGCGACGATCTCTGCTGTACTTCCGTCAGCCGTATAGTTTGACAAAAAGACAGCGCTCTCAATTTACCCAAGGTAGCAAGGCGGATAGCGCACCTGTATGCCGCTTCTTAAATGCAATCACAGATCGGGTTGTTGCAGCACCCATTCGTGCAGTGATACGTAGTCGGTTTTTCCGGTAGCGAGCAGCGGTAGCTTGTCGATGTACAGGATGCTCTTCGGTATTCCCAGTTCTCCCAGGCCATTCTGGTTGAAATAAGCAACGATTTCGCTGCGGTCCGCCGGTTGGCGGGTTGTGATCAGAACGAGCTGTTCGCCTTTTCTGGCATCGGGAATCTGAATGACAGCATGGCTGTAGTCCGGCCACAGCTGATGGATCGATTCTTCTATGGCCGGCAGTGAAATCATTTCCCCGCCTATTTTGGCAAACCGCTTGGCGCGCCCTTTGATGAAAACGTAGCCTTCTTCGTTGATTTCAACGATGTCGCCGGTATCATGCCAGCCCTCGACAGGGGGTATGACCATCCCGGGGTTGGCTGCCAGATAGTAGCCCAGCATCACATTCGGGCCGGATACCAGTAGTTTGCCCCCTTGCGTGATTCCCGGAACAGGTTCCAGTTTGCTGGAAATGCCGGGTAGCAGGCGGCCGACTGATCCGGGATGGTTGTGCATGGGGGTGTTCAAACTGAGGATCGGAGCAGTTTCAGTTGTGCCATAGCCTTCGAAGATACGCACACCAAAATTCTCCGACCACAGTCTGCGTGTGCTTTCCCGCAATTTTTCGGCGCCGGCAAATGCGTAACGAACGCTGTAAAAATCGTAGGCGTTGGCATGGCGCGCATAACCGGCGAGGAAAGTATCAGTACCGAACAGCAGGTTGCATTGGTGTCGTAGATCAGCTCGGGAATGACGCGGTAATGCAGAGGAGACGGGTACAGAAAGACCCGCATACCGGACAGTACCGGCAGCAGCATGCCGCCTGTCAATCCAAAGGAATGGAAGAGGGGCAGTGCATTGAATACCAGGTCAGTCGGGCCGAAATCGATCCGGGCGGATACCTGGAAACGATTGGCCTGCAGGTTGGTATGGCTGAGCACCACGCCTTTGGGTACGTCTTCCGATCCGGAAGTGAACAGGACGACTGCCGGTGCATCCGGATTACGCCGGGAATGGGTATAGCGATAACTGATTCCCGGCAGCAGGCTTGCTACCAGCCCTGCCAGTTTGTGCCACCAGTGCACCTGATGTTTCAGATCTTCCAGATAGATCAGTGTGATCTGCTGTGCTTTCAGACTGTCGGCCAGTCCGGTCAGTTTGGCGGCTTCGATGAATCTGCGTGCAGTGATGATGGTCCGGATCTGTGCTACCTGGCAGGCTGTCATGAGATTTCTGGGGCTGACCGAAAAATTTAGGAGGGCAGGTACACGTCCGAAAGCCTGCAAGGCAAAAAAACTGATCACGCTGCTCACCATGTTGGGCAGCATGATTCCCACGTTTTCCTGCGTGTGGGTATAGCGGCGCAGAACAATACCCAGGATGAAGCTGCGTGTGATCAGTTGAGAATAGTTCAATGGGTTGCGTTCGACATCTTCCGCGATGACGTGCTTTCTGCCGTGCGTGGCCGCAGCATCGAGCAGTGACTGAAACAGAGTTTGCCGCAGGACATTGCTCTGAAAAATCGTTGTGGTCATGATGTCGTACAGTTTCAGGCCGGCAGCGCGGCGACGGCGTTTGCCACGGATCGAATCCGGCAGATCGAAGCTTTCCGGCGGCATGACGGTTACGGTGATCCGCGGGAACCAGTGTATCCTCACCTTCCCTTTCAGTCTGGAGAAGAGCGTGTATTGCGGGCCTGAAAGGCTTACCGGCAACAGTTTTGCCCCGGCCTTATCCGCGATCATGGCCGGGCCTTCGTAGATTTTCATGAGTGACCCGGTCAATGTCAGCCGGCCTTCAGGGAAAATCACCACCCTGTCACCGTTTCTGACGCGTTCGATCAGCAGACGGGTGGACAAAGGATTGGTCGGGTCAAGCGCAATGGTGTCCGCCAGAAACAGGAAGGGCCGTACCCACCATTTGCGGGCAATACTGGTGTTGATGGCGAAGCACAGGCGTTCGGGAAAGCATACGCTCAGCAGTGTGGCATCCAGGAACGACAGGTGATTGGCGACGATCAGCACTTTTTCTCCTGCCTGCCGATAATGTTCCAGCCCTCTGATTTTCAGGCGATAGAACGTATGGAATCCCCACTGCAGAATGGATCTGGCCAGTTCATACGGCAACAGTCCCGCGATATAAACCGCAACCAGGCCATTTAACAGAGCGAGGGTGAGAAAGACTTCAGAAACAGTGAAATCCAATGCCAGCATTACGCTGATACCCGCTGCGGAAACCACCATGAACAGGGCATTCATAATGTTGTTGGCGGCAATGGCGCGCGAACGGTGGGAGGGTTTCGTATAGTTTTGCACGATGGCATAGAGCGGCACGATGTAGAGGCCGCCGCAGATCGAGATGGCCAGCAGATCCAGCAAAATGCGCCAGTGGGCGAATGATTCCAGGAAATTCAGCACGCCGATGAGTGTTCCATTCGCTGCAGGTGTGAATGATGTACTGGCAAAATACAGATCGATGGTGAAGATCGTCATGCCCAGTACGCCTAAAGGAACATAAGTTGCGGCCACTTCACCTTTGAGCAGTTTGTCGCACAGCAGCGCACCGATACCGATTCCCACCGAAAAGAGTGTCAGGAACAGCGTAACCACCTGTTCATTTCCACCAATGATTTCTTTGGCGAAGGTGGGAAATTGTGACAGAAATGTCGCGCCAAACAGCCAGAACCACGAGACTCCGAGAATGGCGTGAAACACCGTGGTGTTCTCACGTGCCTGCCGGATGAGGGTGCGCGTTTCTTCAAGCACATGCCAGTTGACGATCGTATCTGCTGCTGCCGGGCGGACCGGGGGAATGAACAGACTGGACAGCCAGCCGGCCAGCGCTATCCCGATCGTTATGCCGGATACGATCGCCCCTCCCTGCTCGGCCAGAATGAGCAACCCGCCTATGATCGTCCCCAGCAGAATGGCAATGAATGTTCCGGCACTGACCAGTGCATTGCCGCCGATCAGCTCATCTTCACGCAACTGGTCCGGCAGGATGCTGTATTTCAATGGCCCGAAGAAAGCGGACTGGGCGCCCATCAGAAACAGAATCATCATGAGCAGTATGACGCTATCCAGATAAAACCCCGCCGCCGCGCCTCCCATCAGAATGATTTCGACGAATTTGACGTGGCGGATCAGCCGTGCCTTATCCCATTTATCCGCCAGCTGGCCGGCAGTAGCGGAAAAGATGAAAAACGGCAGGATGAAAATACCGGCCGCCAGCGTGACCATGATCTGCGGGCTCAGGCCCGCGTTGTCCATGGTGGTGTAGGTAATCAGAATGACCAGCGCATTCTTGAAAACATTGTCATTGAATGCACCCAGAAACTGGGTAACGAAAAAGGGTAAAAAGCGTCTGCTCGAAAGCAGCTTCCATTGACTTGGGTGCATAACGAACCTTCCCGGATAGCGATATTCTGATTATAGGGAACTCCTCCCGGAAACCCTAGCATCATGACAAAAATCTATCTGCTGTTGACAATAGCATTTCACAACAGGTACCATTGTTTTATCCTGTCAAACACAATATATTGTGTTCTCAGGTGTCCAGCAGTGTTCAGCCAATTCCTTCCCAGCTACTTGATTTTCGACCATTTTTCGATCAGCAGTACCATCGTCGTACAGGAGAATTTGACCATGCAGCTTGCCACAGACCTCCCTTCTTCCTCTCCCGTCCAGCAGAAAAATTTTCTGGAAGAGATGACCGATTTGCCGGCGACCCGGCAGAATTATTCCCAGTATAAGATCATCCGCCGCAATGGTGCCGTGGTGGCATTTGAGCCGGGCAAGATTTCCATCGCGCTGACCAAGGCGTTCATTGCCGTAAGAGGCGGGCAGAGTGCTGCTTCTTCCAGCATGCGTGAGATCGTGGCGCAACTGACCGGAGAAGTCGTGCATGCCCTGACTCGCCGGCGGCCGGAAGGTGGTACGTTTCATATCGAGGATATTCAGGATCAGGTCGAGCTGGCACTGATGCGCTCGGGTGACCATGATATCGCTCGTGCGTATGTGTTGTACCGTGAGGAGCGGGCGCGTGAACGGGCCAGGCAGCAATCAGCCCAGCCGGCTTCCGGTCAGGTGGCTGTGTTGCATGTCGTGGAAAACGGGCAAAAGATTCCGCTCGATCCGGCCCAGCTGATGGCCCGTATCGAATCAGCCTGCCAAAATCTGGGGAATACGGTCGATGCCGCGCTGATCGTCAAATCGATGCTCAAGGATTTGTACGATGGTGTGCCTGCCGAGGAAGTCAGAAAATCTGCCATCCTGTCTGCCCGTGCGCTGATCGAGAAAGAGCCTGCCTACAGTTTTGTGACAGCACGGCTTTTGCTGGATAACATCCGTTATGAAGTCCTGGGTGAAGAAGTTGCCCATGAGGCCATGCAATCGCGCTATGCCGAATATTTCCCGGAGTTTGTCCGGAAAGGGATCGAGGCCGGGCTGCTGGATGAACGTTTGGGACAGTTTGACCTGGCACGGTTGTCAGAAGCTCTGGCTGCCGATCGTGATCTGCAGTTTGGCTACCTTGGCCTGCAGACCTTGTACGACCGCTATTTTCTGCATGTTTCCGAACGGCGTATCGAACTGCCGCAAATATTCTTCATGCGTGTTGCCATGGGATTGGCGCTGAACGAAATCGATCGTGAAGCCCGCGCCATCGAGTTTTATCACCTGCTGTCCAAGTTCGATTTCATGAGCTCGACACCCACCCTGTTCAATTCGGGTACACGGCGCTCGCAATTGTCCTCATGCTATCTGAGCACTGTGCCGGACAGTCTCGATGGCATTTATGAAGCCATCAAGGAAAACGCGCTGCTATCGAAGTTTGCGGGCGGACTGGGCAACGACTGGACGCCGGTCAGGGCAATGGGTGCGCGCATCAAGGGAACCAATGGCAAGTCGCAAGGGGTGGTGCCTTTTCTCAAAGTGGTATCGGATACAG
Source organism: Nitrosomonas europaea (assembly GCF_900167395.1). Taxonomy (GTDB): domain Bacteria; phylum Pseudomonadota; class Gammaproteobacteria; order Burkholderiales; family Nitrosomonadaceae; genus Nitrosomonas; species Nitrosomonas europaea. The sequence continues at coordinate 23,785 of NZ_FUWK01000029.1, forward strand.
CAGTGGCAGTCAATCAGGGCGGCAAGCGCAAGGGAGCGGTTTGTGCCTATCTGGAAACCTGGCATCTCGATATCGAGGAATTTCTGGAATTGCGTAAAAACACCGGGGATGACCGGAGGCGAACGCATGACATGAATACTGCCGTCTGGGTGCCGGATCTGTTCATGAAGCGTATGCAGGAAGATCAGGAATGGACGCTGTTTTCACCTTCCGATACGCCGGATCTGCACGACAAATTCGGCAGAGCATTTGAAGAAGCCTATATCGCCTATGAAGAGCAGGCGGCACAAGGCAGGCTGACCCTGTTCAAGCGTATCCCGGCCCGGCAATTGTGGCGCAAGATGCTGACCATGCTGTTTGAAACCGGGCATCCGTGGATTACGTTCAAGGATCCCTGCAATATCCGTTCACCGCAGAATCATGTCGGCGTCGTGCACAGCTCCAATTTGTGTACTGAGATCACGCTGAATACCAGCGAAAAGGAAATTGCCGTATGCAATCTAGGGTCGGTCAACCTGCTGGCCCATATCGTCGATGGCAAACTGGATCAGGCCAGGCTCAAACAGACGGTTACGACAGCGATGCGTATGCTGGACAATGTGATCGACATCAATTTCTACGCGGTGGCAAAAGCGCGCAATGCTAATTTCCGGCATCGCCCGGTCGGGCTGGGGATCATGGGTTTCCAGGATTGTCTGCATAAGCTGGGCATTTCCTATGCTTCCCCGGAAGCAGTCGAATTTGCTGACAGGTCGATGGAAGCAGTTGCATACCATACCTACTGGGCTTCCACTGAACTGGCTGAAGAGCGTGGCACCTATGCCACTTACCGGGGTAGTTTGTGGGATCGTGGCATTCTGCCGCAGGATACGCTGGAGTTGTTGCGTGAGGAGCGCGGCGGCCATGTGGAAATCGATACCTCATCCACGCAGGACTGGGATGCTCTGCGTGACCGGATCAGACAGTACGGCATGCGTAATTCCAACTGCCTGGCGATTGCACCGACTGCGACGATCTCCAACATCATTGGAGTCTCCGCCAGTATCGAACCCACTTATCAGAATCTGTATGTCAAATCCAATCTTTCCGGAGAGTTTACGGTCGTCAACCAGTGGCTGGTAAATGATCTGAAAAAGCAGGACTTGTGGGATGAAGTCATGATCGCCGATCTCAAGCATTACGATGGAGCGGTCAGCAAGATTGACCGGGTGCCGGAGAATTTGCGCAACCTGTACGCTACGGCGTTCGAAGTTGATCCTCGATGGCTGGTCGAAGCAGCATCCAGAAGGCAGAAATGGATCGACCAGGCGCAATCGCTCAATCTTTACATGGCAGGTGCTTCCGGCAAAAAAATGGATGAGCTGTACCGGCTTGCCTGGTTGCGCGGACTCAAGACGACCTATTATCTGCGCGCGCTGGGGGCAACCACTGCCGAAAAATCGACGGTTCATACCGGTACCTTGAATGCAGTTCCCGCGCAGCACGAAGCGCATGCGGGCAATCTGGCTCATTCAGCCCCGCAGCAATGTGCAATCGACAATCCGGAATGTGAAGCATGCCAGTAAGTATCGAACAATCCACCACCAGAACCCAAGGAGCAACATCATGCTGACTTTTGAAGATGAAGTATTTCAGCCGGGCAATATCCTGGCAGGCACGAGCGCACAAGCAGGGATGGCCAACAAAATGATTGCTGAGCGGCAGGTGCTGGACGAGGAAATACCGGCAGAGGATCATCGTCGGGTATCCGTGGAAGACAAGCGCATCATCAACTGCAAGGCGGATGTCAATCAGCTGGTGCCGTTCAAGTACAAATGGGCGTGGGAAAAATACTTATCTGCCTGTGCCAATCACTGGATGCCGCAGGAAATCAACATGACGCGGGATATCGCTCTCTGGAAAGATCCCAACGGGTTGACCGAGGATGAACGCCGTATCGTCAAACGCAACCTCGGCTTTTTCGTCACGGCCGATTCACTGGCAGCCAACAATATCGTGCTGGGGACCTATCGGCACATTACCAACCCTGAATGCCGCCAGTATTTGTTGCGACAGGCGTTCGAGGAAGCCATCCACACGCACGCCTATCAGTACATCGTCGAATCAATCGGCCTGGATGAAGGTGAAATTTTTAATGCCTATCATGAAATCGGGTCGATACGTGACAAAGATGAGTTCCTGATTCCTTTTATCGATACACTCACCGATCCTTCATTCCGGACAGGTACACTGGAAACCGACCAGCAACTGCTGAAAAGCCTGATCGTGTTTGCCTGCATCATGGAAGGGCTGTTTTTCTATGTCGGTTTTGTACAGATTCTGGCACTCGGCCGGCAGAACAAGATGACCGGGGCGGCCGAGCAATACCAGTACATCCTGCGTGATGAATCCATGCATTGCAATTTCGGCATCGATGTCATCAACCAGATAAAACTTGAAAACCCGCATCTGTGGACCCGGGAATTCCGCGAGGAAATCAGCGCCCTGATGCGCAAGGCAGTGGAACTGGAATACCGTTATGCGGAAGACACCATGCCGCGCGGCGTGCTCGGTTTGAACGCGCCGATGTTCAAGGAATATCTGCGTTTCATTATCAATCGTCGCAGCCATCAGATCGGCCTCGATCCATTGTTCCCCGAAGCGGGTAACCCTTTCCCATGGATGTCGGAAATGATCGATCTGAAGAAAGAAAAGAATTTCTTTGAAACGCGTGTGATCGAGTATCAGACAGGGGGCGTATTAAGTTGGGATTAACGGTGTTAATCAATCGATTGCCGATCGATAAAATCATGTAGAATGACAACGGGCCGGCTGGTTCACTTTAAAATTAAAAAATACAGGTGACCAGCCTTTTTTATTTTCAGAAAATCAATTATGCGAGCGAACCGTTCATTTTATTCAGGATGAAGACAAAATCGAATACCTCACTAGTATTGATTGCCGCAGTAGTATTGGCTTCTCTCTCTGTTACGGTGCAAGCCGGCAGAACTTTAGAAAAAAATATAAGTATCACTGTACTGGATACGAGACAGTATCAGGTACCACCACACAAGCAGCAGGATGATCTATGGATGCGCGTACGAGCCGGATTTTCCCTGGCGAACATTCAAAGCCAGGAAGTACGGCAGCACGAAAGCAATTTCAGTAAAAATCAGCGATTCATAGATCATATTGTTGGACGTAGTCAGCGTTATCTGTTTTACATCATCGAAGAAGTGGAACGTCGGCGCATGCCGGCTGAGATTGCGCTGCTGCCGATCATCGAGAGCGAGTTTGATCCGGATGCTTACTCTCACAGGCATGCTGCGGGGTTGTGGCAGTTTGTTCCCTCGACGGCAAAAGCGTTCGGGCTGGAGCAGAACTGGTGGCATGACGAACGGCGCGATATCATCGCGGCTACCCAGGCTGCGCTGGATTATCTGCAGATGCTCTACAAAATGTTTGGAAACTGGAAGCTGGCACTGGCTGCTTACAACTGGGGACAGGGATCACTGAAGAAAGTGATCGACGAAGGTCATGGAGGTAATAAATCTGTCAACTACCAGGAAATCGGGCTTCCGGCTGAAACCAGAAACTATATTTCCAAGCTGATCGCCATCAGAAATATCATTGCCAATCCTCGCCGCTATGGCATCAAGCTGAAGCCCATTTCAAACCGGCCTTATTTCGAACAGATCACGATCACCCAGCAGATCGATGTACAACTGGCCGCTCGGCTTGCCGGAATTTCAGAAAGCGAATTCAATGCGTTGAATCCGGCCTATCACAGACCCCTCATCAAGGCCGAAGATTCTCCACGGACACTGTTGCTGCCCGTTACCAAAGTCAAAACTTTCGTGGACAACCTCGAAAATTATGACAAGTCACTGGTGTCGTGGCGAATTTACCAGATTGAGCAAACGGAAACCTTGCGCGACTTATCCAGCCGGTATCGTATCCCGGTTGCCCGGCTGGCTGAGATCAATGGCATTTCTGAACGTGCTACTCTGAAAAAAGGCCAGATATTGCTGGTGCCACGTGACGGCAGCAGTGCAAGAGAAATGACCTATCTTGCACACTATCAGCTCAAACAACCGGCACGACCGGCTACGAGGCGCTCTCAATCATCGGAAGAACGCATCGTTTATACCGTCAAAAAGGGTGATACGCTCCACGCTATCGCCAAACGCTACGGTATCGATATCAAAACGATCCGTTTATGGAACAAGGGAAGTGATCAGCTTTCCATCGGGCAAAAGCTTACACTCAAGCTGACATCACCCGCCTTCAGCAGCCCTTATTCTTCCTGAACGATCAGCAGCATCTGGCCGGAAAATACATAATCACCCTGTCTGCAGCTGATCTGCTTCACGATCCCGCTGACCGGTGCACTCAGGGTGATTTCCATTTTCATGGATTCGATGATGATGACCGGATCTCCGGCATTGACCAGTTGTCTGGTTTCGATCAGCAGTTTCCATACAGTACCGGTCACATCTGAACTGATGGCGTATGCTCCGTCGGGTAAATCAGGTGCATTTTGCATACCGGGTTTATCAAGCACGCCTTCACCCTCATCGCTGATACTGTTTTCTTCCTGTACGTTCCCGATCTTCCAGCGCTCGCGTTCAGCCTCAAAAGCCTTTTGCTGACGGGTTTTGAATGCTTGAATACTGTCTGCATGCTGATGCAGGAATGCATGATAGTTGCGCAGACTGAAAACGGTATCTTCGGTATGAAGTGTAAAACGCCCGGTGATAAAGTCGTGGCGTAACTCAAGCAGCTCCTGTTCAGAAACAGGGTAAAACCTGATCTGATCAAAAAAGCGCAGCAGCCAGGGTTTACCGGCGGTAAAGTCCCGAGTCTGACGGTAACGATTCCACATCTGCACTGTTCTTCCGACAAACTGATATCCTCCGGGACCTTCCATACCATAAATACAGAGATAGGCTCCTCCTATTCCGACTGCATTTTCGGGTGTCCAGGTGCGTGCCGGGTTGTATTTGGTGGTGACCAGCCGATGGCGCGGATCGATCGGCGTGGCCACCGGGGCGCCCAGGTAGACATCTCCCAGCCCCATGACCAGATAGCTGGCATCGAAAATGATACGTTTGACCTCATCGATACTGTCCAGTCCGTTGATACGCCGGATGAATTCGATGTTGCTCGGGCACCAGGGTGCATCCGGCCGGACTGACTGCATATATTTTTCGATGGCAAGTTTTGTGGCAGCGTCATCCCAGGAAAGGGGTAAATGCACGATACGCGAAGGCATTTCCATATCGTCGCTTGCCGGTAAATCCTTCTCGGCGGTAATGAGTTTATTCAGGAGATGGTCACGATCCAGAAGCCGCGAATCGAAATGTATCTGCAAAGAGCGAATGCCCGGTGTCATGTCGAGAATTCCGGGCAGATCGCCTTTTTCAACACAGTGCTGCAGCCAGGCCATCAGGGCATGTGCGCGAAAATGCAGTGCGATATCGAGTACCGCTTCGCCATACTCGATCAGCAGATATTTATCCCCGGATTGTCGGTAAACCACTTGTACCTGCCCGTTATTTGCCGGAATCCGATGCAGTACAGGATCACTCGGCTCAACCAGGGAAGCAGGAATATCGGGTGGTACGCGAGTGAAGGAATCCAGCTGCTGGATCATCTTGTCCTGTTGCTTTTCCAGCTTCAGCGCCTGTTCCGCTGTGAGCGGGTGAAAACGCACGCTATCACCAGGTTTGAGCTGACCGGTTTTCCATAATTCCGCCTGTACGATCACAGCAGGACAGACAAATCCTCCCAGGCTGGGGCCATCCGGGCCAAGGATGATGGGCATATCACCGGTAAAATCGATCGCACCGACCGCATAGGGATTGTCATGGATGTTGGAGGGGTGCAGGCCGGCTTCACCTCCGTCTTTGCGTGCCCATTGTGGTTTGGGGCCGATCAGGCGTATACCGGTACGGCTGGAATTGTGATGCACCTTCCAGTCGGTGGTAAAGAATTCATCGATGTCAGCCCCGGTAAAGAAATCCGGTGCACCATGCGGACCATACAGGACTCCGATTTCCCACCGGCTGGTGTAGTGGGGAATGTTTTCGGAGGGCAATATGCTTGGCTCAGTATCTTCTGCTGGCAGGATATGCAGCACATCCCCGGTGCACAGCGCCCGTCCGGCATGCCCGCCGAACTGCCCCAGTGTAAAAGTGGAGCGGCTGCCCAAATAATCCGGTACCTGAATCCCACCCTTGATGGCCAGGCAGGATCGGCTGCCAAACTGACGGATTTTACCGAATCGTAACAGCGAACCTGCTTTGATGAAGTGAGATCGCCACTGTTCCAGGGGGGCACCATCCAGCCAGACATCAATGGGTGCTCCACATACTGCAATCAGACTGTTGCAGTTGAATCTCAACGTTGGCCCGGCCAGCGTGATTTCCAATCCCGCCGAGTCATCGGGGTTTCCAACCAGATGATTGGCCAGACGAAAAGCCAGACTGTCCATCGGACCGGATGGAGGTACTCCTACGTTCCAATAGCCTGTTCTGCCCGGGTAATCTTGCACTGTCGTCTGTACACCGGCGTTGAGTACATCCAGGGTATGCGGTTGGTAGTGAAACCCGGAAAGGAATTGGGTGCTGACCTGCCCGCTGCGGAATACCGTTCCGGATAATACCTGCCTGAGATAATCCAGATTGGTTTCAATGCCGTAGAGCGTGGTTTTGTCTAATGCGGCGATCAAACGGTCGATGGCCTGATCACGATTGCTGGCGTGAACGATGATCTTAGCGAGCATTGGGTCATAGAAGGCCGATACTTCACAACCCGCGTCCACCCAGGTTTCAATCCGTGCAGTTTCCGGAAATTCGACAGCGCTCAGCAAACCACTGGCCGGCTGAAAATTCTTGGCTGGATTTTCCGCATACACACGAGCCTGTATGGAAGCTCCCTGCAGTTGAATGGTAAATGATTCCAGTGGCGGTAAAGCATCGGCACCCAGCAGCACCATCCATTCGACCAGATCAATGCCGGTCACCATCTCGGTGACGCCATGTTCCACCTGCAGGCGGGTATTGACTTCCAGAAAATAAAACCGATCGACCGAGGGGTCGTAGACATATTCCACTGTGCCGGCAGATCGGTATTGAACTGATTCTCCCAGGCGTATGGCTGTTTCCTGTAACGCGTTACGGGTTGCTGGCGACAGACCCGGTGCTGGTGTTTCCTCGATCACTTTCTGGTTGCGCCGCTGCATGGAACAATCACGTTCTTCTAATGCAATCACTTTTCCACGGCCGTCGCCGAAAATCTGTACTTCGATATGGCGAGCCTGGTCGATGTATTTTTCCAGGAACAAGCCGGCATTACTGAAATTACTTTGTGCCAGGTTTTTGACAGACTCATAGGCATCAATCAGCTCTTGCCGGTTGCGGCACAAGCGCATACCGATCCCCCCCCCTCCTGCCGTACTTTTGAGCATGACTGGGTAACCGATCCGGTGTGCTTCCTCGCAGGCGGTTTCGAGGTGTTCCAATAATCCGGTACCCGGCAGCATCGGCGCGTCGAGTTGCTGTGCGAGCGCACGGGCAGTATGTTTCAGACCGAAAGTGCGTATCTGTTCAGGAGTGGGGCCCAGAAAACAAATCCCTTCTGCGGCACATTGCTCGGCAAATGAAGCATTTTCACTGAGGAATCCGTACCCCGGGTGGATTGCCTGAGCACCGGTGCGGTGTGCAACTTCCAGTATTTTATCGGCACGCAAATAACTTTCGCTGGCAAGTCCATCGCCGATACAAATACTGTCATCAGCATCCAGCACATGCCGTGATAGCGCGTCAGCTTTCGTAAAAACAGCCACACTCCCGATGCCCATCCGATGCAAAGTACGGATAACACGGCAGGCAATGGCGCCCCGATTGGCGATCAGAACTTTTGTAAACATAAATTCCCCTTACTGTGCTACCTGATCAAGCAGGCCATATTGTGATACATGCTGACTGTGCCAGCGGAAACGAATACAGATTTTTTAAAGTCGATGGAAAATACAGATCTTCGCTTCCCGTAGAGGGTGGGCCGTGGGCGGGGAATACAGGAAACGTGGTGTAAAGCCGGAGATAGAAGCAGGTAAGCAGATAGTACATATAACGAATCTCCAGGAGTCAGGAAATGACAGAAATCAATAATGCATTGGCATTATGTAACCTCCCGGGCTTTTATCCCTCCGTGGAGCTTCGTATGACGAAGCCTCAAGCTCTCGGACCAGTCACTTTCCCTGGGAAAGCCGGAACCCTAGCCTGAAGTAATTTCAATCAGCCACCAGTACAGTCGATGCCGATGATGTCGGTGCTGCTGGCCGTAATCAAAACATATGTGCCATTTTATAGGCAGCTGATCTTTTCTGAAACAATAATATTTTCTTGTCTTTCAAAAATTCCGGTGTATATAATTATCACCATGTTTTATCTGTGATGGTTGAAGCTAGGCCATGTCTCTAGGCAGATAAGGCATCAGAAGCACAGTCGTTTCACGAAACTAGGGTTCCGGCTTTCCCAGGGAAAGTGACTGGTCCGAGAGTTTCGGGCCCTGCCAGCAGGGTTCCACGGAGGGATAAAAGCCCGGGAGGTTATGTTCAATACATTAACTACCGGGAGCCAGAGTGGAAAAACTATCGCGTGTGTGCGCTGCAGTTCAGAATCCAGATTTTCCTCATGTTTTTCCTTTTTCATCGATAGCCGATTGCCATTTGCCTGTTGGCGTTCGGTTACATATCCATTTTTCCAGTAGCAGCACTTTCGAGCTGATATCTCTTGCTGTCAGGTATTGTTTTCCGGCAGCAGATTCCATTGCCTCCTGTTGGCATATAGCGCCCTTAATTTTCAAGGAGGAACCAGTATGCCGGTAGACGAAAAGAAAGGTCCTTTTTCTGCGATCAATAACAGATCGGCTGGTGAAGCCGAAGCAGGGGGCGAGATCATTCACGAAACAGGCCAGCTTCGTCGCAGCATGAGCGTATGGAACTGTTTCACGCTGGGGTTCTCGGTCGTGTCACCGGTAGTAGGGTTATACGCTATTTTCGGAGTCCAGAATCTGGTGACGGGAGGGGGGTGGATTGCCGCACTCATCTTGAGTTTGTTCATGCAACTCATGGTAGCAACCGTCTATGCCGAGCTTTCCTCACAATTTCCCATTGCAGGCGGGGCTTATAAATGGTCCCGGCATCTGATCGGGCCCAGAACAGGGCAGTATGCCGGGGCCATTTATGTCAGTTCGACGATCGCCATGCTGACTACGACTGCGTATACGGGTGGAATGTGGCTTTCCGCGGTGATTGTGGGAGGAGATATACAGGGAGCCTCGGCAGTCCTGTGGGGAGTTGTATTCCTGTTGATTTGCACCACAGTCAACATAGTAAATCAGAAAGTTTACAAGGTAATCAATCTGCTGGGTGTCAGTGCTGAAGTCTTGGGTTCGATATGTGTGGCACTGGTCCTGTTTTTCTTCTTTCGAATCTATCCGGTTTCGGAGTTATTTCAACATCTGGGCACGGGACTTGCACCCACCAGCCTGACTGCCTTCCTGGCAGCATTGGCCATCGCAGGCTGGGCATTCATCGGTTTTGATTCCTGCTCGACTATTGCTGAGGAAGCACACAATCCCGAAAGAATGATTCCACGTGCAATCTTCTTGTCTCTGCTGGCAGTAGGCAGTGTAGTGCTCTTCAATTCCTCTGCCCTAACGTTGTCGATCAGTCACGATACGCTGGTCGAGGCCAGCGCTACATCCGACCCTATCTCGCCGATCATTACCAGCACGATCGGAGCCTGGGCCGCAAAACCGTTTCTGGTGATTGTCATGACAGCCTTTCTTTCCTGCGGATCCTCAGTGGTCAATTACGTTTCACGCATCGTTTTTTCGATGGCGCGTGAAGGTAATTTGCCCGCTTTCTTTTCACAGGTAACAAGAAAAACGCAACTGCCGCGCAATGCAATCGGCGGGACCGTGCTCATGGCAGGTCTCGGGTTGCTTTTCGGACTGAATGACGGGGCCGTTGCAACCATTATCGCTTTCGGTACCGGTGGCCTGTACGCCATGTTTTCCATGACCACGGGCGTTGGTCTATACGCACGCCTGATGGGGCGGTGGAATCCTGCATTGGGCGCGTTCAGGCTGGGAAGATGGGGGTTGGTGATCAACACCGTGGCTTTTGTCTGGGCATTATTCGAACTGATCAATATCGGCTGGCCGCGGGAATATGTGGCAGCCCCCGGAGCGCCATGGTGGCAGCTCTGGGCGGTACCTCTGGTGCTGGGCACCATACTGGCTCTGACGACGCTGCACGTGCAGATGGGCCACAAGCGTCGGATGAAGAGGGCTCTGAGCGGTACTGTCACGGACGATCTGCAGAAGTAGATTGGCAGAAACTCTGTTTACAGCGGTTGGCTTGTACGGTTATCAACTGAAGTCCAATGATGATGAGGAGGTAAAACATGAATCAGGTAACGACCTATCTTTGGGAAACACATCTCCCCGGTGGCAGCCACTGGTCTGGTGTCGTGCGCCGGGGAACGACCTTGCGCCTGACAGATGTGTCAGGCGGGGCCAACGCCGCAGTGTTATTTTACAACCTGGAAGAGAAGCTGGAGCGTTACAACATGGCTGATACGCTCAAGACCCAACATACTTTCTGTTTAACCAAGGGGCACGCCTGCCATTCCGATATGGGACGGATTTTCTGCTGTATCACCGAAGATACTGCCGGTTGGCACGATACCGTATGTGGCCTGAGCGATGCTGAGCTGATACAGCAGAAATACGGTACGGGCCGGTATCAGGAGCTTCGTAATGATATGTACCGTAACGGGCTCGACGGGATGCTGGTCGAGTTGGGGAAATGGGGCCTGGGCAGACGTGACGTGGTTTCCAACATCAATTTCTTCAGCAAAGTGACGGCCAATTCTGTCGGGGAGCTGCAGTTTCATGTCAGTCACAGCAAAGCGGGTGATCACGTGGATCTGGCGTTTGCAATGGATACACTGGTGGTGCTGTCCGCTGCACCACATCCGCTCGATCCGGCAGCAACCTATCGTCCCGGTGCAGTTAACCTGGCAGTGTTTCCGTCGACACCTGCAGTAACAGGAGCCTGTGCACATATCGCGGAGAATGCACGTGGTTTGGAAAATACCCGACGTCTTTATGCTTATGGAGGTGTTAAATGAGCGCACAAAACCTGGTTGAAAGTACACTGAATCCTGATCATGCAGTCATAAACGAGATCTGTGACGCAGGCGAACCTTGGGTCAAGGAAATAAAGAAGGGACAGATATTTCGTATCGTCGATCTCGAGGGTAATCAGGCGGTGGATACGCTGTTTTACAACGCACATGATGCAATGGAACGTTACAGTGCCACCGATACGGTACGTCGGCAGCACCGTCTATATCTGACGACCGGCAGCAAACTGTATTCCAATTTCGGCAATGTCATGCTCGTCATCACGGCGGATACCTGCGGGCGGCATGATACGGTGGGCGGCGCTTGTGCAGCAGAAAGCAATACTACGCGCTATGCCCTCGATAAATATCCGATGCACAGTTGCCGGGACAGCTTTCTATATGCCCTGGCACATGACCCGGTGTGTGAGCGGCTCGGCATGAGCAAGCGAGATGTTCCAGCCAACATCAATTTCTTCATGAATGTCCCGGTAACAGAAGCAGGCAAGCTGGAATTTGCAGATGGGGTATCAGCCCCGGGCAAATATGTGGAAATGCGGGCTGAGATGGATGTGGTGGTACTGATTTCGAATTGCCCGCAGCTGAATAATCCGTGCAATGCCTATAACCCTACGCCTGTTCGCTTACTGGTCTGGAATTGATCACCCGTATATCGAACACAGGTATTTCTGAATTTGAACGTAACGCTGGACATGGAGATAACGATGTCTGAAAAAACGTTGGATACGAACAAGATAGCTGCGCCCACCATCGATGTGCTCGTTCCGGGAATACAAACGACTATCCAGGATTATCCGGGAAGACGGGGTTACTGGAATATCGGCGTACCACCCTCGGGACCGATGGACAATCTGGCGTTCAGACTGGCCAATCGTCTGGCAGGTAATGAAGAAGGGCAGGCTGCGATCGAGATCACTTTTGCCGGGCCAACCTTGCGCATCAACTGTGACACTGTCATCGCGGTGACAGGCGCGCCAATCGAAGTAAATCTGAACGGGAAACCACTGGCTCAGTGGAAATCGCACGAGGTTGCAGCAGGCGCACTACTTGCGTTCGGTGATGTACTGGGTCAGGGTAGCCGGGTTTATCTGGCAATTCAGGGTGGTATTCAGGTACCAGACTACCTTGGCAGCAAGGCTACGTTCATGCTGGGCCAATTTGGCGGACATGAAGGACGCATACTGCAGGCAGGTGACGTGCTGAATGTCGTGGCAGGTAAGCATGATGGTTATACACCGCGCGAATTACCGCAGGTATCCATTCCGCACTATACCCATCACTGGGAAATCGCTGTATTGTACGGGCCGCATGGTGCGCCGGACTTTTTTACGGAAGAGGGGGTTGCCAATTTCTTTGCTGCCGATTGGACGGTGCATCATAATTCCGACCGTACCGGGGTGCGTTTGATTGGCCCGAAACCCAAATGGGCGCGTACCGATGGCGGCGAAGCTGGATTGCATCCTTCTAACGTTCACGATGTTGCCTATTCCATCGGCGCGGTGGATTTCACCGGGGATCTGCCGGTGATACTCGGTCCGGATGGTCCCAGTCTGGGGGGCTTTGTCTGCCTGGTGACCCTTGTCCATGCGGAATTGTGGAAAATGGGACAGCTGCGCCCGGGTGACCGTATCACTTTCCGCCGGATATCAGCTGGCGAAGCTGCAACACTGGAAGCAGTTCAAGATGCGCTCATCAGTGACTTGCGTTTGCCAGAGGCAGCATCGGTATCGACCAGCGCGAAAGTGGCAGCAACTACTGAAAGCCCGATTTTGCACACTATTCCTGAGAGTAGCGGGCAAGTGCAGGTGGTTTACCGGCAGGGTGGAGACAGGAATCTGCTGGTGGAATACGGGCCGATGATGCTCGATTTCAACCTGCGTTTCCGTGTCCATGTTTTGATGGAATGGTTGCAGCAGGCTGTAGAAAGTGGTGATCTGCCGGGAATTATAGATTTGACTCCCGGCATTCGCTCACTGCATATCCGTTTCGACGCAAAATTATTGCCACGTAAACGGTTGCTGGATACGCTGATCACTGCAGAAAAACAGTTGCCTGCCATCGAAAATGTGGAGGTGCCGACACGTATCGTTCATCTGCCGCTATCCTGGAACGATTCGTCCGTCCAGCTGGCGATGAAGAAATACATGCAATCGGTGCGCAAGGATGCGCCCTGGAATCCGGATAACATCGAGTTTATCCGCCGTATCAACGGACTGGACAGCATCGATGAGGTCAGACGTATCGTTTTCGATGCCAGTTATATGGTTATGGGGCTGGGGGATGTCTATCTGGGGGCGCCACTCGGCACCCCTGTCGATCCCAGACATCGTCTGGTCACCACCAAATACAACCCGGCGCGCACCTGGACACCGGAAAATGCGGTGGGTATCGGCGGCGCTTATATGTGCGTGTATGGTATGGAAAGCCCCGGGGGTTATCAGTTAGTCGGGCGTACTGTACAGATGTGGAACACGCATGTTCAGACAAAAGATTTCAGGGAAGGCAAACCCTGGCTCCTGCGTTTCTTTGACCAGGTAAGATTCTATCCCGTGACTGAAGCTGAACTGGCCGAGATGCGCAAAGATTTTCCGAGCGGAAAATTCACGTTGCGTATCGAGGAAGATCGTTTCAGTCTGAAACAGTACAACGATTTTCTGAAGGAGAATGCTGCCTCCATTGACACATTCAGAACGAAGCAGAAGGCCGCTTACATCGCCGAACGCGAACGCTGGAAAGCAGAAGGTCAGGAAAATTACACCACCAGTGAAATTCTGGAAGATGGTTCTGCTCCGGCTGATATTACTATCTCGGCAGGAGCGCATGCTATACACACGCATGTAACCGGCATTGTATGGAAATTGTTGGTAAGTGAAGGACAGCGCGTGAATGCGGGCGATGATCTGGCCGTGTTGGAGTCAATGAAAATGGAATTCACGGTCAACGCGCCCATTAGTGGAGTGATACAGCGTGTATTGAGTAAAGCGGGCAGCAAAGTTACTGCCCGGCAAGTTCTTTTCGTGATCGAGGGGGGGTGAAATCATTACTACCCGTGATTATGAGAATCAGCTGGGTACTCTGGAAAAAGTCCATAATGCCGGTGTCAATGTATGCTGCGGGGTATCGCCAGAGTGGGGGAATCCCGGCGGACTCGCGCTGGCTTAGTGGAACCAGTTTTAATAAAAACTCAATATTGCCTTTGTTCCTTTGCCGGCAACCGATTCGAAATTAAGTTTCCAGCCAAAGTGGGTACAGATACGTATGATCAGATCAATGCCAATTCCTCCTGATATGTATTGCCCAGACTTAGCCATTTGGGTATAGATCCTGCTTATCTCCACTGGGGACATACCGTACCCTGGATCATCAATCGTAATTGTTCCAGGGTGCTCTGAATAAATACGGATAACACCACGGTCACAGTTCTCGATTGCATTGCGCACCAGGTTACCAATTGCGACACGAACGATATGAAGTGGTGCAACGACTGGTATTGGAGATTCGATTTCCACAGCTAGAAGCAGGTCTTTTCCCCGACAAAGATATTCGTGATCCGCCACAATGGCCGGTATTTCTGCCCGGACGTCAATGTTTTCGTTATTGTTGATGAGCGTATCCGGAGCACGTGCAAGCGCGAGAAGAATTTCCACCAGATCTTCCATCTGACTGATGATGCGCCTGGACCGAAGCAGATGAGGCTTAATGGCTGACGTGGTATCGGGGTGATCCAGTACTACTTCGGTCACTCCGGACATGGCTGCAATAGGTGTGCGCAACTCATGACTGGCTGTGTTGATGAAATTACGTTCACGCTCGACATATTCCTGGATTCGATCGGTAAAACGGTTAATGGCGTCTGCGATAATATAGGTTTCATAAGCTGTAGTAGTTCAGATTTGATCTGACAGCAGGTCTTGCCAAGAGGTGGGATTACCCGGTTTGATAGAGGTGCGAATCTTTATCAACCAAACGCGAAAGCGTAAAGGAGTAATCCCATGAGCAGTGTTCATCATAAAATCATTAAACACAAGATTGGCTTGCTTAATCTGGCAGCTGAGCTTGGCAATGTATCCCGTGCCTGTAAGGTGATGGGTTTTTCTCGCGATACTTTCTATCGCTATCAGGCAGCTGTGGAAACAGGAGGTGTTGAAGCTCTGATAGATGCAAACCGACGTAAGCCCAATATCAAGAACCGTGTAGAAGAAGCGA
>NZ_FUWK01000032.1 GCF_900167395.1 Nitrosomonas europaea
GCTCTTGATCTGATCAGCGGGTTCAGGCCCTCGCATGTTCTGGCGGATAAAGGCTACGACAGCGATAATATTCTCGACGCCATTGCCTCCATGAAGGCCGTGCCTGTCATCCCACCGCGATCAAACCGCAAAATACGAAGAACGTATGATCGCGAAATCTATAAATGCAGAAATATCATTGAGCGCACATTCAACAAACTCAAGCATTGGCGCAGACTTTCAACCAGATATGACCGTAAAGCTATTTACTTCTCCGCCTTCATACATCTGGCTGCAGCAACTTTATGGCTTTAAATGTCGATTCGACCTAGACACGATCTGACACCTCGATGCCCGGCATCACTTCCATCTGGTTTAATCCCAAGTTGATTAAGCATTCTGATTACCCTCATAATGTGTCACAAACGCGTATATCCCCAACATGGAACAGCATTAGTATTTATTCGTTATGAAAAACTTTATCAGGAAGTTGATACGAGCACTCACAGCTATCAGGCTTGAAACCGATCGCTACAAACATTCAACCCTACGTATAATTATCAATTGGCTCACCGCATTCCTTAAAGATTTATTTTCAGCTCAAGAAATTCGATTATACGGACTTGCTGATCCCGAAGATGGTGCTAATCGTATCCGACAGTATGTTTCGAAGGAAATGGCAGATCGCTTTTACCGTAAATATAATCCTGGCGCTGCGGTTCCAAACATTGAAGATAAATTTATTTTTACCACCCTATGCTTACAACATCATCTGCCTATTCCTGCAACTTATGGTATTTTCAAACAAGGTATTGTTAAAACATTTGATGAAAGAATTTTTCAGGAATCAAGTAGATTCCGGGATTTTATTCGAGAATTAGAACCTGGAGAATATCTACTTAAACCCAATAATGGAATGCTTGGACTGGGATTATCCATCTTGGAGATAGACGATCAAGGCAGCCTGAAATTTCAAGGAAAATCCATTACTGCAGACGATCTTTATAGAGAATTATGCTCTATCGAGGTCACACTTCCTGCATCGAGCAAAGGAGATTCTGTTGACATGGATTTTGAGGGATTGCTGTTTCAACAGCGCATAGCCAACCATCCGGAAATTACAAAACTGACTGGATTTAAAATGCTGCAAACGATCAGAATCTGCACGCATGTAACCGATAATAATCAGGTTGAGATACTTTTCGCTTTTATGAAGCTTGCTGGCCAGGAAGGCCTAGCCGATGCCTTTAATCTTGGCAAAACCGGTAATATGCTGGCAAAAATCGATCCAGCCACAGGCAAGTTTTGCAATGTCTATGCAATGGATCAGCAGCAAGGCTATCTTGTAGAAACCACTCACCATGCAGTAACACAAGCAAATTTGCTAAATTTTACCGTTCCTCATTGGCAGGCATGTTTGACGCTAGCCATGAAATTATCCACCACTTTCCTGCCATTGCGTGCAGTCGGATGGGATATTGCCATTACTGACAACCGCCCTGTGGTACTCGAAGGCAATGACAACTGGGTGCCTGTTGTCCCCTTTGATATCAACATCGATAAGCTCAAGCAATACAAACTGAAATCTTGATAGAAATCTAGTTCACGAGAGGCGCATTCAGCGCCATAAGCAATTGACATATAGCCTGCATACTCCCCTCTTGAGGCGTTAACGGATCCCAGAAGACATTACCTTCAATTAAAAAAGGACCCTCATTGGTCACCGCAACATCCCAACCGATAGTCCGTAATGGAGCAAATGCTTTCTGGGCATTCAGAACAAGCACTACACATTGATTCCAGAAAGGAATTGTAAATTCTGTTTTCTTTCCACTGATATCTTCAATATAGTCATAACGCACCAGATACTTTTTTATGTGATCATACTTAATGAAGCTCTCAATTTTTCCGTACTCATCAATTAAACATAGACGCCCATTACTTATTCCCCATGAAAAATTATCAATCAGGTTTCCTTGTTTAGGAAACTTGATTTTTCGAATAATCAGTTTGGGCTGACCATTTTCATCAAGACAGGTAATCAAACGCAAGCTTTGCAAAACTGTATTCCCCGTAAATTCCGCAATAGCTTGATGACTGTATAACCTTTTTTGCAAGATATATCGATCAGGGTTTTCAGCTAGTATTTTCTTGAATACATCACGTAATGACAAACTTAAATCGGTAGTAAATCGATGTACACCATCCACAAAATCCAAAGCTGATACCCCTTTACCATGGTAACCATAGACGGGCTTCATAATAATGTCAAAAGGATAACGAGCCAATCCATCCAACAAATTATTTTTGGTCTCAATGCCCTGCCCATTCTCCCAATAGGATTGGCCATTTGGGTCAAAAACTGCTACTAATTCGGGAACAGATAAGTTGTTCTTAATACAGTGATGATGAAATGCAATTTTATCTTCCGTTAGATACCAATGTGAAGCAGGATTCACTTTTTTCTGTAAATGCAGAAAGCATTCTTTACTGATCATCCCATTACGTTCTTCATTATTCCAGGATGGGTTAAGCAAATCTTCCATGAATATCTCCACTGGCGAATACTGCTCTGATGTCGCCAGCTGAAGAAAGCGCAGGTAGCTCGCTATTTTTGGATAATGATTAACTCTGGTTATCTCATTTACCTGCTTGACAGCAGCATACAATTTTTGAAGTTTCACTACGATATAGAGTATGGATTAGGTTAGTTTTGAATATAAATGAGGAACTGGATCAGTTATTGCTTGAACAAATCCGCGCACACTACCCACCGAGAGATTTTTCCAACCTTTATGTGGTAACAACAATTGCTTCCATAAGGAACCAGCCAGACAATAGCGCCCTTCTCCAGATTTTTCAGAAATTTTAGGCAACGTCCCTGTTTTTGTGTAATGAATGCCCATTTCGATAAAATTTAATCCCTGCCACATCGAAGCAGAAATGGTATACCAAGCTCTGGGATTACATTCGATCACATATAATTTGCCATCACGTGCATCAATACGCATGTCAAAATGAGCCAACCCCTCGTAATGGAAAGCTTGAACCAATCGTGTAGCAATCGCATGCATTTCCGGATGTTGAGTAAACTCAAGTACCCCATCTTCCAGCCAGGATTGGACGGTATTGCACAGTATTCGATCATTCGCAGCCAGAATACTGATATCGATATCGCGCCCCGGTATATACGACTGTACAATCAACGGTAATTGTGCGTAGTGTGAGTCCTGTTCGATATACGTACGCAAAGCTTGAAGATTATCCAAACGCACCACCCCGTGACTAGACTCAGCCTCTAATGGCTTTACAATGAGTGGAAAACCAACTGGATCAAGAGTGCTGGTATCAAGCTGATCAGAAGATGTCAACAGGATTGTCGGAGGGATAGGCAATCTATATTTCGCACAGGTTTGTGCAAAAGACCACTTATTATGTAATGTATCCAGTATCACCTGATCACTACAAGGAAAGCATGGTAAATCTGGATAAGCCTTTTTTGTGGCCGCTAAGAACGCCGCACTGCCCATGTCAGATGGCAATATGATATCAAAATTCTCCCCTTGAACTCTCTCTCTCAGTAATTGCTGAGTCTTTACAGATGGCAGACCATCCTGCCAAAATTGAACCTCACTATGTCCATCCGTATAACGAGAATATTTAAGTATTCGTGCACCGCGCGGCCCCGCTGTCTGAACAAAAGCATTCATGCCCTTCAAGCAATATAATACCTTCAACCCCAATGGACCAGATTCACAGAGCAACAATACTTTCATGATATTTACATATAATCCAAATAATAAGACGATATAAGTTTAAGTAAAAACTACTCTGACCTTAATCTAGGCCTTGGATCGAAATAGTTTTTTTATGGCCGCTTTCACACCAAATTTATCCAGCATTCGAACAATGCCATCCGATAATTTGTCGCTGCTCGCATGCAGTGCCACTTTGATTAAATTGAGCCAGGTACGCCGAAAATAATACACATCTGCACAATATTGATTGTTGGTTGCAAAAAATGCCTTATGCGCACCTTCTCCCTCGGTAAAATCAAAGATTTTTATATGACTTGCCGTAAACATACGCTGCAAAGCAAAATATTGCAGTAGAGTACCGGGAGACCAACGTTGATATTCCGGGTCATGACCCACGTATTCGTAGAGAGCAATCCCGTCATGTACTGGACAATAAATATAAGCGATCGGCTTTTTCTGATAAAAAAGAAGATAACCTCGTACGTTATCCTCAGCAGCAAGCGCTAGCATATTCTCTTGAAATTGTTGATCAGAAGGTAAACCACAATCGAGCAGCCGCTCCTGATAAGTTTTTTGTGAAACTTCCATTGCCAGCTTATAAAATTCATGCATTTCTTCCGGTTTGCAATATTCCCTCCAATCTATCTCTCCTCCTGATAACTCAGCAAATCTTTTTATTTTTCGCAAGAGTGTGTTTCTGGATTTGGCAGAAAATTTTTTCAGATAATCTTCAAAATTGCCATCAAGTACGACCCAGTATCGTCGATAGCTTGAAGGAATATACTGAATCGCTTGGGGCAATATGCTTAGCTTAGCTAGCGATGATTCTATCGGATGAGAACGTGTCACTACTACGTCAACAGAATCTCTGAATAATTTTGGAAGCTCTGCCGGTACGGTTGGATGGATAGGAAGTTTAGTGAAATGAGTTTTCAGTACGCAGGCATTCAATGGCCAGGCGAGAACACTCATTTCTCCCAATCGCACAGTGAAGTTTATTGATTGCCTGGACCATTCTTCCATCAGAAAAACCTTGAATGGATCTGCTCAGCATAACGCTTAATCGTATGATGCAGACGAGAATATAAAATTTTCTGTGGCCTTATTTCAGGAATCGTTATTGGATCAAGCTCGGAAAACAGAGTAGTTCTAAATTTATCGGGATGATCAGATAAAAATTTACACAAATGATTAAAGCGACTGATATTCAATTTATCCGGCAAACTTAATTTACCGATACTTCTGCCTTTAACTAGCTCAAAACTATGCAAGACAATTACAAATGAAAACCAGCCTTGTCGCCAGGCATTGAGTAAGACTGTTTCCATTTCTTTTGTAGAACATGCTGCCAGTTGGACATGTCGCCAATGGTTTGGATAATCCTGAAAAAAAGAAATAGGGAATTCCCATACACCCTCAATCTTACATGGCTGAAGCAACTGTTCATTCAGATCAATCTTGCAATCTTCGCCCAGATAGCAAGAGTTATAGCTGGAATCAAACAACAGCTTATTTTGTGCTACAGCGCGTAACGTATCCCGATTAGCACCATAACCTCCAGCGCGAAAGGCATGTAGTTCTTTTACGCCAGCTGCCTGAAGACTGCGTATTCCCTTTGCAATTAAGGTCACCTGCTCATCTAAAGTGAATTGATGCATGTATTGCTTAAAATGGACAGGAATAGTTGGATCATAAATTTCACTGAGCCATTCAGTATGCAAGTGTAGCTGGACTTCCTGGTCATTACGTTGAATCAAATCAACTATGTCTGCAAGATGATTGCTGCCAATCCGGTCAGCAAACAGTGGCTCCAGAAAATAAGTGGCTTTTAATCCATACTGATTAAATCGCTCAATTTGATAAGGCAGCCCGAATTCACCTTCAGATGTTTTGCCATAAAAGCATGCAGCAATTTCTTCATCAAACGCTATTTTATACGGTGACAAGGCACGTACCGGCCAGCCATCGGAATAAGGCCATAGCTCAGTGTCAACGGTGAGATAAACGTTCAACATTGAACTCCTGCCCCCCAGTCGAGAATCCTATGTTTTATTAAATCAATATCAGGCAACCTTTTTATCCTGCCCGGTATATGACATATTCCCCATACTAAGTATGTTGCGCAAAAAAGCCTCAAACATCAATAGTGTCCAGATAGGTGCACTGTAATCCCGTCTGCCGGATTGGTGCTGGTCAAGCATTTTTTTGATGAATCCCATATCAAAAATTCCGGTACCAGCCAGTGTATTGCCCAGTAACGCAGTGCGCACACGTTCACGTAATGGGCCGCGGAACCAGCTGGCCAATGGTACTGAAAAACCCATCTTGTTCCGGTAAAGCACTTCGTTCGGTAAATAGGGTTCCAGTGATCTTTTGAGAATATATTTTCCTTCCTGTTGACGTAACTTCATGGAGGCAGGCAACCCCGAAACCCATTCGACCAGTTCATGATCCAGCAGCGGGACCCGCACTTCCAGTGAATGCGCCATACTGGCACGATCCACCTTGGTCAGAATATCGCCCACCAGATAAGTTTTCATATCCAGATACTGAATCAGTGATAAAGCATCTTTTGTCGGGCTTTTATCCGCATAATCACGTAATACCTCTACCGCCCGATAGCCCTGCAGATCACGATAAAAATCCCGGGTAAATAACTGCATACGCAGCTTATTATCCAGAATGGATACGCTGTGGAAATAACCTTCCACGGAATCGCGCGCAAGTGATTCAAATGTAGTTTTGGCACGCAGGAATTTCGGTGCCCAGTCCGCCTTAGGATAAACACTGCCCAACAGACCAAATAAAGGTTTACGCAATCCCAATGGTAATTTTGAACGCAACCGTTCCTCTATCATGTGCCAGCGATAACGGCGATAACCGGCAAAATTCTCATCTCCTCCATCTCCGGAAAGCGCTACTGTCACCCGTTTCCTGGCTAACTCACAGACACGATAAGTCGGAATAGCAGAGCTATCAGCAAATGGTTCATCGTAGAGCGCAGCCAGTCGATCGATGAGATCAAAATCATCTTGCTGAACCTGTTCAGTAAAATGCCGGGTCTGGTAGCGTTCAGCAACCAGCCGGGCATAATCCGATTCATCAAAAGCGGGATCGGAAAAAGCGATTGAACAGGTATTGACCGGTTCTTTCATCAGCCCCCCCATCATCGCAACGACAGCACTGGAATCCACTCCACCGGAAAGAAATGCACCCAGCGGTACTTCACTCATGAGGTGACTATCCACCGCATTTCGCAATCGGAGAATCAATTCTTCTGCAGCTTCCTCTTCACTCAGAGAACCGTGCGGTGTAAACGGTATATCCCAGTATTCGCGGGATTGCACAGTCTGTTGCCCACGCTGCAATGACAACAGATGGCCAGGATTCAGTTTGAAGGCATTTTTAAAAATAGTTTTTGGCTCGGGAATATAGCCATAAGCAAAATAGTCTTCTATCGCCCGATGATCGAACGTTTTGTCAAAATCCGGATGAACCAGCAAGGCTTTGAGTTCCGAGGCAAACAGAAATAATCCGTTATCCAGCAGGGTATAGTAAAACGGTTTGATACCCAGCCGATCACGTGCCATGAACAATGTTTGCCGGTTACGATCCCACACACCAAAGGCAAACATACCACTGAAACGTTCGACACAACGTTCACCCCATTCTTCCCAGGCATGTACGATCACTTCCGTATCGCAATGGGTACGAAATCGATGCCCCAGCGCTGTCAACTCTCCGACCAGTTTCTGGAAATTATAGATTTCACCATTGAAGACAACGACCACGCTGCCATCTTCATTGAACAATGGCTGCTGACCGCTGGATACATCCATGATCGACAGGCGACGGTGCCCTAATCCCAGCCCTGATTCAACATATACCTCTCCTTCATCCGGACCGCGATGCGTCAGTGTTTCATTCATGCGATGAAGCAGATTACGGTCGATCTCACTTGTACTGCGCGTATCAAATACACCTGTTATGCCACACATATTTTTATCCGGTCAGTTGATCGTTTCAGTTTTTGATTTATAACCCAGTACCCGATCATAAACCGCAAGATAACCATTTGTCATTGAACGCATACTGAACTGCTGCTCAATGATTGCTCGTGCATGCTGTCCGTGCTTGTATACCGCGGTATTATCCTGATGATATTGACTTATTGCACGGGCCAGCGCGACCGGGTCTCCCGAAGGCACCAGACGGCCGGTTTCCCCCTCCAGAACCAGTTCGGTATTGCCTCCCACTCGAGTTGCAATAACCGGCAGGCCACTCGCCATGGCTTCCAGAACAGTATTGGAAATTCCTTCCCCCAAAGAGGGCAGTACGAACACATCCATTGCCTGCATCAGCTGAGGAATGTCGTCACGTTCTCCCGGAAGCCAGGCAAATTGCTCAACTCCGGCTGAGCGCAGCATGGCCTCGCATTCTGCTCTCGCCACACCCTCTCCTGCAATGATGAGCCGTAATGGCCTGTCGATTTCAGATAATTCATTTCGCAACATCAGAAAAGCCTGTACCAGTGTCGGAAAATCCTTGACTGCCGCCATTCGGCCAACACTCCCCACAACGAATGGCCTGCCAGCGAAGAAATCCGGAGGAAATATCTCGACCGGAACAGTGCCACCTGGATGGAAACGCAGATGTTCCACGCCGTTATAAATCTGGTGTACTTTCACTGGAGATACCTTCACCGTATCAATCAACCAGTTTTCCAGATCTTTACTGACGGTAATGAAGTGGTGGATAAACGGGCGAATTGCCTTGCGCAACAGATTGTATTTCCAGTTTTTACCGTCGAGGTCAAAAATATCCCGGCCATGTTCCCCATGCACCCGTGCCTTCACACCTGCCACAGCAGCAACCACCTGCGCTTCCATAGCTGTGAGATTACGCGTGTGCACGATATCCGGCTTAAGTTGCCTGAACACTCTGTAAAGTTTGCCGTAGACACTGAAATCTTTTCCTTCGCGTTTGTTCAGCGCAATGATCTCGACATCATCCCGGTTAAGGCGTTTGTGAAATTCCGAGAATCCCTTGAGGCAAATGATGGCATGCCGGTAACGATCCGCAGGAATATGATTGATCAGATTCACCAGACCATTTTCGAGCCCGCCTACTCCCAGATGAAAAATCACATGCACAATCAGAGGAGGATGGGACATTACTCTGATCTCCGCCTCAGTCAGTCTGTGCGCTGTGAACAGCCTGAAGTTTCCCGGCAATCACTGGCTTCATATCAGCCATAAACTCGCGCAGTACTGCTGCAGCCTCTTCCGGATCATGCTCATAGCCCGCAGCAATGATGATCTCGGCGCCATCATCTCCATTGCCCCAAACTCGATTTAGCGCCTGAATCATTTTGGCAACGTAAGGGTCAGCCGTTTCATAGCCGATCAGCCAGAACCACCTCCAGATCAGCAAGCGCTCTTTCGAAGCATGTAACTGATTCTGGTGCACAGTGAACGGTGCATCACCCAGCGAAATATTCCGCTTGCTTCCATCCATATTTCGCCACCTGCTGTCCCGGTCACTCACCAGAACATTGCTGGAACTGACCAGTTTGTTATTCTGATCCTGATTCCGGTAATATGTTATATAAAGACCAACATGTTTATTTTCGCGATAGAAATGACCAATGAACTGCCTGGGAAAACCAATATAACCAGGTATCCAGTCAGTAAGAGAAGCTGAGGCCGTACTCCATTTACCGGAAAGATCTGCCACACTGATTTCCGATATCGGGCGTACATCGGATTTATTATTCAAATAATTCAGATAAACTGGCCAGATCATGGCGACTGCCACCACCAGTCCAGCCATGCCCAACGTTGATTTAATCGGGACGGAAGAAGATTCCAGACTAGCTGAGGAAGAATTTTCAACTGATACGGTTTCATCAAGATGATCTTCCCGCCAGAATGAGCCGATCCAGAACAGCAGCAACATGACCAGACCAAAAAAGATCCAGCCATAAACCAGATGATCGACACCAACCGCCAGTTGCATATCACTGAGATGACCGGTCATGACGATCAGATATGCGCGCACCCCGTTGGCAACGATCGGTACTACGATCGAAAATGCAATGAATATCAGTCTCCGGCTGATACTGTGGTAGGTCAGATAGGCGTAAAGTGTTCCCAACGTCACCGAAGCAATCAGATAACGCACTCCGCTACAGGCTTCCACAACCGACCAGTTACCGCTGGGAATACTGAAGAAACTCCCCTCACGATAAACCGGAATACCAGTTGCCTGTAACGCGCCAACGGTAAAATCAGCTGTAAAATCAATGAGAGGTGGAATGAATATTTCACCGAATGGTACAGCAAACAGCAGATATGCAAGTGGAAACAGAATGGCACTAAAAGCGCGTAAACCAAGCAAAGCCCAGACGATCACTGGTATCATCGCGACCAGAGCGTACTGTTCCACCACCACAACACTTGCAGCAGAAGCCAGCAACCACCCCGCCCCCAGCCCGACCAGCACCGATAATGGCATATAGTCAGGACGGTATTGAATCGTCGATAGCATTGCACGCTTTTTCCAGATCATGTACACGCTGAACGGGAGGATCAGGTAACCATGAGCATAGGTATCAGACCGGTTCCAGATAGCTACCATCGATTCGACGGTTGTATGATAAATACCCAGGATGACGGCGATTACCAGCAAGGTGATCAATGCTGTCACACTTCGCCCGTTAATCATTCTGCTGCCGACAGCAGTACGTTGTGATTGAACTGTAATATTCATGGCAGAACCATCAGTCAAAATAACCTTCCGCTAATGTATCTGGATATGGCAGAAACGGCCCATTTTTACTGAACCTTAACCTAGGGTGCCGCAAGCAACGCATCGATTCGTGACAGATTAGCCGGCCAGGTGTAATCCTGCAGAACTCGTTCTCTCGCCAGTCGTCCCATGGTTACCTGTTCATCAGAGTCGAGAAGCAAGAGAATCTGCTCAGCAAAATCCCCGGCATCCCCAGCCACGATCAGTTCCTTCTCTGATACGGCATGAATTCCCTCCATTGCCTGTACGGAAACAACAACAGGTTTTTGCATGGCCATTGCCTCCAGCACTTTGTTCTGGATACCCCGCGCAATCCGCAAGGGAGCAACTGCCACTGCTGCATGTATAAGATACGGCCGAATATCCTCTACAGCGCCGGTCACATAGATCCCCGGCAAATCTGCCAGCATCTGTACCTGTCTGGCGGGTTTAGCACCCACAATATAAAAATCGACATCCGGCTGTTTCGTGCGTATCGCAGGAAATACTGAATTTGCAAACCAGCTTACTGCATCGATATTAGCCCAATAATCCATGGCACCTGTAAACACCAGCACTTTCTTTGCAGCCGGATAAGGATTGAGATAACTACGCTGAGGGGAAAAAAAATCGGTATCGACACCATTATTGAAGAATGTCGTCTTACTTGCTGCATCCGGCGCAAGCTGCCGGAATAACTCCGCCTCTTTTTCCGAAACAAAAGTTGAATGGCTGAATTCTTCCGCCACTTTCCTTTCATAATTCAGCAAATATCGTGATTCCCTGTGATAAATCCGGTTGAACGGCCACTGCTTTGATAAAGCGTACTGCCGCCATTTATCCGAATCCACATCAACGAAATCGATGATGCGCCGACAACCAGATAAATGTTCAACATACTGCGCCATGGCAGAAGAGAAAACCACAATATCCTGTATGGATTCATTGCTGAACAGCGCTTTAATCCACTGCATCAGCCTCGCGTCGCGATAATAAGCCAGTGTCAGCGGATCATTCCCGAACAACGCAAACAGGCTTCTTATCCTGGCCGACAGCGGATTCAGCCTGACAATGCATACATCCTGACAATACTTTCTGACTTCATCTTCATACTGCCAGTCTTCTTCATCATCAATGAACGTTCCCAGGTACACACGATAACGCTTGCTGAGGTGCTGCAGAAGATGAAAAGAACGTATCTTGTCTCCCTTATTGGGTGGATAAGGAATTCTGTGTGTCAGATAAAGGAGTCCCCGCATCCTTTCTTAACCCAGATTTTTAACGATATGCGGGCCGAGCATATTGGCCAGAGCCAAAGGCATCTTCTGCCAAGCCTTGATAAAAAGCTGATACTTTGGATTAAGCGGATTATGTTCAGGAATCGTTTTTGCTTGATGGAGCTGGTATTCATAAAACAACGGCTGCGGCTCAAACCCCCAGTTCTTTTTAAAACTGTATGATCCGGTTCCTCGCTTGCTGCGTCCGAAATCGAAAACCCGGTAGCCCCGTTCACAGGCACGCCGCATCAGTTCCCAGTACATGAAATCATTACCCGCCAGATCTCGAGCCGCGTCCGTTCCACCGCCATAATAAGGCAGCACTTCATCCCGGAAATAGAAACTCATGACTGCGCTGACTACATTTTCATCTTTAGTGATAATGAGCAGCTCACAATCTTCTGCAAAAACACTTTTCAATAACCGGAAATATTTGCGGGAAAAAACTGGTGTACCCAGGCGATGTACACTGGCTGAATAGGCTCGAAAAAAATGGTCGGTATCCTGATCCAGATAGCTCTGCAACTCATATTTCATCCCTTTACGTACCATGGCACGCTGCTTGCGGGGAATTGCCAGCATGTTTTGCTCTACATCAGAATCCATGGTTTTGCGGAACGTAACGTATAAATCTTTAGTGGGCCAATCGTGGTGAAAAGGGTGAAGATGACGATATTCCAGATAATCAACCTTCAGATATGTTGCCAACATCTGGGCTGCCTGATCAAGGCGGATTCG
Organism: Nitrosomonas europaea; assembly: GCF_900167395.1. GTDB lineage: Bacteria > Pseudomonadota > Gammaproteobacteria > Burkholderiales > Nitrosomonadaceae > Nitrosomonas > Nitrosomonas europaea. The sequence continues at coordinate 12,542 of NZ_FUWK01000032.1, forward strand.
TGCGTCATCTGATATTGCAGCAATACCACCATACACACAAAATGGCAAAGCACTCAGGCTGTGCCCGAATAACAAACTGTCAATCTCTGCCAGAGGCAATACACCTTGAATACACCCGCCCTCTTCTATATACAGGAACCAGGTTTTATGCCCGAAAGCTTGTTCTATCACCTGCTTCCATCCGGCACGGTGAAAAAAGGTCGCTTCAGGACAAGCCATGATGAACTCATCCCAAGCCTGGAATTTATCTGGGGATAACACAGAAATCCCGGGTAATGCGCCTGGAAACAAATAAGGCGTATTTTGCACAATAGAACCGCTGAAACTCACACCGACTGTCGCAGGAAAATCTGATCCATACGCCCCCAGTCGAAATGTCGGATCAGGGCATCGAGCCGTTTTTCCATACGACCCAGATTAAGGTAATGACGAAAACGCGTCTTGAAGCTAATTCCCACTTGCCGGGGCTGATCGGGATCGATCTCCCATGGGTGAAAATAAAAAATTGCAGGTTGACGATCAACTGAGTTGACTCTCTGCAAAAACCAGCGCGAAACCGCATAGGGCCAAAGACGGAAATAGCCGCCTCCACCTGCTGGAAAATTACGATCCAGCAAGCGTACAGTAGTTACCGGTAATTCAAGTATTTTCCGGGAGCCAGTCGGATTAAAGGCAAAACGCGGAGCGTCCGGCATACCGTAATGATCATGCTCTACCGGATAAATACTGGAACTATATCGATAGCCTGCTTCTTCCAGGTAATCCAGCGCCCAGAGATTATCTTTATTGATAGAAAAACTGGGGGCACGATACCCCCAGACAGACTGCCCACCAATATCTTCCAGCAGGAATTTACTGCGAGCAATATCATCATAAAACTGCCCGCGGCTCAGCTCAGTAACACGGTGATGGGCATAACCATGACTGGCCAGTTCATGGCCATTCTCAACAATTCTTTTCACCATGGACGGATAACGCTCTGCTATCCAGCCCAATGTAAAAAAAGTGGCCTTGATTTTATGCTCGTCCAGCAACACGAGAATCCGGTCAATATTGCGCTCGACTCTGCATGGCAAACTATCCCAGGATGAACGCGGAATATACCGGGCAAAAGCCGATACCTGGAAATAATCTTCCACATCAATGGTCAACGCATTACGGATCATAAGATTCATTCAGGAGAAACCGCCAGATCAAACTCTTTTTGAATATCGAGCATTACTTCATTCGCTTCAGCTTTACCCAAAGTCTGTAATTCTTCCAAACACCCCATGATCAGCAATCTGTCACAAAACAGATTGATTTTACGAGGAATCCCGGCAGAAAAATTATGTATCACTTCAAAAATCTCATCCTGCAGTACAGGACTTCCATTCCAACCGGCTTTTTGAAGACGATGTTCGATATAGGCCCTGGTTTCCGCCTGATCCAGCGGACCCAGATGATAGGTGGCAATCACTCTCTGGCGCAGTTGCTGCATTTGACTGCCGAGCAACGTCCTCCTGAACTCTGGCTGGCCAAGTAAAAAGGTTTGTAACAAAGGCCTGTTATCTGACTGAAAGTTCGATAACATCCGCAATTCTTCAAGTGTCTGCGGAAGAAGATTTTGTGCCTCATCAACCACTAGTAAAACTCGTGTACTTTCCCGTTCACACTTACGCATAAATCGTTCGAGCTCGAGCAGCAATGCAGCCTTGGACAGACCTTCATAAGAAAGGCCAAAAGCAGCAGCTACCATTCTCAAGGCATCATCCGGGTCCAGCCGTGTACTCACCAATTGTGCAGCCGCCACCCGCTCTTGCCTCAACTTCTGGAACAGGTAGCGCATCAGGGTTGTTTTGCCAGCGCCTACATCACCCGTAATGATGATAAAACCATCTTCCTGCGAAAGGCCGTATTCAAGATAAGCCGCAGCACGTTTATGGCCTCGACTGGGAAAAAAGAAATTCGGGTCGGGTTTTAACTGAAACGGCTTCTCAGCAAAACCATAGTAGGCTAGATACATAAAATTTCAATTTTCTAAAAATTCATGTTCAAAGTAGCCGTTATCGCATTGGCATCATAGCTGCCGTTATTGCGATTAGACTCACGGTGGAGATGATAGTACATGATCGACCCGCTGATATTAGAAGTAAATCGCTTATTCAAGCCGGCCGTCACTATTATGTTGTCATCTTCCTGACTGGTTACATCATAACTGGTTCTGATATACCCCAGATTGATATTGGCATTTGTTCTGGGAGACAACCGGTGATTCCACAATAGATTGCCTCCTGTCTGCGTAGTATCTCTAGTCAATGCTGCATTCTCGATACCAATCAAATCAGCATCTTCCTCATCTGAACTGAATGATTTTCTGGAATAGCTAAATCCACGAAATACCAGCGAATTCTTCTTACCATTCAAAGTAAGCGAAGCCTGTAAACGTCTAAGCAAAAACAAACGATTGGTCAGAAAATTATTCGGGTCAGAAAATGAGAGCGGAAGCCCCTGGTTCAATAATGCGTCTCCTCCCTGAATGCCGGAAAATAATTGACCCAACATAGAGGCACTCAAAATTGAACCACCAGCCAGAGATTGCTGACCGAAAGTAGTGATATCCTCTACATAACTCAGATTCCATACTGTACTGCGAGTACGGTGATCAACTGATGCTGCATAAGTATTACCGAAAAATCTTTTCCCTCCTGACGCATCAATTTTCGTCCTTTTGGTAGGAGTCCAAGAAAAACCAACTGTCCATAATGGGCTGGATGTCCGCCCTCTTATCGAAATAAAACTGTTGCGCTCATATCCCGCCGTACCGATCAGGCTAAATTGTGACGTCACTATATATCTAAGTGTGCCAGTAGTCCGCTCCAGCTCGATCGTTTGCAACCTCCCAAGATTGGATCTGGCATACTTTCTGTCGATCTGTGTATGACTGTAATTGACTCCCCAGCCAAGCGTCCTGAACGCCGAACCGCTATTCAGAGAAAAAATTGCCGCATCAGAGCTGCTATTGGAGAAACTATTGGCATTCGAACTGACTTCACCGTGAACGTAGCGAACTTCACCTGAAGCAAGATTACTGAAACGCTGGCGCACATAGGGACTGATATTCCACATGTAGATATTTCTCCGATTTCCCGTCAAAACGGCATTATCCGGCGCCTGTGGCCCAAACAAGAAAGCATTCTGCTGGGAGATTGTAGCTCGCCCATCTACAAAAAAATGATGCTTGATAATTTCAGCAGTGGCATCAGTATTCAATTGATTCCGTATCCGGAATCGCTCATTTTTTGCGTAAATGAGATTATTCAAAGTGTAACTAAGATTCGATTTAAAGCGACGCCCTTCACCGGTTATACTTACCCCCGGGTTAATTTGTGTAATAAACTCCCCTCCTCTGCCAGCTCCACCAAACCCTCCGAAACCTCCTCCACCTAACCCCACGTTATCAGTATAAGTCTCGCTGACTGTTAACCGTGGCTGAATATTCCACTCTGCTGCACTTACCTGAAACCCCCAGCTACTCAATCCAACAATACAACCAACCCTCAGACACATCCTCAAACGGGAGAAATTGTCATTACCGCACCCAAATGATTTCATCAATAATAGCCGTAGTATTCGGTGCTGCCATGTGCTCTGGCTTTGTTATAAATGAGGTTAACTACATCGCATGCCTCAATCTGCTGTAAAGCCTCTTTTACCGTCTGCTGAGTTGTCCTCTCCGCCTCGACTACCAGCACGATTTGTCCCATCTGGCTTGCCAGCACTCGCGCCTCACTGGTCAACAATAATGGGGGAGAATCAAAAATCACCACACGATCATGATAGCGTTGCGCAAGCTCTACCAGAATAGAATGCATACTCTGGCTGGCCAGCAATTCAGTTGCATGTGTATGGCGCCTCCCTGCCGGTATCAGCGTCAACTTCTTTATATTGGTTTTCATCATCACATCAGATATCGACAGCTGTGAATCACGAAGCATATCCAGCAATCCCGGTTCTTCCGGACTAAAGCCCAAGGTTGCAGGAATAGAGGGACGCGCAACATCAGCATCCACCAGCAAAACCCGATGGTCCATTTCCATTGCGATACTCATTGCCAAATTCAGTGAGCAGAAGCTTTTCCCTTCTCCGGACAAAGAGCTGGTAACCATGATCAGGTTACCGTTCTTTACTCCACTGTCCGGGTTGAATGCGTTAGCAAGTAACGGACGCTTTATCAGCCGAAACTGTTCAGCTATTTCAGATTTAGTATGGTGAAGCGTGACAACACCCTTACGGTGCAGATTTTCCAGATCGACTTCGATTCTTTTAACTGTCTTTTTTGTGTCAGCAGCTTTATTAATCCGATCGGCTCCCACCTCTTCTTTGATAATCCTGCCGTGCCCAGTTTTTTTACCCGGCACTCCATCAGATGAAAATAACGAATCGGGGCCGATTCCTTCACGAGAATCATGCTGCGACACACTGCCTGGCATAAAGCCATTCATATCATTCTTTACAAGCTTGTCCGCAGCCCTTTCTATCAGGCTCATATCCACTCCATCATTATATTACAACCCTTACACCATCAATTCAGGCAGCTGTCATCCCATGTGGCTTTACATAAATCATCAAGACAACATAGCATGCCATCAGCATCAACAGAGAAATACCAAACGCATAAATCTTCCTCTTGTCTTTTAATTTTTGCTGTTCTGTCCATACCATTGGAATCGTCCCCAGAATCGGCAAACCTGTCAGCTCCCTCAAAGTACTCTGGCTATGGAATGTTGGCCGGATCTGGCTAATAATGAAAGCAAAACCAATTCCTCCCGCTAGGGCTCCAATCAAAACAAGTGTAAAAAATTTCTTGCGATCCGGTCCGGATGGAGCTTCTGGAACCGTAGGAGGATCAACGATCCTGAAAGACATCAAGCCTGAAGTAGAAGTCAGCTCACCAGAGATTTCAGCAGATGCTCTACGCTCCAGCAGCTTCTCATAATTGGCTTTATTCACATTGTAATCACGGTTGAGCTGCTGCATCTCCACCTCTACGGCAGGAACCGTATTACTCATCGATTTCAGACGTTCAAAGCGGGCTTCATACTCCGCCACCCGCGCCTTCATGGATGCCACTTGTGCTTCGGATTCAGCCAGTGCGATATTCAGTTGCTGCATCATCGGATCATAATTTCTACCACGATTATTGACTGTACCGGCAAGTTTGGCTTCTTCGACCTTACGCTCCTCCAATTGAGCAATCAGTCGTTTGGTGGCGACAACATCAGGATGTTGATCGGTAAAATTCAACATCAAATTATCCAGATTCGTATTCAATGCCTGAATACGGGAATCGATCTCCGGATTGACAATACTTTGCGGTGATACTTCACCCACTTCGAACAACAGCACCGGCTCATCACCCGTTATCTGTTTCTTGACTGCATCACGTGCCTGTTCAGCCTCAAGCAAGGTAAGCCTGGCCTTTTCCAACTCTTCTGCAGCCGATACCAGTTGACTGTAGTAATCCCCCCCCTGTCCGGGCAAAAAACCAATATTCTTCTGTTTGAAAGCCGTCAATGCTGCTTCGGCAGCAACCAGCTTTTCCTCATAGGCAGCAATTTGCTGGTCGATAAAACGCAATGCAGAAGCTGAATCCTGTTTTTTACCTTCCAACCCACCTTCAACAAAAATAGTCAACAGTGACTGGACAATGTCCTTGGCCAGCCTGGGATCTTTATTATCATATGAAATCATGAAAATATTATCGCTACCCGTCGTTGAAAGCTTGATATCCTTCATCAGGGTAGTGACCAGCTTTTCTCTGGCACTGTCATCTGTAATCTTGATATCCAGATCAACCATACGAATGATTCTCTCGACATTCGGTCGACTGATGAGCGTTCGGCTCATTATGGTAATCTGCTGGTCCGGGTTGGGGGATACCGTCATCCCGGCCATCAGCGGGCGCAGAATACTCTGGGTATCGACGTAAATCCGTGCAGAAGCCTGATAATTGTCCGGCATCTGATAAACGAAGAACCAGCCCGCAATCGCGACAGTCCATGCGGTCGCAACTGAAGCCCATCTATATTTCCAGATACCCTTGATATAAACCAGCAGTTGAGCAATCAACTCACTCATATCGGGTCACCTCTTCATTTATCACGATCACGATCAAATCAATCAAAAAAAGCTTTCAGGAATAACCAGCACATCGCCCTGGTAAACCGGAACATTGGCGGAGATATCACCATCCCGAATCAGGTCTTCCAGTCTGACCCGGAATTGCTGCTGTTCACCATCGACATTCCGAATAATTCTTGCTCTGTTTCCTGCTGCAAAATCAGTCAACCCTCCCACCGCAATCATGACATCCATCAATGACATGTTTTCCCGGTAAGGTAATGCCTGTGGTTGCGCTGCCTCGCCGATCACCCGGATCTGCTCACTGAACGGTCCGACGAAACCAGTTATAACGACGGTGACTACCGGCTGCTGTAAATATTTAGAAAGAGTCTCTTCGATATTACGTGCCAGTTCGGTTGAAGTCTTTCCACTTGCCGGCAAATCCTCTACGAGTGGTGTAGTAATCTTCCCGTCCGGACGCACCGGCACACTCATGGATATTTCCGGATTGCGCCAAACGATGATATTTAATGTGTCACCCGGTCCGATCAGATAATCATGCGGCACCTGTTCACCTTGAGTAGAAAGTAATGGATAAGTCGTGCAACCACCGAGTGCAAGCAGATAAAAAATGACTGATAGACTGACTATCCAGGCTTTAATGGAAATATTCACTCGAAACCCTCAATAAAAAACAAATATGTCTCTAACCCCGGTTCTCACTACAATAACTACAGCTGCATATATTACTATTACTCGCCTGCAAACCGAGTGTTAACTTATGTTTATCTATCAGTTCAGCAGCGTTCCGTAAAAATAACCGGAGCCGTAACGAAAAATCTGCTTGTGACAACGGAACAACTTATTACACTTTTAAATAGCGGGATATGACTAATATCACTTTTTTTCACCCGGATATGGCACCAGATAAACATAACTCCGCTACCCATCAGAAATATTACGATTGAACCATATCGATAAATCAACCATCTAATATTTTTTAACACGACAGGCATTTTGGGAGTTATACAGTACACATTTACAACAGTGACCGACTGATCCAGGATTGCTGCTAGTGTTTCCCTTCTCCGGCATGACATCGATGAGGTCTTGAACCAAACGATGTAAATTCTACTCTGAGCACTTCTCCACCCACTTTCTTGGCCATTTCTCGAAATTCGGTAACATGTATCTCGGCCGGAACAATAAAAACTTGAACTTCCCCCGACTTATAATGAACTGTAATTTTCATACCCCCCCGATGATAAGTTCATATCCGCTCAGACAAACGACTCTACCCGCTTGATGGAATGCTTCACTTCTTCAGCGCCGGTATTTGCCTTTTACATTTTTGCCTTTTAATATAATTAGATGTAAATCGTCTGCTCTGCCATACTGGCTGCCGGCTTTAAACTGTAGCTTTTTCTTATTAAATCCCGGCAGAAATTCCCCAGATTCTAGATTGTTCAGATCAATTCAAATTCAGGATTAATAAAGCATTTATGGCCCAATACGTTTTAATTATGAATCGCGTCGGCAAAATCGTTCCTCCCAAACGCGTCATTCTCAAAGATATCTCGCTGAGTTTCTTTCCAGGAGCAAAAATCGGCCTGCTCGGCCTGAATGGTTCTGGTAAATCTACCCTGTTAAAAATCATGGCCGGCGTGGATAAAGATTTTGAAGGGGAATGTACACCCATGCCAGATCTCAAGATTGGCTACCTGCCGCAGGAACCGCAACTGGATCCCAAACTTACCGTGCGCGAAACAGTTCAGGAAGGGCTGGGAGACGTGTTCAACGCACAACAACAACTGGAAGCGGTTTATGCAGCCTATGCCGAACCAGATGCTGATTTCGAAGTACTGGCAGCCGAACAGTCACGACTGGAAGCAATACTAACGACACAAAATGGGGATAATTTATCCCAACAGATGGAGATAGCCGCTGATGCACTGCGCCTCCCGGAATGGGATGCTCATATCGAGCACCTTTCAGGAGGAGAAAAACGTCGCGTTGCACTCTGCAGACTGCTTCTATCCAAGCCGGACATGCTGCTTTTGGATGAGCCTACCAACCATCTGGATGCGGAATCAGTCGAATGGCTCGAGCAGTTTCTTGCACGTTTCCCCGGCACAGTAGTAGCCGTTACACACGACCGGTATTTCCTGGATAACGCAGCAGAATGGATACTGGAGCTGGATCGCGGCCACGGTATCCCCTGGAAAGGAAACTATTCAAGCTGGCTGGAACAGAAAGAAACACGCCTGAAACAGGAAGAAAGTGCAGAATCCGCCCGCCAGAAATCACTCAAACAAGAGCTGGAATGGGTACGGCAAAATCCCAAAGGCAGGCAAGCGAAATCCAAGGCCCGCCTGGCCCGGTTTGAAGAACTCAGTTCCCAGGAATACCAGAAACGCAACGAAACACAAGAGATCTTCATTCCCGTCGCAGACAGACTGGGAAATGAAGTCATTGAATTTATCAATGTCTCCAAGGGATTTGGAGATCGCCTGCTGATTGACAATCTGAATTTCAGAATACCGCCTGGTGCAATCGTTGGAATCATCGGCCCCAATGGTGCCGGAAAATCCACCCTATTCCGCATGATTACGGGAAAAGAACAGCCGGATACAGGTGAGATCAAAATAGGTGAAACAGTCAAAATCGCCCATGTGGATCAGTCACGTGATGCTCTGTCCGATAGTCAGACCGTATTCCAGGCCATCTCGGGCGGAAACGACATGCTCATCGTCGGAAAATATGAAGTACCTGCACGCGCCTACCTTGGCCGCTTCAATTTCAAAGGTCCTGACCAGCAGAAAATTACCGGGACACTTTCCGGTGGTGAACGAGGCCGGCTGCACCTTGCCAAAACACTGATAGCGGGAGGTAACGTATTGCTGCTGGACGAACCTTCCAATGACCTGGATGTAGAAACATTGAGAGCACTGGAAAATGCCTTGCTGGAATTTGCCGGTTGTGTGCTGGTGATTTCTCATGATCGCTGGTTCCTGGATCGCATTGCCACCCATATCCTGGCCTTTGAAGGCAATTCACAAGTCACGTTTTTTACAGGCAACTACCAGGAATACGAAGCCGATAAACGCCAACGCCTTGGAGAAGAAGCGGCCAAACCCAAACGAATTCGCTACAAACCGATTACACGTTGACCAGTCGCTTGCGCTCAGCAATTCCATAAAAACTCAACCTTTACTGTAATTTACTGTATACTTACCGCCCTGCCTCTATCAAGTCAAGGCAGGGTTTCAGGTTTCATCGTTTCTGACCTCTCCAGATTTTTCTTCTCGAAATTGTGCAGTATCCCTGGTTAGCAGCGATGTTTTATAGATATGCGCCAGCGGTACCAGCATTGTTTGCTGCGGTATATTCCTGTTCGCGCATTAAATTTCTTCATTATCAGGAAAACCAAAGTGTCATTTGAAAATTTGAATCTGCATCCCGCAATCGTAAAAGCCGTACTGGCAGCGGGTTATACTGCCCCCACCCCCATTCAGCAGCAAGCCATTCCGGATCTGATCGCAGGCCATGATGTCATGGCAAGTGCACAGACCGGAACCGGCAAAACAGCCGCCTTCATGCTGCCGGCATTGCATCGTCTGGCCACACCCGCACAAATTCGCGGACGTGGCCCGCGCATACTGGTTCTGACACCAACACGTGAACTGGCTCTGCAGGTTTCCGATGCTGCCAGCAAATATGGAAAATTCCTGCCACGTATCAATGTCGTCAGTATTCTGGGCGGTATGCCCTACCCCCTGCAAAATAAACTCCTGTCACAAACCGTCGATGTACTGGTCGCCACACCCGGGCGTTTGATCGATCACATCGAACGCGGGCGGATAGATTTTTCGCGGCTGGAAATGCTGGTACTGGACGAAGCAGATCGCATGCTGGATATGGGGTTCATCCAGGATGTCGAGCGCATCGCTCTCTCGACACCCGCAACCAGGCAAACGCTGCTGTTCTCGGCAACGCTGGACGTTGCAATCGAGAAAATCGCCACACGTCTGCTGAAAGCACCGAAACGCATTCAGGTGGCTGCTCAGCATACCAAACTCGATCACATCGAACAGCGTATGCATTATGTAGATGATCTCACGCACAAAAACAGGTTACTGGACCATCTGCTGCGTGACACCACCATCAAACAGGCAATCGTATTTACTGCAACGAAACGTGATGCCGATTCCCTCGCAGATAATCTTTCTTCCCAGGGACACAAGGCTGCCGCCATGCACGGAGACATGACGCAGCGTGAACGTACACGCACTCTGACCGGCCTGCGTCAGGGCCGGCTCAAGATTCTGGTGGCTACGGATGTCGCCGCACGCGGAATCGATATTGCCGACATTACCCATGTCATCAATTTCGATTTGCCAAAGTTTGCAGAAGACTATGTGCATCGGATCGGGCGGACCGGCCGGGCTGGCGCTTCCGGTATCGCAGTTTCGTTCGCATCCGGGAAAGATGTTGCTCATCTGAAGAGAATCGAACGGTTTACCGGCAATCGCTTTGAATTTCATGTCATACCCGGTATAGAACCACGTACCAAACCAAGATTTGGTCGTAGTGACGACAAACCAGGAAGAAGACCATCTTCCTCTGCTGCTGCACACAAAACCAGACGTTCATGGTCGGACAATCCCAATACACGCACGGCTTCCCCAGGTCACCGAGGAGACAAAGATGCTGGGTTCGGGCAACCATTTGGTCGTGAAACCCGTAAACGTCCGTTCAGGGACAGCAAATTCAACAGCGCCGATCGTTTTGCCCGCACGGAGTAAAACTGGATCTCCCGGGTATTGATTGTCACGTCGATACCCGGGTCATTTAGCTCGCTGCGTAACTCACCACATGATTTATGTCGCTTTCTCCCGCCTGACAACCCACATACTGGCATTCATGCCGGAAAAATCTGCACATGATCTGTTCAGAACTCAGAAAAGTGCGCTGACAGCTTCTTCTACTCGCTCCACAGCGATGATTTCGATTCCTTTGACAGCTTGCCTGGATTGATTGGCCTTTGGAATCACCGCACAGGTAAAACCCAGTTTGGCAGCTTCTTTAATCCGCTCCTGTCCTCGCTGTACCGGCCGTACTTCACCTGCCAGTCCAATTTCTCCAAATATGACTGTTTTTTCAGGCAGAACCCGATTCTTCAATGACGAAACGATCGCCAGCATTACCGCCAGATCAGCTCCTGGCTCAGTAATTTTGACCCCCCCGACCGCATTGATGAAAATATCCTGATCGAAACAGGGGATACCGGCATGACGATGCAACACCGCCAACAACATTGCCAACCGGTTCTGTTCCAGTCCAACACACAATCTTCTGGGGCTGGGTGCATGTGCCTCATCCACCAGTGCCTGGATTTCCACCAGCAGAGGACGTGTGCCCTCTTGCGTTACCATCACACAAGTACCCGCTACACGCACACTATGGTGAGAAAGAAACAACGCTGAAGGATTTCCCACTTCCCGCAATCCTTTTTCAGTCATGGCAAAGACACCCAGCTCGTTAACTGCCCCAAAACGGTTTTTGAAAGCACGAATCAAACGAAATGTTGAATGCGTATCTCCTTCAAAATAGAGCACCGTATCCACCATGTGCTCCAGAACACGCGGCCCGGCCAATGCACCATCCTTGGTTACATGCCCTACCAGTACGATACAGGTACCACTGGTTTTAGCGAATCGGGTCAATCGTGCTGCACATTCACGCACCTGAGCCACCGAACCGGGTGCAGACTGTAATGTTTCGGAATAAATTGTCTGAATCGAATCGATAATTGCGATACGCGGACGATGCTCAGCCAGAATCGATTGGATCGCCTCCAGCCGGATCTCGGTCAACAAATCAACCCTGGCCACATCCAGAGACAGCCGCCTTGCACGCAACGCTACCTGCTGCATGGATTCTTCACCGCTGACGTACAACACCCGATGATGAACAGACATTCGGGACAATGCCTGTAGCAACAACGTCGATTTACCTATACCCGGATCGCCACCTAATAACACAACCCCGCCTTGTACCAGCCCCCCTCCCAGCACCCTGTCAAACTCATCCATTCCCGTCAGGAAACGAGGCATATCCTCAGTCTCGACCTCGCTCAAACTCAACACCTGCTTCTGCATCGAATCTGGCGAAAAACGCAGTACATTCTTCTCTTGTACAGTCTCAGTCAGCGTATTCCATTCACGGCAATGCGGGCACTGACCCTGCCATTTCAAAGTCTGTCCGCCACAAGAATTGCAAACGTAAAGTGTCTTGAGCCTGGTCATGAACAGATCACATAACTGGAATTTTCGGATAGATGACAGTAAAGCCCGCTATTACGACCAGCGCGCTCTTGCCAGATAGAACAGTAATACAAGTGATAACCCTTTACGCAAAGCAGCTCGACGATAAACAGGCTGAAAAACTGATAAAATAGCACCCGTTGTTCGCCGCAAACCGGAGAGGTACCGAAGTGGCCATAACGGCGCTGACTCGAAATCAGATGGTCAGGATTTCCTGGCACGTGGGTTCGAATCCCACCCTCTCCGCCAAATGCCAAGTATATATCAAACATTTTCCACCCTCGCCAGATAGCCCTGAGTAACCACATCCTCCAGCAGCAAAGCAGAATAAAACCAGAATAGGTTTATACCCTTTTACTTCTTACCCTACTTCCCCGTAATAAAACTGACTGATCCACTCATTGCAACCAGAGAACCCGAAAGCTGTATCACAGCAGCTGTGCTCGGTCACATTTCAGCCGGCGCATCGCGTGATATCAAGGAATGGCTGAAATCGGATCGTTGCCGGTGCTATAATTTCGCAAATCCGACTGGTAATGCTGCCAAATTTTCAAAAATATCACTTCCGTGTTTCCGGTTTTACCCTTCAATTCCGCACATCTGCTGGTCTTTATGAACGACCGGGACCCTCACCGGCAGTATTCATACATCCCAGTATCCACACATAACATCATATTTAATCCGTTGGAGGAATAATGAGTCATACCCTGTATGAAACCAAAACACCGCGTGTACAGCGCTGCGAACTGGCTGTTCCGGGTTCCCGTCCCGAAATGTTTGAAAAAGCGCTGAAAAGCGGAGTGGACTTCATATTTCTGGATCTGGAGGATGCAGTCGCACCAGATGACAAGATCCAGGCAAGAAAAAATATCATTCAGGCAATCAATGATCTGGACTGGAAAAGTCACGGTGTCACGCTTTCTGTACGCATCAATGGTCTCGATACCCAATATATGGTGCGTGATGTGGTCGATCTGGTAGAGCAGGCCGGGCACAAGATCGATACGTTGCTGATTCCCAAAGTAGGTGTTTATGCTGATGTTTACATGGTCGAAGCCATGCTCAGCCAGCTTGAAATGCAGCAGGGGCTGAAAAACCGAATTGGTGTGGAAGCACTGATCGAAACGGCACTGGGGATGGCCAATGTTGAAGATATCGCCCGCAGAGGAACGGCCGGGCGTCTGGAAGCATTGCATTTCGGTGTAGCTGACTACGCTGCCAGCAATCGTGCACGTACCACCAATATCGGCGGGCTCAATCCGGATTATCCAGGGGATCAGTGGCACGCAGCCATCAGCAGAATGACCGTTGCCTGCCGCGCATTCGGCCTGCGACCAATCGATGGCCCATTTGGTGACATTCAGGATCCCGAAGGTTACAAACAGGCAGCCAGACGTGCTGCAGCACTGGGTTGTGAAGGTAAATGGGCAATTCATCCGACACAGATCGCGCTGGCCAATGAAGTCTTTACGCCGCCCACAGCAGAAGTCGACAAAGCCAAACGCATTCTGACAGCATTGAAGGAAGCTGCAGCTCAAGGTAAAGGTGCAGCCTCACTTGATGGCCGCCTGATCGATGCCGCTTCGGAAAGAATGGCAAATAACATCGTCAAAATGGCGGAAGCAATTGCTGCCAAAAGCAAATAAACAAGTATCCGGGAAAACGCTGAGAAATTATTGCACACCCAGCCATCTCGCGTTGGAATCAGGTACAAAATGCTCGTTTACTCTGCGTAAACCAAGTTTTTTGCCTGATTTCATCCTGACTGGCTAATTGATCACACCTTTCCAGAATTTTTTCAAATCCAACAATTCCATCAAATTCAAGGGAGAAGATATTGGATATCCATGAATATCAGGCCAAGGAAATCCTGGCTGAATACGGTATCAAGCTGGCTGAAGGCGGATTGGCGCACACTGTGGAAGAAGCGGTACAACGCAGCCGGGAAATCGATGGCAATGTGTGGGTCGTCAAGGCACAAATCCATTCCGGCGCCCGTGGTAAAGCAGGCGGTGTCAAAGTATGCCGGACACATGAAGAAATCGAAGTCGCAGCTGAATCACTGCTGGGGAAAAAACTGGTCACACACCAAACCGGCCCGGCGGGTAAACTCTGCTCCAGACTGTATATCGAAGCCGGTACCGAAATTGCCCGGGAAGTGTATCTCGCTTTCATGATCGATCGCAGTCATGAACGTATCGTCATGGTGGGTTCCGCACAGGGGGGAATGGATATCGAGACCCTGGCAGCCACGAATCCTGATGCCATCAAAAAAATTCACATCGAGCCTGCTGTCGGCCTGCAGGATTTCCAGGCAAGAACCATGGCTTTTGCACTGGGTCTGGAAGATGTTCTGCTCAATCACGCCGTCAAGACGATCAGAGGTTGCTACCGCGCCATGCGCGATCTGGATGCGAACATACTCGAAATCAACCCGCTGGTTGTCACGCGCAACAACGAGCTGATCGCACTGGATGCGAAGATGAGCTTTGATGAAAATGCACTGTTCCGGCGCCACCGGATTTCCGAATTGCGTGACAACTCACAAATCGATTCGCGCGAAATTGCTGCAGCGGAAGCAGGCTTGAGCTACGTCGGGCTGGATGGAGACATCGGCTGCATGATCAATGGCGCCGGGCTGGCAATGGCCACCATGGACATGATCAAACTGGCCGGCGGCGAACCGGCCAATTTTCTGGATGTCGGCGGCGGCGCATCTGCCGAGCGAACTGAAAAAGCATTCCGGCTGGTACTGGCGGATAACAACGTAAAAGCCATGCTGGTCAATATCTTTGCCGGTATTAACCGCTGTGACTGGATTGCCGAAGGTGTGGTTCAGGCTGTACGGAATATCGGAATGACGGTCCCTCTGGTCGTGCGCCTGTCTGGCACCAACGTGGAAGAAGGCCGCCGTATCATCGCTGACAGCGGGTTGCCGATCATTACTGCAGAAACCCTGGCCGATGCAGCAGAGAAAGTAGTGCACGCTCGCAACCAGGCTGCAGTTTGAATAACACGAACAAAAAAGGGGAATAGAAAAGTGGCAATTCTCATCAATGAGCAGACGCGGATCATCGTACAGGGCTTTACCGGCCGGATCGGCACCTTCCATGCTCAGGAAATGATCGATTACGGATCTAATGTAGTGGGAGGCGTAACGCCCGGCAAAGGCGGGCAGAAACACCTGGGGCTGCCAGTATTCAATACCGTCCGGGAAGCAGTCGAGCAGGCAGGTGCGGAAGCCAGCATTGTATTCGTCCCGCCGGCATTTGCGGCTGATTCGATTATGGAAGCAGCCGATGCCGGTATCAAATATTGCGTATCCATCACCGATGGCATTCCAACCCAGGACATGATGACCGTCAAAAACTTCTTACGCCTCTTCCCTGAGGAGGACAGAATGATGCTGACCGGCCCCAACTGTTCAGGCACTATCAGCCCCGGACGGGCGATGTTGGGCATCATGCCGGGGCATATTTACAGCCGTGGGGTCGTTGGTGTCGTCGGCCGTTCCGGTACACTGGGTTATGAAGCTGCCGACCAGATGCGACGGCTGAATATCGGGATTTCGACTTCGGTAGGTATTGGCGGAGACCCGATCATCGGCAGTTCGCACCGGAATGTGCTGCAAAAGCTGGAAGAAGATCCGGAAACCAAAGTCACGCTGATGATTGGTGAAATTGGTGGCCCAATGGAAGTAGAAGCCGGACTGTTCGCAAAGGAAAACATGAGCAAACCGCTGGTTGCCTACATTGCCGGCCTGACTGCACCTCCCGGAAGACGGATGGGGCACGCCGGAGCAATCATCTCTTCAGCCGGTGAAAGCGCAGCAGAAAAAGTGGAAAGACTGAAAGAACTGGGCGTCACCATCTGCCCGACTCCGTCTCTGATGGGTGAAACCGTCGCAAAAGTTCTGGCCGGACTCTAATCTGGACCGGATACCCTGCCCGGACAGCATTCTGTCTGAAGAAGCAAATTATTAGGCAGCCAATTTCGCCAGCTCACCGCATCCTGCGGGTTGGTATCCAAAAGGGCACCCAACTTGACTTGATTACAGCCAGGTTGGGTGCATAGCGAAGTAAAATCAGCGTGTGTCAAACCGATCCAGGTCCATCACCTTTGCCCATGCCTGAGCAAAGTCGTGTACGAATTTCTCTTTGGTATCGTCCGATGCATAAACTTCGGCAACCGCACGCAACTCGGAGTTGGAACCGAAGATCAGATCAACGGGCGTAGCTATCCATTTAATCTGGCCGGTAGCGCGATCCCGCCCCTCGTAAAGACCCTCGGTTGCCGACCTTGCCCATTTAGTAGACATATCGAGCAGGTTCACAAAGAAGTCATTGGTCAAGGTACCGGGCCGGCTGGTGAATATCCCGTGTCGGGAATGACCAGCATTGGCATCCAGCGCCCGCATGCCGCCGACCAGCACCGTCATTTCAGGTACGCTCAAGGTCAGGAAGTTCGCACGCTCGACCAGCATTTCCGCAGGCGAATACGCATTACCCTTACCAAAATAATTGCGGAAGCCGTCGGCTTTAGGCTCCAACACCGCGAACGACTCGACGTCGGTTTGCGCTTGCGCGGCATCCATACGGCCCGGTTTGAAAGGTACCTGCACCTTGTAACCGGCTTTCCTGGCAGCTTCTTCCACGGCCGCGGAACCACCCAGCACGATCACGTCAGCAAACGACACTTTCTTGCCGCCTTTCAGCGTACGATTGAAGTTGTTCCGGATGGATTCCAGACGAGTCAGCACCTTGGCCAGTTCGGCTGGATCATTGACTTCCCAATCCTTTTGTGGTGCCAGGCGAATGCGCGCGCCGTTGGCACCGCCGCGCATATCGGTACCGCGGAAGGTAGCAGCGGAAGCCCATGCCGTCCGGACCAGCTCAGGTATCGTCAAACCCGAGGCCAGGATCGCCGACTTCAGCCTGGCGATATCCTGGGCGTCGATCAGCTTGTGATCAACTTTGGGGATAGGATCCTGCCAAATAAAGTCTTCCGCAGGTATCTCAGCACCGACGTAGCGGGCCTTGGGTCCCATGTCGCGATGGGTCAGCTTGAACCACGCCTTGGCAAACGCAATTCCGAATTCCTTGGGATTATCGAGAAAACGCTTGGAGATTTTCTGGTACTCAGGGTCCACTTTCAAAGCGATATCGGTTGTAAACATGATCGGTGCATGGCGTTTAGTCGGATCGTGCGCGTCTGGAACGAAGTTGTCGCCTTTGCCGCCCTTCGGAATCCATTGCGTCGCACCGGCCGGACTCTTGGTTGTTTCCCATTCGAAAGCGTACAGCCAAGTTAAATAGTCATGCGTCCAGCGCGCCGGATTGGTCGACCACGCCCCTTCCAGACCACTGGTGACTGTATCGACGCCATAGCCGCTGCCACATTTATTGGCCCAACCCAAACCTTGCTCCTCGATACCAGCCGCGGCCGGTTCCTTGCCAACGCATTCTTCCGGCTTATGCGCCCCGTGCGCCTTGCCGAAGGTATGGCCACCGGCGATCAGAGCCACCGTCTCTTCGTCATTCATCGCCATACGGCCGAAGGATTCGCGGATATGCCTGGCAGCTGCCAACGGATCGGGGTTACCGCCCGGCCCTTCCGGGTTGACGTAGATCAGCCCCATCTGCACGGCAGCCAGAGGCTTCGCCAGTTCACCTCTTTTATCATGGCGCTCATCGGCGAGAAATTCCTTTTCTGTTCCCCAGTTGACGATCTCGGCTTCCCAATCATCCGGTCGCCCACCCGCAAAACCTATGGTTTTGAATCCCATATCCTCCAACGCCACATTGCCGGCCAGCACCATCAGATCAGCCCAGGAAAGCTTGCTGCCGTATTTCTATTTGATCGGCCATAACAAGCGCCGCGCTTTGTCCAGATTGACGTTATCCGGCCAACTGTTGAGCGGTTCGAAGCGTTGCTATCCGCCGGAAGCGCCACCACGTCCGTCGAAAATGCGGTACACGCCGGCACTATGCCAGGCCATGCGAATGAACAATGGTCCGTAGTTGCCGTAGTCCGCCGGCCACCAAGGCTGGGAAGTATGCAGCACGTTCGCGATATCCTCTTTCACCGCTTTGAGGTTGAGCGTTTTAAACTGTTCGGCATAGTTGAACGCTTTGCCCAACGGGTTAGACTCAGCCGAATTCTGGCGCAACGGTCTCAGATCCAGTTGATCCGGCCACCAAAAACTGTTCATCGTCGGTTGCGGTTGCGACTCGGCCTGGATCGGATTGACCGTCAACACGGTGGATATGGCAACTGCCATTGCAGAAACCAGAAATGTTTGTTTCATTTTCATAAGTACTCCTTTACTCTTTGTTGGGAGGGTAATGTGAAAAAACATACCGGAGAATTTCGAGTTTAGACTCCTCCGGCGAAAAGAACCAGCGACTTGTCAACACCTGGCCCATCGCCGCGAATAAAGGGATAATGAACGATCAGAATGGCGCTGCCTTTTCGTTTTTCATGGGAACTCTCCCGGATGAGTAACAGACCTATGGATCAGGTGCACCCATGCAGAGTACTAACGTGCCAAGCTCGGGAGCGCACCCTTGCGGTGTATCTCTTGGAGCAATAGGTTGGATGTCACTTCAGTAGATGGAAAGAAGAGTTGCATTACCTGCTCGTACCGTGTGCTCAAAGAAAGTTTGAAGTTCCTTGACCATACTCCATAGTTCTTCCAATTGCCGTTGCCGTTCAGTATGTTCGGAAGAAACTTTCCAATAGATCTCGGTCGCTTCAATCTCACTGGCGACATAAGCAGAGTCCAGCATCTTGAACGACTGAGTATCGAGAAATCCAGCGACAGCCCTGGAAAGCTCAGAGTCAAAGAGACGAATTGGCCCATAGCCTTGGTCAGGCCCGATCTCCTCGCCTCCTGATATGAGAAATCCGCCAGGCCATGGACTTTCTGCATTGGTGCCAGAAAACAGGAAATGCAGGATATGCCAAGCTTGATTGAGTTCAAATATGTCGCTTTCTGCGACAGGTTCGAACTGCTGCCCTGAAGAAGAAAGTTGTTTCGGGGGCTTCCCAAAGAGCTTTGAGAGGAAGCTGACCTTCGGAGGAGGCGCAGTAAAGCCAACCAACTCGCCGATCGCGTCGGGAAAATCTTTCAGCTTTGTGACCTGCTCAGGGGTGATTCGATACAAGCTGCACAACATGCTCATGATTTATGATCTCCGTGCAGTGTAAGTGAAGTGCTCCTGTTGAACGATCGGGCTCATTGTGGAGTAGGCTGCACCTTACCAACGAAAAAGCGCCCTGAGAACGGGTGGCTTTGAGTAAATATCCGCCGGAGCGCTAAACAGCTCTTCGTCACGATCAGGGCGCTTCCCAGTCATCATAGACACTATTTCGAAAACGATATCTTCACCGAGTGCATCTAGGGTAAATGTTTCGCCATCGTCGTCCACATAGACAATTTCTCCATCACCGTTAGAGATCTCTGCGTACTGACTTGTCACTTTCCGCTCGGCGGACAACACCTTGCCTGTGCTTGCAAAAACACCGTCGTCGCCCGAAGCAGCGAAACAACGCTTCAACTCTCCCTTTTCGTAAAGCGCAAACGCCGCAAGATTAACGACACTATGCAATACGCAACATGAATCGCCCCGGGTTTTGAGGAGGCTCCAACTTTTGAGAGAATGGAGCCATGAGCAATCAAACAAAGTTTTCCCCTGAAGTTCGTGAACGATCTGTTCGTCTGGTACAGGAACATCGAGGCGAATATCCATCGCTATGGGCGGCGGTTGAATCAATTGCACCCAAGATTGGCTGTGTGCCCTCCACGTTGCTGGAATGGGTTAAACGTAGCGAAATTAACAATGGCGCACGCGAAGGTCTGACAAGCAGTGAACGTGATCGCCTCAAGGCGTTGGAGCGTGAGAACAGGGAACTGCGCCGAGCCAATGAGATATTGAAAAC
>NZ_FUWK01000036.1 GCF_900167395.1 Nitrosomonas europaea
GCCAGTTGTTTGCCGACAAAGGCTACCTCGCCCAGTGGCTCACTGAAGCACTGGACCAGCAAAACCTTCAACTCATTACTCCCCTCAGGAAAAACATGAGGCCTGTGCCTCGTACCAGGTTCGAGAAAGTCATTCTGCGTCGCCGTTCCCTGATTGAAACCGTCTTTGATGAATTGAAGAATCTTTGCCAGATCGAGCATACCCGACACCGCTCTCTCTTCAATTTTATCGTTAACCTAATGGCTGGTATCGTCGCTTACTGTTTGTCCGATAACAAACCAACTTTGAATCTGACCAGGGTCAACAGCCTGGCTAAAGCTTAAGGGCTTATCCCGAACTCAGGTTACTGTAGCGCAAATGCTTGGCACACAACAGTGAGGACTCGACCAATACCGCGTGGCATCTGTAACGATGGCAACTTTGCCTTCAAGGCGTTTTGATAACGTCGGCTTGCTCCTTTCAAAACGTGTAGGTAGCCCCTATGCCAGCGCTCCAGTTTCGGCCAGGGGCAGGCTCGAAATACCGCCCGTTTCCTTCGTTCACGATGATCGAGCCCGCATACCGCCGGTCAAAGAGATTGTCTGCTCGGGCGTATACCCGTCCCTGCCACGATCCCGCACGCCAGACATAGCCCGCGCTGAGTGCTGCGACGAAATATGCAGGTGCGGCGTCGGAGTTAGCATCATTGATGGCAACGCTTCCAAGATACCTGCCCTCGATGCCGGCTTGCCAGCCTTCTCTCGGCTCCCAGGCCACCGTGGCGTAAGCGGCTTGGCGGGCTGTGCCTGGAATCCGATGGCCTGCGCGAATGGCGTCGGATACGGATTCCCGATAGCGGGCGTCGAGCCACGAATAGGAAAGCTGGACGCGGGCATCGCCAGCGAATCGCGCGTTCCATCCCAGCTCTACGCCATCGCGCCGTGTTCGGCCGGCATTGCGATACGATGTGCGCCCGCCCAGGCTGGTGGCGGGCACGATCTCGTCCTGCGTATCGCTGCGAAAGATCGCTACGGTTAGCAATCCACCGGCAACTTCTTTCTTGGCGCCCAACTCGAAGTTGTCGCTCAGGGCAGGATCGAGGCCGAAATTCATCCCCGGCTGTGCATCTGGCCGGTATGACAATTCATTGAGAGTCGGGGTCTCGAATCCTCGACCATACGATGCGTAAAGCATGGTGTTTTTCGCCGGCGTGTAGCGCAGCGCTGCAACGGGCAATGCCTTGCGATAGCGCAGGTTGCCACTGTCGTCCGGGTTGCCTGAGACGATATAGTGATCGCTGGAATCAAAAGACACTGTGCTGTAGCGCAAGCCTGCATCCACCGCCCATTGGGGAGAGGCTTGCAATGACATCTGCAGGTACGGGTCCAGGTTATAGACGCGGTTGGTTTCATTGCGCCGCAAGTTTCCCCGTTCACCCAATGTCGGCGCGTTAAGACTTCCCGTATAGTTTTCATACCCCTTTCTCTGCTCGACCATACTGTCGTACGACAAGCCAGCGATGAGTGTCAGTGGCCGATCGGCCACCGACAGCCGAGACGTCCAGCGCAGATCCGCACCACCATAGCTGCGCGCGAGATCTATCATCCCGCCGGCACTGCCGGGTGGTTGTTGCGCAGCTACCGGAATCGCCTGGTACTGTACGGTATTGCGCTGGCCGTAGTACAGCATGGCGCGCAGCGAATGGTTCGCGTCGATATCTCGCTCATAGACCAATCCACCTTGGGTTTGCTGGATCGTCTTGCGCGTATTGAAAGTCTTGGCCTGTATGGCTGCGATCCGGGGATTTGATTCGAACTGTGAACGGGTTAGCCCCAGCGGATCCTGCGCAGTCAGGTCTACGCCGTTGGCGACAATCGTCAACCGGCTCGCATCATCGAGTTGCACCCCAAGCTTTACGTTGCCGAGGTTCTTGCGTGCAGCACTGTGGTCCCGGTATCCCCCGGTGGTGAAATGGCTGGCGCTCACGTTATAGTCGATCAGGCCCAGAGCGCTTTCGGTGGCGCCGGAGGCGCGCAATCCATAACGTCTGGTTCCATAGCTGCCAGCCGATATATCGGCAACCAACTGCGGCGGCCTTGAACCCTCTTCGGTAAATACCTGCACCACGCCGCCGGAGGAGTTCCCATACAGCGCCGAGAATGGGCCGCGCAGCACCTCCACGCGATCCGCTGATGCAATATCGATGTTAGACGTCTGTCCTTGGCCGTCCGGCATGGTCCCGGGAATTCCGTCTACGTAAAGGCGTACCCCGCGCACGCCAAAGCTGGAGCGGGCACCGAAGCCGCGAATCGACAACTGCAGGTCTTGCGCGTAATTCTGACGATTCTGTAGCTACAGCCCTGGCACGCTGACAAGTCCTTCGGACAGATTGATACCCGGCTGGCGCGCGCGGAGCTGGCGTCCGTCAATCACATCGACAGACGCCGGTGTATCAGCTATCGATGCTCCCAATCGAGTCGCTTGTACTACGACGGGTGCAAGCGTCGTGGTGGGCATCTCCTGGGCCGCAGCTATGCTCGGAAACAGAAGAAGCAAGGCCAAAGCCCTCATACGTGAAGTCACGCAGAAAGGCTTGGCAAAGCGCACGGTATCGTCTCAACGCGGTGCGGGTGCGTCGGTGCCGCGCGCCGTGACACGCCAGATGGTATTGCCCACATCATCCGCGATGAGCAAAGCACCTTCAGCATCTTCGGCCAGGCCCACCGGTGCGCCCTTCAAGGTCTTTTGATCAGCCGATGTAAAGCCGGTGACGACCGGTTCCGGTACCCCTTCGGGCTTGCCATCCTTGAAGCGCACAAAGACAACGTCATATCCGCTCAATGGGATACGGTTCCAGCTTCCATGCTGGCCTATGAAGGCTCCACCATGGTATTTCTCCGGTAGATTGCGGCCCTGATAGAACCACAGTCCCAGTGGTGCCACGTGCGAACCCAGGGCGTAGTCCGGGCGGATGGCCCTGGCCACGAGATCCGGACGCTGCGGCTGCACGCGCTGATCCACATACTGTCCGTAGTAGCTGTACGGCCAGCCATAGAACCCGCCTTCCTGGACGGAGGTGAGGTAGTCGGGTACCAGGTCTGCGCCGATTTCGTCACGCTCATTAACGATTGCCCAGAGCTTGCCGGTCGTTGGCTCCCAACCCAATCCCGTGGGGTTTCGGATGCCAGACGCATAGATGCGGCTGGCCGCCGATTGCACATCGACTTCGAGCACGGTTGCACGTCGGTATTCGATATCCAGGCCGTTTTCAGCTACGTTGCTGTTGGAACCGACCCCGACGTAGAGCTTCTTGCCATCGGGGCTGGCCAGCAGTGCCTTCGTCCAGTGATGGTTAACGGTACTGGGCAAGTCCGTAAACTCCACGCCGGGGTCGGACATGCGTGTCTCGCCTGGCGTGTAACGATACTTCATGATGTTGCCGGTATTCGCGACATATAGCGTATCGCCGATCAATTGCACGCCGAATGGGGAATGCAGATTCTCGATGAAGACGTACTTTTCCCATTTACCGCTCTGGCCGGCCGCCTTGCGCAGCAGTGTGATGCGGTTGCCGCCTTTGCCACCCTTACCAGAGCGATCTTTGACGATGCTCGCGATCATCTGCTTGGGCGAGGTGATAGGCACGGTGCCTGGGCTGTTGGCTTCGACCACCAGCACATCGCCATTGGGCAAGGTCAGAAGTTGCCGGGGGTGCATCAGGCCAGAGGCGATCTTCTCGATCGCCAACCCATCCGCGACGGTTGGCTTTTCACCTTCCGCCCACCCCGTTCTATCCGGAGTCTGGATGGGTGGAATGAAGAACTTCTGTGCCTTGGGCAGTGGAGGATTCGCACCCGATTGCTGCGCAGGCTCATAGGTTGCCTTTTCACAGCCGGCCAGCACCATCATCAGTGCCACCGCACATGCCTGGGCTATGTATGTTTTATTCATGGCGGCCTCCCCGTGTTGTGGCTTGTTGCAGCGCGCTGACGATCAAACCGATGGCGATCAAGGCCACCGTCACCGCGGAAAGCCAGACCCCTTCGGGCATAACGCCATAAGCATCCCGGGTGTGGACAAAGGCGTTCACGATAGCTGTGATGATGGCGACAAGATTGAGCCAGAAGTCCAGCTTCTCGACACGAGAACTCCGCCTGGCGGGCATCCAGACGTGAACCAAATTGATCAGGCGGGGAATGATTGCAAAGATCAGCCCGATCACATTGAGCCAGGCAGCCGACTTGACCCAAAACACGTTGGCGTTACATGCATAGATCGCATCGAAGATCAGTGCCGCGACGAAGAACCCAAAGGGTATGGGATTAAGAAGCGCGAACATGGCGTGTGCCAGCCGCGATCGTGTCTGTACGGGATGTGTGAGCATTGGAAACCTCTGACATGAACTGAGTACGGATAATAATTCTGACGATCTGCATTGCCTTTTGGTACCGCAAGCCGATTGTTCAATATAGACCACGCTGGTTTCCAAATGTCATGCTACCAGCCGGCCCATGTGCATTACCTTGGTATCGTTGAGTACCGCGTTACTGTACTGACGTTTGTAAGCAAGTGACAGAGTAGCGCAGGCGCAGGAGGAGATAAAGCAGCCGTATTCAGCGATTAAAAACCAAGAAAGATATGCTAAAAAGGTTGTTGCTCCCTTGATATCGAACGAGTTCAAATTTAATCACCTATTATTCTGTTTAAAGCAAGATTGCTGGTGGCAGTATGTTCGGTGCTCGACATATCGTGAATGAGAATAAAACTGCGGGACGAATCAAAGAGAAATGGATGTCTTGTTACAATAACAATGACTTCATCATAAGGGTGAGGTATGCGTCGTGCGGTTGAGCAACTGGTTAAGAATGGCAAATTGCAACAAAAGGGAGTGCGCAGTGGCACACGTTATCACTTGGCCTAACTTGGCTCAAAATTTACCTTATCTGCCACGCCTAAGCCAAGACATTGAATCATACAGGCTATCGGGCAATGTATGCCTTATTGGTGATAGCCGAGCGATAGCAAAGCGCAGCACATCTGCTACCGACGAAGAGGCTCGTCATTGATGAGCGAGACTGAAGCCCAAACACGAGCCGACCTGATCGACCAGCAACTCGCGTTATCAGGCTGGAACGTCAAAGACCCGACTCAGGTTATCGAAGAATTCGACATCCTCACTGTGCTAACAGAGGGTGTGGCCGAACCACGCGCCCCATATCAGGGCCATCAGTTCAGCGATTATGTCTTGCTGGGCAGAGACGGTAAGCCACTGGCCGTGATCGAGGCCAAAAAAACCCTCCGAGATGCCGCGCTTGGCCGCGAGCAAGCCAAGCAGTACTGCTACAA
This sequence comes from Nitrosomonas europaea, assembly GCF_900167395.1. Lineage (GTDB taxonomy): Bacteria > Pseudomonadota > Gammaproteobacteria > Burkholderiales > Nitrosomonadaceae > Nitrosomonas > Nitrosomonas europaea. The sequence continues at coordinate 5,326 of NZ_FUWK01000036.1, forward strand.
CATCCAGAAGCAACTGGGCAGTGAACTGCCATTCTGCTTCTATACCAACGGCCACGAACTCTATTTCTGGGATCTGGAGAATGCGCCGCCCCGCAAGGTCGTCGGTTTCCCCACGCGCGACGATCTGGAGCGTTTTGCCTACATTCGCCGCAACCGAAAGCCGCTGACGCAGGAGTTCATCAACACCTCGATAGCCGGCCGGGACTACCAGATCCGTGCGATTCGTTCAGTGCTCGAAGGTATCGAGCAGAAAAAACGTGACTTCCTGCTGGTGATGGCCACTGGTACCGGCAAAACACGCACCTGCATTGCCATGGTCGATGCACTGATGCGTGCAGGCCATGCCGAGAAGGTGCTGTTCCTGGTTGACCGCATTGCCCTGCGCGAGCAGGCCTTGGCCACGTTCAAGGAACACCTGCCCAACGAGCCTCGCTGGCCCAACGTGGGCGAAAAACTCATTGCCATGGATCGCCGCATCTATGTGGCGACCTACCCGACGATGCTCAATATCATCCGGGATGATGCGCAGCACCTGTCGCCACACTTCTTCGACTTTATCGTCGTGGACGAAAGCCATCGTTCCATCTACAACACCTACGGCGAAATCCTCGATTACTTCAAAACCATCACCCTCGGTCTGACGGCGACGCCGACCGACATCATCGACCACAACACCTTCCAGCTCTTTCACTGCGAAGACGGCATTCCCACGTTTGCCTACACCTATGAAGAGGCCGTGAACAACGTGCCGCCCTACCTCTGCAATTTTCAGGTCATGAAGATTCAAACCAAATTCCAGATGGAGGGCATCAGCAAACGCACCATTTCGCTGGAAGATCAGAAAAAGCTGATCCTGCAAGGCAAGGAGGTTGAAGACATCAACTTCGAGGGTACCCAGCTTGAAAGGCAGGTGATCAACAATGGCACCAACACCCTGATCGTCCGCGAGTTCATGGAAGAAGCCATCAAGGATGCCAACGGCGTGCTGCCGGGCAAGACCATCTTCTTTTGTGCCACCAAGGCACATGCCCGGCGCATCGAGGAAATCTTCGACAAGCTTTATCCGCAATACCATGGTGAACTGGCCAAGGTGCTGGTTTCGGACGACCCCCGCGTCTACGGCAAGGGTGGTCTGCTCGATCAGTTCACCAACAACGATATGCCACGCATCGCCATCAGCGTGGATATGCTCGATACCGGCATCGACGTGCGCGAAATCGTCAACCTTGTATTCGCCAAACCAGTCTATTCTTACACCAAGTTCTGGCAGATGGTCGGGCGTGGCACGCGCCTGCTGGAAACCAGCAAACCTAAGCCTTGGTGCCTTGAAAAGGAGGTGTTCCTGATCCTCGACTGCTGGGACAACTTCGAATACTTCAAGCTCAACCCTAAAGGCAAAGAACTCAAACCGCAGTTGCCACTGCCGGTGCGTTTGGTCGGTCTGCGCCTCGACAAGATCGAGAAGGCCAACGACAGCGGCCATGCCGACATTGCCAGTCGTGAAATTGCCAAGCTCCGCCTGCAGATTGCCGCGCTGCCCAAAGAGTCGGTCGTGATCAAGGAAGCCGCCGCTGCTCTGGCGCGGCTGGACGATGACAACTTCTGGATCAGCCTCAGCCACGACCGACTGGAATTCTTGCGCGCTGAAATCAAGCCGCTGTTCCGCACTGTTTCCGAGGCCGACTTCAAGGCCATGCGTTTTGAGCGCGACCTGCTCGAATATTCGCTGGCTGTGCTCAATGAAGACAAAGAACAAGCCGAAACGATCAAGGAAGGTATCGTCGAGCAGATCAGCGAACTACCGCTCTCGGTCAGCTTCGTGAAGCAGGAAGAAGCCCTGATCCGCGCGGCGCAAACCAGCCACTACTGGGCCAAAGCCGACGAAGAGGCCTTTGATGAGTTGGTGGCCAAGCTCGGACCTTTGATGAAATTTCGGGAACAATCCACAGGCCAGGAGCAAACCCACCTGGATTTGGCCGATGAGCTGCACAAGAAGGAATGGGTGGAATTCGGCCCGCAGCACGAAGCTGTCAGCATCAGCCGTTACCGCGAAATGGTCGAGGCGCTGATTACTGAATTGACGGAGCACAACCCGGTGCTGCAGAAGATCAAGAACGGCGAGGCGGTGAACAGCCAGGAATCCAATGAACTGGCCGAACTGCTGCATGAAGAACACCCGCACATCACCGAAGACTTGCTGCGCCAGGTTTACAAAAACCGTAAAGCACGTTTTATCCAGTTTATCCGCCACATTCTCGGCATAGAAGTGTTGCAAAGCTTCCCGGATGAAGTCAGCGCCGCCTTCGGCCAGTTCATTCGTGCCCACACCACCTTGTCCAGCCGCCAGATGGAGTTCCTCAACCTGTTGAAGAACTTCATCATCGAGCGCGAGAAGGTGGAGAAGAGAGACTTGATCAACGCTCCCTTTACGGTCATTCACCCGCAAGGCATCCGTGGCGTATTCAGCCCGGCCGAAATCAACGAAATCCTGCAGCTGACCGAAGGGCTGGTGGCATCATAATTGAGTCTGAGCCTGCAAAATGATCTCGATTAAAAAGGACAAACCATGCCAAAAATGGATGTAAAAGGTATAGCAGTAACGGTCTACTCGGAAAATGCCATGGATTTCATTTCCCTGACCGACATGCTTCGCGCCAAAGACGGCGACTTTTTTATCTCTGACTGGCTTCGCAACCGCAACACCGTTGAGTTTCTGGGCATTTGGGAGCAGGTGCACAACCCGAATTTTAATTATGGCGAATTCGCCACAATTAGAAGCCAGGCTGGCCTGAACAGCTACAAAATCAGCGTCAAGGAATGGGTCGCCAGGACCCATGCCATTGGGTTGGTGGCCAAGGCCGGTCGTTACGGGGGCACCTATGCCCATAAAGATATTGCTTTTGAGTTTGGCATGTGGATCAGCGCTGAATTCAAAATTTACCTCATCAAGGAATTTCAACGCCTCAAGGAAGCTGAACAACAGCAACTCGGCTGGGACATTCGCCGCAACCTTACCAAGATCAACTACCGCATTCACACAGATGCCATTCAGACAAACCTGATCCCGCCTGCGCTGACGCAAAGTCAGATTAGCTTGATTTATGCCAGCGAGGCAGACTTGCTGAACATGGCATTGTTCGGGAAAACGGCCAAACAGTGGCGCGAAGAAAACCCCAATAACAAAGGCAATATTCGAGACGAAGCCAATGTTTCGCAGCTGGTTTGCCTTGCCAACCTGGAAACCTTGAATGCCCACTTTATCCATCAAGGGCTGCCGCAGGTCGAGCGGCTAAAAATCCTCAACCAGACCGCTATTCATCAAATGAAATTGCTGCTTGCCGACAGAAGCCTCAAGCAGTTGGACGGAAATTAACCATGCTACAGAACAACCCCGAACTCAAAAGCAAGATCGACCAACTCTGGAACAAGTTCTGGAGCGGCGGCATCAGCAACCCGCTTACCGCCATCGAGCAGATCACCTACCTGCTGTTCATGAAACGGCTGGATGAACTTGATCAGAAGCGCCAGGCCGACGCAAGAGATGGCTGGAGCGATCCGTATCAATCCAAGTTTGAAGGCACCTGGATTCCACCCGAGGAGCGCAACTGGCCTGTAGCGGAACAACGCCCCATCGACAAACGCACGCTGCGCTGGGGCGAATTCAAGCGCATGCAAGCCGAAGAGATGCTGCAGCATGTGCAGGGCAAGGTATTCCCCTTTCTGAAAGACCTGAACGGCGCCGAATCAAACTTTACCCACCACATGAAGAATGCCGTGTTCATCATCCCCAAGCCAGCGTTGCTGGTGGAGGCGGTGAAGACCATCGACGAGATCTTCGAGGTGATGGAGAAGGACTCACGGGAAAACGGCCAGTCCTTCCAGGACATCCAGGGCGATGTCTATGAAATGCTACTGGCCGAAATCGCCACCGCTGGCAAGAATGGCCAGTTCCGTACCCCGCGCCATATCATCAAGCTGATGGCCGAACTGGTACAGCCACAGCTAGGCCACAAGATAGCCGACCCTGCCTGCGGCACGGGCGGTTTCCTGTTGGGTGCCTACCAGTACATCGTCACCCAGCTGGCCATCAATGCAGGTACCCAAACCCTCACACCCGATGAAGACGGTTTTACCCGCACGTCAGTTGCCGCCGCATTCGATGAAAAGCGCCAAGCCATTCTGGCCAGCTCGCTCTGGGGCTACGACATCGACCAGACCATGGTGCGCCTGGGGCTGATGAATCTGATGATGCACGGCATCGAGGAGCCGCACATCGACTACAAGGACACCCTTAGCAAGAGCTACACCGAGGAAGCCGAATACGACATCGTGTTGGCCAACCCGCCCTTTACCGGCAGCATCGACAAGGGTGACATCAATGAAAACCTGCAGCTCTCTACCACCAAGACCGAGCTGCTGTTTGTCGAGAACATCTATCGCCTGCTCAAGAAAGGCGGCACCGCCTGCGTGATCGTGCCGCAGGGCGTGCTGTTCGGCTCCGGCAAAGCTTTCAAGGATTTGCGCCAAACCCTGGTGGAACACTGCGACCTGAAGGCCGTCATCACCCTGCCCAGCGGCGTGTTCAAACCCTATGCCGGGGTCAGCACCGCCATTCTGCTGTTCACCAAGGTCTGGGGAATGAAGGACAAGGTTGCCAAACCTGCCACCGAGCATGTCTGGTTCTACGAGATGGCCGCCGATGGCTACTCGCTGGATGACAAGCGCACCAAGCAGGAAGGCTACGGCGACCTACAAGACATCATTGCCAAATACCACGCCCGCGACGCTACCACCGACACCAATCGCACCGCCAAGTGCTTCATGGTGCCGCGAGCCGATATTGAGTCCGAGAACTACGATCTATCCCTGTCGCGATATAAGGAAGACGTGTTCGAAGAAGTTCAGTACGACGCGCCTGGCGTGATTCTGGATCGCCTGATTCAGGCGGAAGTAGGTGATGTGGATGAAGCGGAACTGGCCAAGGTGCAGAGTGGAATCGTCCGTGAACTATTGGAGCTGAAGGGGATGGTGGAATGATCCCAATGAAACCAACTCCATTGAGACAACTGGCGATTGTGTCAGCAGGGCAAGCAGCGCCAAAGAGTGACGAATTTTCTGACTACGGAACACCATTTGTCCGAGCAGGTAGCCTGGATAGACTGCTGTCAGGTGAACCCGAGTCCGGCCTTGAACTCGTCAGCGAAGAAACAGCCAGGCGACGGAAGCTGAAGACCTATCCGAGAGGAACCGTTCTTTTTGCAAAGAGTGGCATGTCCGCCACCAAAGATCGCGTCTACGTCCTTCAAAACCCTGCTCATGTCGTTAGCCATCTGGCGACGCTGATCCCAAAGAGCGGAACTCACATAGACTATCTTCGCTTGGCCTTGAAGCATTTTCCGCCCTCATCGCTGATCAAAGATCCTGCTTATCCAGCCATTGGTCTCGGTGATATCGAGGATTTCAAAATCCCCACTCCTGATAGTTCCGACGCCCAAATCCGCATTGCCCATCTGCTCGGCAAAGTCGAAGGGCTGATCGCCCAGCGCAAACAACACCTGCAACAACTCGATGACCTGCTCAAGAGCGTGTTTCTGGAGATGTTTGGCGATCCGGTGCGAAATGAGAAAGGTTGGGACAAGCCCGCGTTGACAGCTTTCGGCAAGATTTCCACGGGCAATACGCCCCCGAGAAGTGAATCAGTAAATTACGATGGTGATTTCATTGAGTGGATCAAGACGGACAACATTACAGGCGATGCCGTTTGCGTCACACCTTCTACCGAGCATCTTTCTGAGATTGGGGCGAGAAAGGCAAGAACAGTGACGAGCGGTGCGCTGCTTGTGGCCTGCATCGCCGGTAGCGTCGAATCAATCGGGCGCGCAGCATTAACAGACAGAACAGTGTCCTTCAACCAGCAGATCAATGCCATCCAGCCTGGAAAGGATGTTAATCCTTTGTACTTGTATGGTCTGTTTAAGTTGTCTCGGAGCTATATACAGAGCCACGCCACGAAGGGGATGAAGAAGATTCTGACAAAGGGTGATTTTGAGAAGATCACGATGATCAAACCATCCTTCGAAATGCAAAATCGATTCGCGGTCATTTTTGAAAAAGTCGAAAGTATTAAGTCCAGATACAAACAAAGCCTCGCCGATCTGGAAACCCTCTACGGCGCACTAAGCCAGCAGGCCTTCAAGGGGGAACTGGATCTGTCGCGCGTGCCTATTCCCGCCCAGCTTGTCGCGCCCGTTTCCCCTGGAGATCAAGCCACCGTGCCAGAACCTGTTGTGCAGACCGTGCCTGCTATTCATTTGCCCGATACCGGAAACCTGCTGGCAGCGTTGGAAAATTCCGAGGCGCGTAAAGCATTGATCGCAGAATGGCTGGAAGCCTATCGCCAACAACTGGGAGATGCACCATTTTCGGTGCAAGATTTTATGGTGGCGGTGAGTGATCGACTCACAGAATGGCTGCAGACTGTGGTGGAAGACGAAGGTGTCACTGATGAGCAGAAGAACCGTTTAGCCGAGTTCTACCCGAGCAATGATGTTGGGCTTGACGTAAACGACTATGAACACATAAAAAAATGGGTATTCGAGGCGCTGGCGGCTGGCGCCCTGACGCAGGGGGGCAATAAAGTCGGCAACCGCATCGAACTCAAGGCTGTTCAGTCATGAAACTGCTCCGCCTCAAGATCACTGACTCGGCAGGCTTTCGTAGCCTGCCCTGTGGTTTCGAGCATCACTTCCGCACCGAGTGGAGCTTGCAGGAAGAACTGGCCCAGCCCGAAGGCTTTGGGCCTTTCGTGTGTGCAGGCCCCAACGGCAGCGGTAAGTCCAACTTGCTCGAGGCGTTGGCAGCGATCTTCTTTCAGCTGGAGGTGCAGCGGGTACGCCGCAATTTCTTGCCCGATATCTTTCAGTACGACCCTGATGACAATCCGGAGGGCATACAAGAGCACGAAGGCCATCCCAACGCCTATGAACTGGAATACCTGATCAAGTTGCCGAAGGAACACCGTTCTTCCGGTAGTCCGGAGTTCGCCCACGTGGTCGTGATCAAGGAGAGGGACAAGTCGCCGTGGCTGCGCTGGGAGAACAACGAAGCATTCCCTGTCGAGGGTTTTGCTTTCAGCACATTGACTGATGAAGAGCGTGACCTGTTATTGCCGCAGTACGTGCTGGGCTACTCCTCCGGCGAGAATGAGATTCTCAGCCTGCCGTTCTTCAAGATGCGCTTCATCCAGTTCGATGAGTACTCGAATGCTCTGGCTCGACAGCTTCCTTATCCCGGCCGCCCCGAAACGCGGCTGGCCTATCTGGACAGCAGCTTCAGCCAGGCCATCCTGCTGTGCAACTTGCTGTTTCAGGACGCGGCTACGCTCCAGCCCTTCCGCGAGGATGTTGGCATCGAGGCGCTACAGGAGTTCCGCATCGTCCTGCGCCGCAGTGTTCCGGTCACCCATCAGCAGGTTGCTGCTTTCACTTCGGGTGAGTACGTTTTGCCCACTGAGACGCAGGATGGTCGCTTTACAGATACCAATGTGGTTTATCTTGACCCGGAGACTGGCGATTACCGGCTCAATCTGCTTCAGGGGCTGGAAGCGAATGAACGCACTGAACGTACCGCCATTGTCGAGAAGCTCAAGCGTTGCGCCACGCTGCATTTTCACGATGAAGCGACCGATACCTTGGTTCTGGACTACCGGGTCAATGAAGCAACCAAGCAAGCCTTTCGTGCCAACTTCGATGATCCGGCGGGCCCAGCACTGGCCTTGTTTCAGGCCTTGCAGGTTCTGCTGACGCTCAACTTGTATAGCGTCAGCGACACCATCAAGGCCGACTTGTACCGCTCCACCAGCCACTACGTCAGTGAGACGGTACCGACGCTGGCCTCCGACCAGCGCATCATGCGTTTCAAGAATTTTTACTTCACAAAGCAGGGCGTAAAAAAGCCGATGCTGCTCAAAGATCTGTCGGATGGCGAGTATCAGATGCTGCACAGCCTCGGGCTATGCCTGCTGTTTCGCAAGACCAACAGCCTGTTCCTGCTTGATGAGCCAGAAACCCACTTCAACCCACACTGGCGCGCCAGCTTCATCACCCGTCTGCGTCAATGCCTGCCCGATGTGGAGGGTGTGGGACAAGAAATGCTGGTCACCACCCACACGCCCTTCCTGATCTCCGACAGCAAGCCGGACAAGGTGTTGGTGTTCGCCAAGGATAAAACCAGCGGCGAGGTCAGCATCAGCAAGCCGAACTACAACACGCTGGGCGCATCGATCAACAAGATCACCATGAACACCTTCGGCAAGCGCGAAACCATCGGTGGCTATGCGCAGGTGCTGCTGGATGATTTGCGCAAGCGTTTTGAAGAAGGCCATGAGGACAGGGAAACCTTGATCACCGAAATTAACCAGCAACTGGGCGATTCGGTGGAAAAGCTGCTGTTGATCAAGACCATTCTCGACGGAAATCAACCTGCCGATGAGGAGGCGCAGGACTGATGCTGATTCCGTACACCTATGTGCCGCATCAGATGGAGAAGATGCAGGCGTTTATCGATTTCATCTTTCACGAGATTTGGTGCAAGGCACCGGCAAGCGGCCCGTTTGGCCTTCACCTGTTCAACGCCAATGCGGAGTTGCGCGAAGTGATGGAAGCGTTCTATTACTCCGACGCGCAAGGTGCCGATTTCTTTTATGGCCATGTGGAACGAATCTATGGCTTGTTTTCGGCGCTTACTTTCGTGCAGATAAGCCAGTTTCAGCAGTGGTACCTGGGCAATAACGACCTGGAGAAAGTGTGCGCCAATGCTCCTGCTGCACAGATCGTCCGGTACGCGGACATTGCCACCACCCACCAAGACCTTGCTGACCAACTTGCCTCCTTTTTCAAGGGCTTGTACTCACAGTCGCTGCTTGGTCTTGCTACACTACGCGCCAAGATCGGAGATATAGACGATCACTATCAAGCCTTTGTTGCGGCGAACAAGATGGGGAAATGTCCTTTCTGCGGCATTGGAGACATCAAGGGCGAGCATCACAGCAAACGCGAAGCCTACGATCACTACCTCCCCAAAGCGCTATATCCATTCAATTCTATCAATTTCCGCAACCTTGCTCCGGCGTGCCATGAATGTAACAGCACCTATAAGCTAAGCAAGGACCCTGCGCACAATGCGGTTGGGCGGCGCAAGGCCTTTAATCCGTATGCCGCAGCGGATCATGCTATTCAAATACAGGTCGCTCTGCCGCATGCGGACATTGACGCACTGACGCCTGCTGACATCACGATGCACTTCGGCCCTGTGGAGCTGGCAGAGGAACTCGAAACCTGGAAAGATGTATATGGCATTGAGGAGCGCTACAAGGCCAAATTTTGTGCCGAAAACGACGGAAAATATTGGCTGACACAGGTGCTGGACGAGTGGAAAGAGGACGGTCGAGACCCTGCCGATTTCATGACCACACTGGTGCGGCAGGTGCAAAAGAACCCGTACGCAGAGTGCAATTTCCTCAGAAAGCCTTTTCTCGATGCTTGTCAGCAGGTCGGTATTTTTAAATGATTCTCGCAGTTGGCTGCACCAGTGCTTATAAAATCAGAAAGCTCGTTCGTATAAGGTTAACTTTCTTAGTGGATTTTTTGCTTAAAACATCAGTGTTGACACGATTTCTGGGCATAGCCGCACGAGTGTTCCAGTAATAACTGCTTTTACAACATCACGGATTTAGAGATGATCAGTTATAGCCGACGTTTCTGCAGCAACGGCAATCATGATTCTAAGCAGGCTACCTGTTACAATTTGCCGGTCATTGGGGAGTAGCCGCTCTTCGTTTCGAAGGGGCTTACGTCAACATACTTGACCGGCAGGTCATGGCGTAAGCGGTTCTAAGCCTGGCAAGACCTTTGACCACAATGCCTCCGATTTGGCCGGGGAGGCGTTGTGGTCAATCGTCTGTAAACCGGCCGGAGAACATTGATGGAATCCTTCCTCGTTTCGACCGGAGTCGTTGCCCTTGCCGAGATTGGCGATAAAACTCAGCTCCTCGCTTTCCTTCTTGCTGCCCGCTTCAAAAAACCGCTTCCCATCATGCTGGGTATTCTGGTTGCAACGCTCATCAATCATGGTCTCGCTGGTTTCCTCGGTGCCTGGATCACGGCGACTGTCAGCCCTGACATTCTGCGCTGGATCCTGGGCCTTTCGTTCATCGGCATGGCAATCTGGACGATGATCCCGGATGAGATCGAACAAGAAGAAACTTTGATCGCCGGGAAATTCGGTATCTTCGGTGCTACGCTGATCACTTTTTTTCTTGCTGAAACAGGTGACAAGACTCAGATTGCGACGATTACAATGGCTGCTCACTACGGAACTCCATTCATGGTCGTGATGGGTACGACGCTCGGCATGCTGATTGCCGATATCCCGGCCGTTTTTGCCGGTGAAAAATTGGCGACCAGAATTCCGATGAAACTCGTTCACTCGATTGCTGCCGCGGTTTTTGCCTTACTGGGTGTTGCGACATTGCTCGGCGCCGGATCAAAGCTCGGGTTCTGAATCGGATCCGATTTTCTTTTTAATCCAACATGACAACAGAAAACAATCAACGGACAAAAATCCCGGCTGGTATTTGGGTGCTCGGCTGCGTGAGTATGCTGATGGATATTTCCTCAGAGATGATCCACAGCCTGCTGCCGCTGTTCATGGTAGGCACACTGGGTGCAAGCGCCTTTGTCGTGGGTCTGATCGAAGGTCTGGCTGAATCGACAGCACTGATCGTCAAGGTTTTTTCGGGCGTGTTGAGTGACTGGTTCGGTAAACGTAAGGGTCTGGCGGTATTCGGCTACGCTTTGGGTGCGTTGACCAAACCGCTTTTTGCCATTGCGCCGGGTATCGGCGTTGTGCTGACAGCACGTCTGCTGGATCGGATCGGCAAGGGCGTGCGTGGTGCGCCGCGTGATGCACTGGTGGCCGATATTGCACCGCCTGAAATACGTGGCGCAGCGTTTGGTCTTCGGCAGTCACTGGATACGGTGGGCGCTTTCCTGGGGCCACTGCTGGCCGTTGGTCTGATGCTGTTATGGGCCGATGATTTTCGAGCGGTATTCTGGGTGGCCGTTGTTCCGGGGCTGCTCGCGGTTGCACTGCTGCTGTTTGGTGTGCATGAACCTGATCGCCACGTCGGTGAAAAACGTATCAATCCGATTCGCCCGGAAAACCTCAAGCGATTGAGTAGCGCATACTGGTGGGTGGTCGGCGTGGGAGCCGTTTTTACATTGGCCCGATTCAGTGAGGCATTCCTGGTACTGCGGGCTCAGCAGAGTGGAATTGCCGTTGCGCTGGTGCCATTGGTGATGGTGGTGATGAATGTCGTGTACTCAGCATCGGCCTATCCTTTCGGCAAGCTGTCCGATCGGATGAATCACAAGCTGCTGCTGGCACTGGGCCTGGTGGTACTGATCGCCGCCGATCTGATTCTGGCACTGGATGATCACTGGATAACGGTACTCGCTGGCGTTGCATTGTGGGGCGCTCACATGGGCATGACGCAAGGTTTGCTGGCGACGATGGTGGCCGATGCGGCCCCTGCTGATCTTCGGGGTACCGCTTTCGGATTCTTCAATCTGGTGAGTGGTATTGTCATGCTGATCGCCAGTGCAGTAGCCGGCCTGCTGTGGGATCAGCTCGGAGCATCGTTCACTTTCTATACGGGTGCCGTGTTCTCTGGCGTTGCATTGCTTGGCTTGCTCAAAAGGTTTTGATCAGAACGATGATTACTTGTCCCGCAAATGGGTGCGTAAACGGGAAATGGCCTGAGTATGCAACTGGCAGACACGTGATTCACTGACTCCCAGCACTTTACCGATTTCGCGCAGATTCATTTCCTGCTCGTAATACATCCCCATGACCAGTTTTTCCTTGGCAGGCAGTTTCTCGATTGCGGCCACCAGCAGTTCCCGCAGATTCTTCTCCAGCAGCCGATCCAGCGGCTCGTTACTCTGGTCGCCGCGTAGACGATCGAGAAAATGATCTTCTTCGTCTTCCTGAAAATCCTCGTAATAGATCAGTTGTCCGCCACCCGCTTCCTGCAGCATCTCCTGGTATTCGACCAGTGGCAGATTCATTTCATTGGCGATTTCCTGTTCACTGGGCGGGTAACCAAGGCGCTGTTCCAGTGCACGCATGGCGGTTTCTATCTGGCGCATTTTTCTGCGCAGGCTGCGCGGTAGCCAGTCTGCTTCTCTCAATTCATCCAGAATCGAGCCACGAATACGCTGGGCAGCGTAGCTCTCAAACTGACGGCCATAAGAACCTTCATAACGGTTGATGGCATCCAGCAGGCCGATCATCCCCGCTTGGATCAGATCATCGACCTGAACGCTGGCCGGCAGTCTGGCCATCATGTGATGGGCAATCCGTTTGACCAATGGTGTAAATTCCGTAATGAACTGGTCTTTGTCAACGATTCCTGTGTCGGTATACATAGGCTCTCTCACACCGTAAAATCTGCTATATCAAGATGACTGGTACGAATCAGTCTGCGCATGAAATTCTCCACCCCGTCGTTATCTGTCCAGGGCCCGGCACACCGCATCAGCTTTTCAGCCAGCTGCCGGTAACCTGCGGCCGATGCGGATGTCGGGAAAATTTCCACTACCGGCTGGCAAAGTCGGGTCGAGCGTTGCAGTTTTTCATCGAACAGAATGCATCCCATCCACTCCAGCTTGACTGCCAGGTGCTTTTGAGCAACACCGGCAATGTTCTCGAAAATATCGCGCCCCATGCTTTCTGATTCCACTTTGTTGACCAGCACCAGAAAATCCCGTCGGGCATATTCCTGACTGATGAGCTTGATCAGGGCGTACGCATCTGTGATGGCCTTGCCGGAAGCGGAGAGCACGATCAGTACCTGCTGGGAAGCCAGGCTCAGCGGAACGACCCGGCTGGTTCGCCCGATCGCGGTATCGATCAGCACGACATCCACCGTCTGGGACAGTTCGCTGAAGCATTGAATAAGCCGTTCCTGATCAGCAGACGAAAGTTTCGCCAGCGAATGGATTCCGCGCATCGCCGTCAATACCAGCACATCTTCCGGCCCTTGTGTCATCACCTGTTCAAGTGTTTTATCCTGATTGATGACGTGCAGCAGATCGTAACGCGCGCTGAGGCCGAGATTGGCATTGACATCCTTGTGGCGCGGGTTTTCATCCAGAATCAGCACGCGTTTACCCGTTTTTGCCAGTGCGACAGCCAGATTGATGACCGAACTGGTTTTGCCTACCCCCGTTCGTCCACCGACCACGGCAAACACACGTACCCCGGCATTGGGTTCCAGCGCGGTCAGCTCGCGCAGGCCGGCTGCCTGATCTTTTTTATGACTGATCATGGCTTGCCTCGACGCGTGTTTGCTGTCTGGTAACTGACTGATCGGCGTAATTGCCCGCCATGAGCATTGCAAATTCCGGATCCTGCAGCGAAAAAGGTGAGTTTTCCGCCGAGGGTTTGAAAATACGATGCAACAGGTAACGGGAATTGGCTTCGTGCAGATCTTCCGGAACCTTCTGGCCGTTGGTCACGTAATGCAGCACCAGTTTGCGCCGGATCACCGCATCCAGCGCAATGCCCAGACTGGCTGCTTCATCCACCTTGGTAATGATGCAGCCATGAATACCGTGTTGCTGGTAGGCGGAAATGACTTCATCCAGCGTATCTCCGCTGCTGGTCGCGTTGAGCAGCAGCAGGTGTTTTACTTCTGTTCCGCATTGGCTCAGCATGGTGATCTGTTCGGCGAGCATCTGATCTCGCTGGCTCATCCCGACGGTATCGATCAGTACCATGTGTTTGCCGCGCAATTCGTGCAGCATCAACTGCAGGTCGTCGATATCCTTGATGCTGCGTACCGATATGCCCAGCAGCTTGCCGTAAATGCGTAGCTGTTCATGCCCCCCGATACGGTAACTGTCGGTGGTCAGCAGTGCCACCTTGTCGGCACCGTGGCGGATGACGGCACGTGCAGCCAGTTTTGCCGTCGTCGTGGTTTTACCGACGCCGGTTGGACCGATCAGTGCATAAATCCCGCCTTGTTCGATGATTTCGTCACCGGCTGTGGTACGTAAATTGAGTGTGAGCAAGGCAATGGTTTTTTTCAGGCTTTGTTCAAAGTCGCGATCAGCCGGCAGTTTCTCCAGCAAATGGCGCGACAGTAACGGACTGAAACCCGCACTCAGCAACGTGCGCAGCACCTTCATCCCACCGGGATCGCGTTGCGAAAAATTGCTCCATCCCATGGTGATCAATTGTTCTTCCAGCAACTGCCGCATGGCATGGATTTCCTGGAGGATATTCGCGCTCTGAATATCTGCCACTGCGGGTTGCTTCTGAACAGGCGGTGCCTGCTTTTTTTCGGAAGCAGGCTTTTGCCGGGGTGCAGCAGTCGTTTTGACAGCCGGTGAAGTTGCTTCGGGTGGTGTGTCGCTGGTGAGGCTGGAAATATCCTTGCCCGCCAGCGCCATGATTTCGATCCCGCCCGGTACCTGCTTGTTCGACAGAATGACCGCATCCGGGCCCAATTCGTCCTTGACCTTGCGTAACACCTCATGGGAGGTGGCAGCCAAAAATTTTCTTACTTTCATTTTTTGTTACCCCCAATGATCGATATGAATTTGATTTTTCTGGTATCCGGTATTTCGGAATGGGCCAGAACCCGTAACTGAGGCAATGATCGGCGCAGGAAGCGGGACAACAGCAGGCGAATTGGATCCGGTACCACCAGCACGACCGGTAATCCGATCTGTTCCAGTCGCTTGACTGCATTGCTGGCTTCACGTGTCAGCGTATCGGCCAGGCCGGGCTCGATCCCGCCATCTGCCACAGGATCGGATTGCACCACCTGCAGCAGAATGGTTTCCAGTTCGGGATGCAGGCTCATGACCTGCATTTCTGCGTCAGACGGGAAACACTGCTCTACGATGGCACGCCCCAGTGCGATTCGAACCAGGGCGAGCAGCTCACTGATATCCTGGGTACGCCCCGCATGTTCGGTCAGGGTGTCGATGATGGTGCGCATGTCACGGATATTCACCCCCTCTTCCAGCAGGTGCTGCAGGATCTTCTGCACGGTGGCCAGCGGCAGCAGCTTGGGAATCAGATCTTCCGCCAGTTTGGGCGAACGCTGACCCAGATGATCGAGCAGCTTCTGCAATTCTTCCCGCCCGAGCAGTTCAGAAGCATGCATGCGTATCAGGTGATTCAGGTGAGTGGTGACGACCGTGCTGGCATCGACTACGGTATAGCCGCTGGTTTGGGCCAGTTCTCGCTGTTCTGTCTCGATCCAGACTGCGGGCAGTCCGAATGCCGGATCTTCGGTATTGTTGCCTGGCAATGCCATGGTGACCTGGCCGGGATTGATTGCCAGATGCATGCCGTTATAGGATTCTCCCTGGCCGATGACCGAGCCTTTCATGGTGATGCGGTAGCCATTGGGGCGCAGTTCCAGGTTATCCCGGATATGGACCACCGGTGGAAGAAAGCCGATTTCCTGGGCAAATTTCTTGCGTATGCCGTTGATGCGCTTGAGCAAATCACCCTGACGCTGTTTGTCGACCAACGGAATCAGACGATAACCGACTTCCAGTCCAAGTGTATCGACCTGAACCACATCCTCCCAACTGGCATCCTGCCCTTCGCTGGAAACAACCTCGGGTTCTTCCGATTTTTCAGCAGGCGAAGCGGGACGATGGGTGACGTAATAGGCAAGCGTGCCGATCATTCCGGCCAGCAGCAGAAAAACGAAGTGCGGCATGCCCGGAACCAGTCCCAGTGAGCCGAGGATACCCGCCGTCAGCCACAGCACTTGTGGCTTGCTGAGTAACTGACTCACGAATTGCTGGCTGAGATCTTCATCGGTGCTGACCCGGCTGACCACCAGACCGGCTGCTGTGGAAATGATCAGCGCAGGAATCTGGGCCACCAGTCCGTCACCAATGGTCAACAGCGTGTAGTTTTTTGCGGCATCGCCAAAACTCAGATCATGTTGCAGCACACCCACGGCCAGCCCGCCGATAATGGTAATCAGCATGATCAGAATGCCTGCGATCGCATCGCCGCGCACGAACTTGCTGGCGCCATCCATCGAACCGTAGAAATCGGCTTCCTGCGCAACCTGCTCACGCCGCTTGCGTGCTTCGTCTTCCCGGATCAGGCCGGCATTGAGATCAGCATCGATCGCCATCTGTTTTCCCGGGATGGCATCCAGTGTGAAACGGGCGCTGACTTCAGCGATACGTCCGGCACCCTTGGTGATGACGACGAAATTGATCACCACCAGAATGATGAATACCACCAGACCCACCGTATAGTTACCGCCCACCAGAAAATGACCGAATGCCTCGATGACTTTACCGGCAGCATCCGGGCCGGTATGGCCATGCATCAGTACTACCCGGGTCGACGCTACGTTCAGCGAAAGCCGCAACAGGGTCGTGATCAGCAAAACAGTAGGAAAGACAGCAAATTCGAGTGCATTGCGCGAATAGAGGCTCACCAGCAGTACGATCACCGCCAGTGCGATATTGAAAGTAAACAGCACATCCAGCACGAAGGGCGGCAGTGGCAGAACCATCATCGCCAGGATCATGATGATCAGCATCGGCCCTGCAAGACTCTGCAGTTGACCACCCCGCACCAGGGTAGATAAAGACAGAATATTATTCATTCAGCATCCAGATTCTGATAACTGTGTATGGGTCAGATAAATGCCTTTCAGGCATGGTCCATTTCTTCCGGTACCGCTATTTCCGATGACAGCTGCGGAGCAATACCACCCGTCGTCTGATACCGTTTCAACTGAAAAATATAGGCCAGCACATGGGCCACTGCGGTATAGAGCGTTTCAGGAATCTCGGTATCCAGTTCCACATGGTGATACAGTGCCCGCGCCAGCGGCGGCACTTCGAGCACCGGAATATGGTGTTCATCTGCCAGCTCACGGATGCGGGCCGCGATCAGTTGTGTTCCTTTTGCCACTACTTTCGGCGCACGCATCGAGCGATCCTGATATTTCAAAGCGACGGCATAGTGTGTCGGGTTGGTGACCACGACATCCGCTTTGGGGACTTCCGCCATCATGCGGCGGCGTGCTATTTGACGCTGCATATTGCGGATGCGCCCCTTGACTTGCGGATCACCCTCATCTTCCTTGGCTTCCTTGCGCAGATCTTCCCGGGACATGCGCAACTGGCGTGCGTGATTCCAGATCTGGAAAGGCACATCGATGACGACGATCAGCAACATGGCACCGACGATCAGCATAAAAGTCAGGCCGATCAATCTGCTCATGCTGATCAGGCTGGTATCCAACGGCATGCCAACCAGATCGAGTACATCCTGCTTGTGACTCCAGATAATCCCGGCAGCAACACCACCAATGACCATCACCTTGGCAATGGCCTTGACTAGCTCGATCAATCCGCGCGATGAAAATATTCTTTTGAGTCCATTCACCGGATTGAGGCGTTTCAAATCCGGAAACAGTGCTTTGGAGCTGAAAAGCCACCCGCTGAGCAGCATGGGAGCCACCAGTGCTATGATCACCAGCCATCCCAGCAGAGGCGCAATGGCCAATAGTCCGTCGAGCGCCAGTTGAAACAGCCTGGGCAGCAACAACGCCGGATTGAAGGCAACCTCCTGTTCCATTCGCAGGCCGCTTTCCAATACGGCAGATAACTTCTGAATGATAATCGAACCGATCACCCACAAGCTGCTGGAAGCCGCGATCAGCAGGGTAAATGTGGTCAATTCCTGCGAACGCGCTACCTGCCCTTCTTCTCTGGCTTTTTCCAGGCGTCTGGGCGACGCGGGTTCGGTACGTTCAAGATCGTTATCGTCTGCCATGGCGGATTCCTCTCGATGAACCGGAATTATCCGCACTCCCCTGGAAAGTGATGTGGCAAACAAACGAAGATTTAGGTTGCTAATCGGATGATTCTGGAGGGAAATCCAAATAGAAAAAAGATAAAGATGTATTGATTGTTACGCCTGATCAGGCGAAAACAAGGATGGCAGGTAACCCTGTATTACCACAAACTACATCGGATCATTACGACTTGCCTGGCTGAAGAAATGCCATTTCTGTTATCTGGTCATCTATCAGACCAGTCTTGCAAGGCGGGTACCTTACCCTATAAAATAAGAATCGTTCTCATTTTATTTTTGTGTCCGCATATGTGCCTGACCAATGACGAGGGGAGCGCTGTGCCGGCCACTGACCTTGCAGCACACCAAATCCATATTCTGTATACCGACCATCACGGCTGGCTGTATAACTGGTTGCGCCACAAACTGGGCAATGCCTGCGATGCTGCGGATATTGCGCAAGATACGTTCATGCGCATACTTACCCGGCAACAGCCTGTGCATCTGAATGAGCCGCGCGCTTATCTTTCTACCATTGCGCATGGTCTGGTTATCGATCACTGGCGTCGGCGTGAGCTGGAACGGGCCTGGCTGGAAACGCTGGCGTCATTGCCGGAGCCTGAAGCGCCTGCACCCGAGACGCGGCTGATCTTTCTGGAGGCATTGATCGAGATCGACAGGTTGCTCGATTCGCTCAAACCCCGGGTACGTACCACCTTCCTGCTGGCCCAGCTCGATGGGCTGACCTGCCCGCAAATTGCCGAGCGCCTGGGGGTATCGCTATCTACAGTGGAACGCTACATCACCAAAGCGCTGCGCAGTTGCTACATGCTGCGTTTCGAACCATGACCAACGAGGTTTCTTCACAGGAAGGTACTGCGCAAGCAACGGAAGCATCGCATCACGGCGCTGATCGGTTCCCCGAATCTGTCGTTGATGCTGCCATCTCCTGGGCAGTCCGGCTCGACTACAACACGCCTACTGTTGCACAGCAACAGGCATTCGAATGCTGGTTGCAGGCCGATCCTTTACATGGCCTTGCCTGGCAGCGTGTGCATTCTCTGAAGGGATTCCAGTCTGATCTGGGCGAGCTGCCGCCCGGGCTGGCGTATGACACATTACAAACCGCACAACGTCATCGTGAACGTAGCGGCTTGAGCCGCCGCAACGTCATCAAGCTGTTGTCACTGGCGGGTTTTGCGCTGAGCACGGGTTGGATCGCACGTGAAAATACGCCGTGGCAGCGCCTGCTGGCCGATGCCAGTACTGCTACCGGTGAGCAGAAAACACTGCAGCTGGATGATGGCAGCATCATCGTACTCAACACTGACAGTGCCGTCAGCACTGACCTGGCCGGGCCACATCGTCTCCTTATGCTGTGGCGTGGGGAAATTCTCATTACGACCGGGGCTGATACCGGTATTGCGATGAAACGTCCATTCTGGGTACATACGCCCTTCGGCCGGATACAGGCGTTGGGTACGCGTTTCGTGGTCCGCCTGGAAGCTGATCGCGCTCGCATCAGTGTGCAGGAAGGCGCTGTGGAACTGCATCCGGTGAATGGTGGGTTTCCTGTCATCGTGCAATCCGGCGAGAGTCGCTGGCTGGCTGAGGAAGGTACCTTACCGGCGGATCTGCAAGGCTTTGAAGCGGACAGCTGGCAAAAAGGTGTCATTGCCGGCAGGAACATCCGTCTGCAGGATTTGCTGAGCGAGCTGTCGCGTTACCGGCCCGGTTACATCACCTGCGATCCAGGAGTAGCCGATCTGCGTCTGTCCGGCCTTTTTCATGTGAAGGAAACCGACCGGACACTGCAATTCCTCACGCAGATCCAGCCGATAAGTATTACCTACCGTACCCGATTCTGGGTTTCAGTAGGGCTGCGAGATTTTCACTGACGGGAAAAACAGGGAAGAAAAAAAGGCTGCAAAAAAATTTTCAGAAAAATGAAGGGGTTTTGATCCTCGTTCGGCTTAACAGGTAGGAAGACCATTAATAACTTACCTTGTCGAGACTGAAAAATGACCCTGAGCCGTTTACCTTTCCCCGGTGTGGAATACCGGAACCGATTCATCCAACTGTTTTCCCGTTTGCAGCACAAGCTGCTGACTATTGCCCTGCAGGGCATCCTGTTGAGCTTGCTTGTCAGCATAACGGTACCGCTGTTGCACGCTGCTGCGGTCGAGATGGCTGCGGCACCACCTGCTGCCGACGAAATCCACACCTTTAATGTGCCAGCCGGCCCGCTGGATGCAGCGCTGGATCATTTCGCGCATACCGCCGGCGTCAATCTTTATTATGATGCTGCGCTGCTCAGTGGACTGCAATCCAAAGGATTGTCTGGCAATTACAGCATTGCCTCAGCACTGAGTCGGTTGCTGGCCGGTAGTGGTATCAAAGCTGTTTCCCAGCCGGGTGGCGGCTATTCATTGCGCAAAGTACCTACTGCTGGGAATTCATCCAGCGAGGCGGTGGTACTGCCGTTGATGACGGTGAGTGCTACGATTGCTTCGGCAGATGGCAGCGCCGATCAAGGCTATCGTAGCGAGAAGGTTTCCCAGGTCGGTCCCTGGCAAGGGCGGGTGCTGCAGAATCTTCCCTATGCTATTACTGTGATTCCAGAGGAATTGATCGATAATCTGCAGGCCATTACGCCCGATCAGGTATTCCGTATCGCGCCAACAACACATCTGTCACGTGTACAGGCTGAAAATGATCAACCTAATGTATCTATGCGTGGCTTTCGCGTGAACTCTAGCTATCGTGATGGTGTGCCTGGTGCCCAGCTTAATCATGCTACGACCACTGAGGATACTGAACGTATCGAAATCCTCAACGGTCTTTCGGGTTTTCTCTACGGTTCCGGCAATGTTGGCGGGGTCATTAACTATGTGTCCAAGCAACCTACTTTCGAGCGATTGAACCGGATCACGATCGGCAACAATGGTGGCAAGAGTTACTACGCGCACGGTGATTTTGGTGGTCCCATCGACAGCAAAGGGCGCTTCAGCTATCGCATTAATGCCATTGCTCAGGGGGGAGAAACAGCACTTGAGAATCACAAAATCAGCAAGACTTTCGTTAGTGGTGTATTCGATTGGCGTGTATTCGACGGTGCATTGATCCAGTTGATGGCTGCCCACCGCAATTACGAGAATGAAGGGGCATTAACTGCCTGGACTTTGGCTACTGGCGTCACACGTCCTTCTGCCAGGGACATCGATAACAATATTTCCTGGGGACAGCAGTGGGCTAGTTGTTTGGTCCCGCATTGTGATGGTGTATTGTATGATTTGCTACCGACACAGGAGGAATTATGGGACAGATATTACACGGGAGCGCCCGCACGACAGCGGCGGTGCGTCGAGCGATACAACATAGTGAAGAGAGCCTGAATGTGCTGGCCAGGCGCTACGCCATCAATCCCAAGACGGTGGCGAAATGGAAGAAGCGCAACTTTACGCACGATGCCAGGATGGGTCCGAAAGAGCCGCGTTCCACGGTTCTGACACCAGAGCAGGAAGCCGCTTGCGTAGCCTTCCGCAAACATACGCTGC
>NZ_FUWK01000059.1 GCF_900167395.1 Nitrosomonas europaea
ATCGATTGTCATTACAGATGCTAACTATGACGTACCGGGACGTGCACTGCGTGTCACCATGGAAGTAACCAATAATGGCGACATACCTGTCACATTTGGTGAGTTCACCACGGCAGGCATACGTTTCATCAACTCTACTGGCCGTAAATACTTGGATCCTCAGTATCCTCGTGAACTGATCGCTGTCGGTTTGAATTTCGACGATGAAAGCGCAATTCAACCTGGTCAGACCAAGGAACTGAAAATGGAAGCCAAAGATGCATTGTGGGAAATCCAACGTCTGATGGCGTTGCTGGGTGACCCGGAAAGCCGTTTTGGTGGATTATTGATGTCTTGGGATGCAGAAGGTAATCGCCATATCAACAGTATTGCTGGTCCGGTGATTCCTGTCTTCACCAAACTCTGATAAACAGTACTGAGTACTGAGTATCAGTTGAAAGATACCGGTACATCACTGTCGTAAGGCAGAGGTGTACCGGTTTTTATTACACAGTCTTGGTTTTGAACGAAGCATCAATTAGCCTGTCGAATTTAGTATTGCGGATACTGAATTGAAAGGGATTGTAAAAATGAGAAGAGAGAGTTTGCTGAAAAAGCATGAAGGTGTTGTAAAAAGTACTGGGGGGGGTGTCGTGTTGAAGCAATCCCTGTACTCGATTGTTACAGCATTTGTTTTCGTAATTCTGTGTTCCGCAAGTACAGTCTGGGGACATGGTCGTGTATCTCTGGAAGAAGATAACTGTGTGCGTCAGGTAGGCGAGAATATGGTGCACTTAAATACCTATCAGCCTCAATATGATCAGGCGGGGCATTATTGTACAGAGATTCCGGCGGCGGGAGATACTTACCTGGTGGTAGATCTGATTGATCCAGCCTTACGCAACATGCCAGTGAGCATGAAAGTATTCAGGGGTGAAGAAAAGGGAGGGGAAGCGATTCTTCAGGTAAAAGCCGATTATCACCCTGATGGTGTCATCAATGGAATAGGTAAACTGGACAAGGGGTTATATTCGGTAATGGTGACCGCAGAAGGTGTTCCCCCACTGAATTATTATTACCAGCTTCGGGTTGAAATGGTTGATTATGGCAAGCTGGTACGTACCTGGGCAGGTCCGGCAGTCGCAATACTGTTTTTGGGCTGGTTGATGTATAAACTGGTGCAATCTGGTCGATTGAGAAGCTGGTTCAAATCTCAGGATGATTAAACTGGATCATCCTGCGTTAGCGATGTGATTCACAACAAGAAAATCAAGGAGAGGGAGGATGGTTAAATGGTAAAAGGGTGGACAATGACAAGTATCAAGTGGCTTGGAGGGGTACTGCTGGGAATGGTCTGTTCAATCCAGGTGCAAGCACATGGTGGGTTATCATTGGCGGAAGATATGTGTAAGCTGACCATTGGTCCTTATACCATGCACTTTACGGGTTATCAGCCTGAAAGCACACAGGAAAAAGAATTCTGTGAAGACATACCGAATATTGGCCGGACAATTGTAGCGCTGGACTACATAGATGAGGCGTTACGTACGATGACGACAGAAGTGCGGATTATTCGTGATACAGGAGCTGAACCGGGTTCAGAAGGAAATCTTGATGAGCTTACTGTTTTTCATTCACCACCAAAGGTATATATGAATGGATCGGTAACTTTTGAACACGATTTTCCTGCGGAAGGGAAGTTCGTGGGACTGGTGACGATCAGAGACAATGGTACCGAGCATATTTCCCGTTTTCCATTTGCTGTAGGCACTGGAGGTAAGCCTGATATGCTGTATATCCTCGGAGCATTAGCCCTTGCAGCAGGTGCCGGCATCTTCTTCTTCAAAAAGAAACAAAACCCTTGAGGATAAAGCATCTCACACAATATTGCATAACACTATTTAAGTAAGTATCAATGTTCTTGTATATTTATTTTTAAATATTAGAAGGGTAATAAGATGAAAAGAGAAAGTTTTGTTGAGTTGTTCATAGAAAAAATTGTAACAAAGGTGAAGATAAGCAGTTTTGTAATGGGATTAATTTCTTTAGTTTTATTGTCAAGTTCAAATGTAGTGTTTGCACATGCTGCTCTAACAAAAGCTGAGCCAGCACGTCGAGCAGTTCTTACTGCTTCCCCAAAACAAGTTAGGTTATGGTTTAACGAAGAAATTGAAGCCGACTATGCATCTTTGTCACTGCATGATGCAAATGGTAAGGCACTCACTGAAAAAAAACCTTTAGTTCATCCTGATGATGCTAAATCGATTTACCTTGAATTGCCCGAGCTGATTGGTGGTCAATATACGGTCAAGTTTCGTGTTTTGTCTGTAGACGGCCATGTAGTAGATTCAGAATATAAATTTACAGTTAAAAATAAGTAACAAAATAAAAAATAAGTAATGGAAATCGTTGCGATATTAGCTAGATGGTCACAGCTTGTTGCCAATCTAGTATTACTTGGAAGTTGTCTTTATCTAGCCATAGCAGGTACCAGGCGAGAGTTATTCGATAATGCGTGGGTCATACGTTTGGAGAAATTATTCCCTGTATTGACTGCTATAGTTTTAGTTGGGCTTATTGGAGTTCTGGCTACGACTACAGGTAAAGCAACCGGAATTGAGTCCAATACTTGGAAGCTTGATGCATGGATTGAGATTGTCAGGCATACCAATATGGGACATATGTGGGCATTACGTGCTATTTCTGCCCTATTTTTGATGGCTGTTTCAGTATTCATATACGTGAAACGTGAACGGGCCAGATGGCATTACGTTATGGGAGCTTGCATAGCATCCTTGCCCTTGGTAGCTTCGGCGATGGTGAGCCATGCGGGTGCAGATGAAAATTTCATGGTGTATGTGCCTATTTATGCAATTCATATCCTGATGGCCGGAGCATGGTTTGGTGCACTTCCGGCATTTCTATTAATCGTTTTCGATCGACACAATTGTGATGCTAAAGGCATACAGCTCGTATTGAACGTAGACAGCCTGAAAAGATTTTCGGTCATTGCGCTGCCCATCATGGTTGCAATAGTACTAACTGGCCTGATTCTAACGGATCGGATGGTGGAAGAAGATTATCATGCATTGGTAGCTAGTACTTATGGTTGGGCTCTGGTTACGAAAATCGCTTTGTTGATAGCAATATTGTTTATAGCGTACCAGGCGCGTTCAAAGTGGTTGCCGTCATTTGAGCGTGTATGTGATTCTATAGACCGTTCCAGTCTGGATAAAGAAGAGAAAATTAATCAATCTTTCTTCTCTAAGTGGGTGCATAAAACTACTCAGGTTGAGAACTACGGTTGTGCGGAGGAAGGTGCCCCAGATTCTGGAGTAGCTAGATTGCGTAAATGGGTTCGAGTTGAATTTGTATTGGCGTTGCTTCTTGTACTATTTGCAACAATACTTTCCAACTCAGTGCCCGCCAAGCATGCAATGGTGGAAAATTGGCCATATCCATTCCGTTTTACTATTGATGGATCGATAGGTGCAGGAGCATGGAATGATCCAACAGTTCAATTCTTCTTGGGGTTAGGAGTAGTTTTACTTGTTGCCGCATTTGGTCTATTTTGGTTGGGTAAAAAGAAGGATTGGAATTTTAGAAAACGTGCTTTGGTTACAAGCGTATTAGTAGTTAGTGGTATCGCTGCGATTTTGCCACAATTTGCAGTTGTTGCTTATCCTGAGACGTATCGTAATACACCTGTTCCATTTGATGCTATTTCAATTTCGAATGGTTCGGTGCATTTTTCAGAATTTTGCACCAGTTGTCATGGTCCTCAAGGGAAAGGTAACGGTATATTAGCTAAAACTTTGTCAATGCCACCTGCAGATTTGCTGACAGAACCGCATACCGCGAGACATACTGCCGGTGATTTTTTTCACTGGTTAGGGTATGGTATTGAAAATACAGGGATGCCTGGCTTTATAAATAGTTTGTCTGAAGAGGATCGATGGGATACGGTCAACTACATTCATGCAATGTCACGTGGCTACCAGGCGAGACTACTGGGTCCTGCAGTTATACCGGATAAACCTTCTATGGGTCCACCGGTTTTTCAGTTCACTGCTTATGATGGCACTACTGGCACACTCAAAGATTTTCGACAAACAGCAAATGTATTGTTGGTATTTTTTAGCTGGCCAAATTCATTGGATAGATTAAAGGAGTTAAGCGAAAGCTATGAGAAGCTGAGAAGCCTAAAGACAGTTGTACTCGCCGTTCCTTTGGATGGGTATAGCGAGGCAGCGGTAGCTGGCTTTGCTGCTGATACCCCACTTGAAGTAGTAAGAGATGGATGGTTTGAAGTAAAAAACAGCTATATCCTTTACAGGCGTACTCTCAAATATCCCGATATCTTGGGTTCAGGTAATATTCCCGATCATATGGAGTTTTTAGTCGATCGTTTTGGATATTTGCGTGCCCGCTGGATACCATCCTTGGATCAGTCTGGCTGGAGTGATTTAAACTTGCTTACCAGTCAACTTTTGCAACTTAATCAGGAAAAGGAGATATTGCCACCACCGCGAGATCATGTACATTAATTCTGTCCAAAGAAACTGAGAAGACAGCCTAAAGTAATCGTTAAGAGTAAGAAGTTTTATAATAAATTTATGAAGCTTGTTAAGTAGTTTTTAACCAGTGATAGGGAGAACAGTAATGAAAAAATATCTGACGGGTGTGGTTCTTTTTGGATTGCTAACTTTATTTACAGGGTCGACTTGGGCACATTCAGATGAACAATTGGATGGGGTGGCTGCTCCACATGGCGGACAATTAAGAATGGCAGGTCCGTATCATTTGGAACTGGTTGCCAAGGATGGTGAATTACGTTTATATGTAACGGATCACATGGATCATGAGGTTCTTACTAAAGGTGGATCAGGTAAGGCAAATGTTTTTGATAAAGATGGGAAAAAGGTATCGGTAACATTGATACCGGTTTTTGCAAATTTCATGAAAGGGACGGGAGAGTTTACAATTACACCGGAAACCGTAGTTTCCGTATTTGTAGTATTGGATGGGGCAGAGACACAAGCTGCTCGTTTTACTCCGTTGAAGAAAGCTTCTGCTAAGGCTGAAGATGAAGAAGAGCACCACCATGGAGATGCTGATCAAGGTGAGCACCATCATCACGGAGATGTTGAACACGAACAACAACCTACTGATCAAAGTGATGCCGCAGAAAGTGAAGAAAATGAAGAGCATCATCACTAGTACTGATTCCTTGTAAGCCAATTTTACGTAAATCGTGTATATGGCTGAAAATAGGTGTAGAAAGGATAGTTTAGATGTTTTAGACTATCCTTTTTTATATGAGGGGATGAGTAGTCAGGTATCGGCTTGATTGAATTTTTGGCTCATAATCATCCATCTCGAACAATTTCGGGATTATTCCTGAGGTAAACGGTTCTGTAAGCCGGGGGTTTACGGAGTGAGTCGTTTACCAGTAACATTCTTGGGTTATAGAGTTTTCACAGCAACAGTCAGCGGTAACCAATCGAATCGTATTGTATCCATACACCATCTCTGCCCCTCCACCAGGAAATTTCGGTAGCAATGAGCCTACTCTGTATAACTAAAGATGATACGACAATCAAAGTGTCGTCGTTAGACGTATCTCATTAGCACGTTCGATTGTATGAAATACTGGTTGTATACGAGTCTATTTCTTGCCCTGATATTTTCGTTTCGGAGTTACGCAAATTCAGACATATGGATTCTGATAGATACTCTGGAGCAACGACTTAGTGTTATGCGTGGAGACAAGGCGCAATTGGCTTTTAATAATATTGCGATTGGCCGATACGGTGCTAGTAGCTCGAGAATGAAAGGCGATAACCAGACTCCGCTCGGCTCATTTCAAATTAGCTGGATTAAGCAGCATCATCGCTACTATCGGTTTTTTGGAGTTGATTTTCCCAATCAGGAAGCGGCAGATCTGGCTTTGGCTGAAAAAAGAATTTCACGACAAGCCTGGTTGAGTATAACCAAAGCCATTGAATCTTCAAGGTTGCCTCCCCAAGATACGCCGCTTGGGGGCTATATAGGGATTCATGGTATTGGTCGAGGAGATCGTACAGTTCATGCACGTTTCAACTGGACTAATGGATGTGTAGCTCTGACAAATGCGCAAATTGATGAATTAAGTTCATGGATAAAAATAGGCACGAAAGTTGTAATACGATGATTCGTAATGACTAATTTTACTACATTAGGACATTGTCTTTTATATCATGCCTAACTTAATCAAGATTTATATGTTGGGTCAAGAAACTGTTGATGAGCAATACCTGAAAGGATGAGAAACAACCAGTCTTCATTGAGGTGAATTAACTTAAATAGCAGAGCAGGCTGACTAAGCATCAGGTGGTTTATACCTTGACATGTAAATCATAACACCATAAAATTTGCAGTCTTTTTAGCTGCGTATCTGTCAAATAGGCAGTGCTGTACTAAGGTACAAGAGCAATTGTAGTAGATAAATTACTGCGCTGAGGTTTGTGCCATAGTAGAGGCGAATAACAAGGGTTAGCTTAAGGAAATAATTAAACAGATGGGATATTAGGAGCAAAATGCCGACGATCAGTCAATTAGTACGTAAGCCGCGTAAAGCAAAAAGAACGAAAAGCAAGGTGCCTGCTCTTGAGAGTTGCCCGCAGAAAAGAGGGGTATGTACGCGTGTTTATACTACGACTCCTAAGAAACCAAATTCTGCCCTCCGGAAAGTGGCTAGGGTCAGGTTAACAAACGGCTATGAGGTAAGTAGTTATATCGGTGGCGAAGGGCATAATTTGCAAGAGCACTCGGTTGTGTTGATACGGGGTGGAAGGGTCAAGGATTTGCCGGGTGTTCGCTATCATACGGTTCGTGGTAGTTTGGATACAGCTGGTGTAAAAGATAGAAAACAAGCTCGCTCAAAATATGGGTCAAAGCGGCCGAAGAGCGCATAGCCACGGTCAGTATATGTGCGCAGCTTAGCGCTGCGCATTTTATATCGTTTAAAAGAGAAATATAGAGATAAGTAAAATGCCGAGACGAAGAGAAGTGCCGAAAAGAGAAATACTGCCAGATCCCAAATACCATAATATAGAGTTGGCGAAGTTTGTGAATGTGCTGATGACACGGGGAAAAAAGTCTGTCGCTGAGCAAATTATATATGGTGCTTTAAATCATTTGGAGAAAAAAACGGGAAAGGATCCTGTCGAGGTATTTACACAGGCTTTGTCAAACATCAGACCAGTTGTTGAGGTTAAAAGCCGGCGTGTGGGTGGGGCAAACTATCAAGTGCCTGTGGAAGTTAGATCTATTAGGAGAAGTGCTTTGGCGATGCGTTGGTTGCGAGATGCTGCTCGTAAACGGAGCGAGAAGTCAATGGATTTAAGATTGGCGAGCGAATTGCTGGAAGCTTCGGAAAATAGGGGGGCGGCAATCAAGAAGCGTGAAGAAGTGCATAGAATGGCTGAGTCTAATAAAGCATTCTCTCACTTTAGGTTTTGAGGAAATTTTCGCATATGAGTGCATATGCGTGTAAATGAGTATCTCGACAGTAAAATAAACTAGGAAATAAAAGTGGCAAAGAAAACACCGTTAGAGCGATATCGTAATATAGGTATCATGGCTCATATCGATGCAGGGAAAACGACAACCAGTGAGCGTATACTGTTTTATACGGGGGTTTCTCATAAGTTGGGAGAGGTGCATGACGGTGCTGCTACTATGGATTGGATGGAGCAGGAGCAGGAACGGGGGATTACGATTACATCCGCTGCTACAACGTGCTTTTGGAGGGGGATGGCGGGAAATTATCCTGAGCATAGAATCAATGTAATTGATACCCCGGGGCACGTAGACTTTACAATTGAAGTGGAACGCTCGTTGCGTGTGTTGGACGGAGCTTGTACGGTATTTTGTGCAGTTGGTGGCGTTCAGCCTCAAACGGAAACAGTTTGGCGTCAGGCTAATAAATACGGGGTCCCGAGACTTGCCTTTGTTAATAAGATGGATAGGTCGGGCGCTAATTTTATGCGTGTTCGTGAGCAAATGATTAGCAGGCTTAAGACAAATCCGGTTCCGATTCAGTTGCCAATCGGTGCTGAGGATGGATTTGCTGGAGTCATTGATCTCGTAAAAATGAAGGCTATTTATTGGGA
The DNA here is from genome assembly GCF_900167395.1 of Nitrosomonas europaea. GTDB lineage: Bacteria > Pseudomonadota > Gammaproteobacteria > Burkholderiales > Nitrosomonadaceae > Nitrosomonas > Nitrosomonas europaea. The sequence goes on from NZ_FUWK01000059.1 coordinate 8,136, forward strand.
TGATGCGAGTCAAGGTACGAAATTCGAGGAGCGTGAAATTCCTGCTTCAATGCAGGCTGATGCGGCCATCTGGCGAGAAAAAATGGTTGAGTCGGCTGCCGAAGCAAGTGAAGAGTTGATGAACAAATATCTGGAAACGGGTGATTTGTCTATAGAGGATATTAAACAAGGGTTGCGCGTAAGAACAATAAATAATGAGATTGTCCCAATGCTTTGTGGGACCGCGTTCAAAAATAAAGGTGTTCAGGCGATGCTTGATGCGGTACTTGATTATCTACCGTCGCCACTGGATATTCCGGCAATAAAAGGGACAAATGAAAATGGTGTTGAGGATGAGCGTGAGCCGAGTGAGGATAAGCCATTTTCTGCGTTGGCATTTAAGATTGCAACCGATCCGTATGTAGGGCAGTTAATTTTCTTTCGCGTGTATTCCGGAACGATTAAATCGGGAGACACGGTATTTAATCCGGTTAAGGGGAAAAAAGAAAGAATTGGTAGATTGCTCCAGATGCATGCCAATCAGCGTGAAGAAATCAAGGAGGTTGGAACTGGGGATATTGCTGCTGCTGTGGGTTTGAAAGAGGTCACGACAGGAGATACTTTGTGTGATCTGGATCACATAATTACACTGGAGCGGATGGATTTCCCGGAACCGGTCATTCATGTGGCCGTTGAGCCAAAAACTAAGATTGATCAGGAAAAGATGGGGATTGCACTGAATCGCTTGGCACAGGAAGACCCATCTTTTAGAGTTAGAACAGATGAGGAATCAGGGCAGACGATCATTTCTGGGATGGGTGAACTTCATCTGGAAATCATTGTTGACCGGATGAAGCGAGAATTTGGAGTGGAAGCGAACGTAGGAGCTCCTCAGGTTGCATATCGTGAAGCAATAAGAAAGCAAGTTGAAATTGAAGGTAAGTTCGTTAAACAAAGTGGTGGTCGCGGCCAGTATGGTCATGTGTGGCTGCGGATGGAGCCTAACGAGGCGGGTAAGGGGTTCGAATTTCTTGATGAGATTAAAGGTGGTGTTGTTCCGCGAGAATATATTCCAGCCGTTGAAAAAGGATTGCAGGATTCATTGGCAAATGGTGTTCTTGCCGGATATCCAGTAGTAGATGTGAAAGTTGCTCTGTTTGATGGGTCATATCATGATGTCGATTCTAATGAGAATGCTTTTAAAATGGCTGCATCTATAGCATTTAAAGATGGTATGAGAAAAGCTAACCCTGTTTTGTTAGAGCCAATGATGGCAGTCGAAGTAGAGACACCATCCGATTTTATGGGTAATGTAGTGGGCGATTTATCTTCTCGCCGTGGAATAATTCAGGGAATGGATGATATTCCGGGATTCAAGGTAATTCGTGCAGAGGTGCCGTTAGCTGAAATGTTTGGGTATTCAACGATACTACGCTCTGCTACTCAGGGGAGAGCGACGTATTCAATGGAATTCAAGCATTATTCCGAAGCACCAAAGAATGTGGCAGAGGCAATCATTAATAAGAAATAATACTACTCAAATCAATAAGAGGTTGACGTAATGGCGAAGAGTAAATTTGAGCGGGTGAAGCCGCATGTGAATGTGGGAACGATTGGTCATGTGGATCATGGAAAGACGACGTTGACGGCGGCGATTACGACGATACTGACGAAGAAGTTTGGTGGAGAAGCCAAATCATACGATCAGATTGACTCGGCGCCGGAAGAACGTGCACGCGGAATTACTATCAATACATCCCACGTTGAATACGAAACAGACAAGCGCCATTACGCACACGTAGACTGTCCTGGTCATGCTGACTATGTGAAGAATATGATTACCGGAGCGGCACAAATGGATGGTGCCATTCTGGTGGTATCAGCAGCTGATGGTCCGATGCCGCAAACGCGTGAGCATATTTTGCTGGCTCGGCAAGTGGGGGTGCCCTACATCATCGTTTTCATGAACAAAGCGGACATGGTAGACGATGCTGAATTGCTTGAACTTGTCGAAATGGAGATACGCGAACTATTGTCCAACTATGATTTTCCGGGTGACGACACACCTATTATCATTGGTTCGGCATTGAAAGCGCTG
>NZ_FUWK01000057.1 GCF_900167395.1 Nitrosomonas europaea
GCCTAATCGGGTAGCTGGGAGCTTTTAACTCCCAGCCCCCACACCACCCACCGTGCGGGTCCGCAGTAGGCGGTTCAACGAGCGTGCTCGTGTGACGACGACGCCTTCAACCCTTGTCCGGCCCGTAGCTCTGTGCTTTGCACCACAGGTCTTTGATGCTGAGCAGTCCCTGTGCCCTGAGCCAGTCGTTGGACATGGCCTGTTGGGTCACCGGAGTTCTGGCCATGCGCCAATAGCTCAGGCTGCTCACGCCGTGTTGGATGGCAGCCTTCAGCGGTATGCCCAAGTCCAGCAGGTGCCGGATCTTAGTGCGCGCCCAGCGCCACTGTTTCCAGTAGCACATACGCACCCGACGTCGGATCCATTCGTCCAGTTCCGGGATCGGCCGGTAGTACTGGCTGATCCCGTAGTACCCGAACCATCCCCGCAGATACTGACCGAGCTTTTCCAGCCGGTACTCCATGCTGACGCCCCAACTTCTGCCGGTGAGTTGCCGCACCCGATGCTTGAAATTCGCCAGGGATTTCTCTGTCCAGCGGATCTTCTTGCCCACAAGAGTGAAGCCTAGAAAGCTGCATTCACTCATCGGTGCGACTTGGCTCTTGGCCAGGTTCACGGTGAGCTTGAGGGTGGATTGCAGGAAGTACGTGAGGCTTTGCATCACCCGCTCGGCCGCGCGTCGGGACTTGACCAGGATGATCACATCGTCGGCGTAGCGGGCGAAGCGGTGTCCGCGGCGTTCCAGTTCGAGATCGAACTGGTGCAGCAGGACGTTGGCCAACAGCGGCGAGAGCGGCCCGCCTTGCGGCGTGCCCACCTCGCTGGGTTGGGGGTGCTCCCCGACCAGCACCCCGGCGCGCAGGTAGCGCCCGATCAGGGCCAGCAGTCGCTTGTCGGCGATGCTTCGACTCAGCAGGCTCATCAACAGGTCATGGTTGACGTTGTCGAAGAACCTGGCCAAGTCCAGATCTACCGCCCAACGGTAGCCGGCCTTCACGTGCGCCTGCACCTGGCGGATCGCCTGGTGTGCATTGCGGCCCGGTCGGAAGCCGAAGCTCGATGCCGAAAAGCCCGGATCGAAGATCGGTATGAGCACCTGGGCGATGGCCTGCTGGATGACCCGGTCCGTGACGGTCGGGATGCCCAGTTGCCGTTGGCCGCCATCGGGCTTGGGGATATCCACCCGTCGCACCGGTTGCGGCCGATATCGCCCGGCCTCGATCTGCTCGCGCGTGGCTGGCCAGTGTGCGCGGGCGTGTTCGGGCCATTCCGCCGTGGTCACGCCGTCGATACCCGGCGCCCCCCTATTGGATTTGACCCTGCGCCACGCCCGCGCCAGGTTGTCTCTGGCCAGCACGGCCTCGAGCAGGTCTTGGCCGTCTTGGTTATGGTCGTCGTCTTGGTTCAAGGCTCGGTGCATGCCGACCGCCGCCGTGCCTGGCCCATGCGGGCTTCATCGGTTTGGTCGAGTTCGGTCACGTCTGCTCCTTAGTATCTCGTTGTTCAGCCCTTCGGCAGCCCGACACCTGGCTGCCTACTATGGCTTCTGCTGACTTCTGCACCGTCACGCCCACCGTTGCCAGTGGACGCGCTGCCCGTCTGATCGTGCGTCGCTGCCGGTTTCTTCGCTCGTGGCGGGCAGCTCGCCACGGCTCCTGGTCCTTGGTTGCCCGGTGGGACCGGCCGGGTCATCGTCACGATCAGGCTGGCCGCCGTCAGCACAGACCTCCCCAGGTAAGAACGCGAACTGTCGGTGCACAAGCGCCGCATTTACCGTGGCCGGCGTACCGTTGGGCTTCGCTGTCATGTGCCAGCTCGCCTCGCCTGCCTCGGCCTTCTATGCGGTTTCTGTCCGTCGCCTCGCACCTCTTGCACTCCGGCTTCCTCCAGACAATCCCTCACGGGCTTGCCCTTGCCTTCGGCTCGTGGTTATACTCGGTTCACAATGAATCCAAGTCGGTACTCCCACAGGGGACTTGCACCCCATAAGTTCGCGCCCATGCTGGGCGCACACAAGTCGCTCAAGGTCGCGCCATAAATGGCGCTGGACAGCCACAACCGGCGCATGCTTCGCATTTTATGCGCCGCTTGTGTCTGCCCCTTAGCTCGGCGTTAGTTCTTCTCAAAATACATCGCTAGAACCAATACTCCACTATTTAATTACTCTCCCTGCGAGTTATTTCTCACTGATCCAGCAAAGTCAATTCGCCCTACTTTCCATACCAGCACCAGTACCGGCACACCCAATAATGCAGTGCCAGTAAAGAATGTGGCGTAGCCGTAAGCATCAACAAATTCTCCACTGAAACCGGCGATAAATTTTGGCAGCAGCAGCATGATGGAGCTGAACAACGCATACTGCGTGGCGGAATAAGCAGCGTGCGTCAATCCTGAAAGGTAGGCAACAAAGGCAGAGGAGGCAATACCTGCTGCCAGGTTATCGGCTGAAATGGTGAAGACCAGCCCGCCGACATCATGCCCTCTGCCCGCCAGCCATACAAACAGCAGATTGGTGGCGGCTGATAATACCGCTCCCAGAAACAAGGTACGGATAACGCCGATGCGGGCAACCAGCACACCGCCCATGGCTGCGCCCAATATGGTCATGATCACACCATACACTTTGGAGATGGTGGCTACTTCATCTTTGGTATAGCCCATGTCCACATAAAACGGATTGCTCATGATGCCCATGACGACGTCTGAAATCCGGTATATGGCAATCAATGCCAGAATCAATAGTGCGTGATAACCGTAGCGCATGATGAAATCACGAAACGGCGCAATCACTGCACTATCCAGCCAGGCAAGCAACCGGGCTGATGCTGTCGCTCCTCGTGATCCACTGTTAACCGTCAATTGTGCAACGGGTACCTCCGGTTCACGAATTATCAACGTAGTCATCATCCCGATCAGCATACAGCTCGCCATGATGGTATAGGCTACCTGCCAGGAAGCAGCGCTGTATTCACCAGGTGATGCATCCAGTGCAGCGGCAATCCACAATACCCCTGCCGAAGCCAGAATCATCGCCAACCGGTAGCCTGCCTGATAGGTTGCGGCCATCGCGCCCTGCAGTCGTAACGCAACCGCTTCGATCCGGTAAGCATCCAGTGCGATATCCTGAGTAGCGGAAGCAAATGCCACGATGATTGCGCACACTGTCATGCGCACCAGATCTTCCGCCGGATCAGTACGGGCCATACCAATCAATGCCATGCTAATGGCCAGTTGTGACAGCAATAACCAGGCACGGCGGCGCCCCAGCCAACGAGTCAGCAGTGGCAATGGCATCCGATCAACCAATGGCGCCCATGCCCATTTGAAACCGTAGGCAAGCCCCACCCAGCTCAGATGGCCAATGGTGGCACGGTCGATACCCGCTTCACGCAACCAGAACGACAATGTGCCGAGTATCAGCAGCATGGGCAGACCGGCAGAAAACCCCAGCAGCAGCATGCCCAGCACTCTCGGATGAGTATAGATACGCAGTGCATGCAGCCAGCCGACGCATGCGCCTGGTTTCATAGATTGAAATCGTAATCGATGGTCAGTGGAGCGTGGTCAGAAAAGCGCTCAGCCTTGTAAATCGAGACACCGGTTGCCATAGCTGCCAACCCCGGTGTTGCAATCTGGTAGTCGATCCGCCAGCCCACGTTCTTCGCCCATGCCTGGCCACGATTGGACCACCAGGTATATTGATCCGGTTCCGGGTTGATCTTGCGAAATACATCCACCAACTTCAATTCATCGAACACGGTGGACAACCAGGCGCGTTCCTCCGGCAGGAATCCTGAATTTTTCTGATTGGAACGCCAGTTCTTGAGGTCGATTGCCTTATGCGCGATATTCCAGTCTCCGCACAGCAGCACCTCACGACCACACTCTGCCAACGACTGCAACAGCGGAAGAAAATGCTCCATGAAGAAAAATTTTGCTGCCTGGCGGTGCTCTCCGCTCGAACCGGAAGGAAGGTAAATCGAAATAACGGTCAGGTTGCCGAAATCCACTCTCAGGAAACGCCCTTCCATATCAATTTCAGGAATGCCGGTTCCCTCTATGATCTGATCGGGAGAATAACGGGTATAGAGCCCAACTCCGCTGTAGCCCTTTTTTTCCGCACAGTGGAAATAACCGCTGTAGCCATCCGGTGCACGCATCACTCCATTGATGTCACCCTGCTGTGCTTTCAATTCCTGCACACAGATCACATCTGCCTCCTGTCGAGGAAGCCAGTCAAAAAGCCCTTTGCCAGCTGCCGAACGCAGACCGTTCACATTCAAAGTGATAATTCTCATACAAATCGTAATTAGTGCGCGCCTAATGCAGGGAGACCAGGCTTGCAATAGACACGCCCCGGATAGCCTGGTACACGGCGTGTGTTCGGAATGACATCACCACTGCGGATACACTGTATGGTTGCTTTATCCAGATTAGCGAAATATTCATTTTCTCCCGGCTGGAACGATGCAGGAGGAACCGCCTCACGGATGAGGCGACAGGTTTCCGGCTCATTCTCAGGAATCGGATCATCCGTATGGGGTGGCAGCCGGCAAAGCTGGCAGGGATTACCCGGGCAAAAACAACCTTTGCACTTCGTTGCCGCTACATTATTAGTACCAGTTGGCTGATTGGCTGATGATGTCACGGGCAAAGCCATCAGCATTAGAAACATTGAACATACCATCCATTTCAACCACATCCGTTCATCTCCTTTAAATCAACAAAACAAATCCAAATCTTCCAAAAATTCAGGCAACGGCAAAAACGACCTTTCAGCGTTGGCAGATTGCTTCAATGTCATCTCGCGAAAACAGTATTTTCATCACCGCAGACAACTTATACCGTTTATCCCGGTATTTCCGGAATAATCTGCCGCAGCAACTGAAACAAAGCACGAAAATTATGGGGAGGTTTACCGGCCAGTTTTTCTTTTTCGATATTACGCAACAAGGTACGTAACTGGCGCACATCCGTGTGCGGATAGGTTTGCACGAATTCGGTCACCGCTGTTTCATCACTGATGAGGCGATCGCGCCACCGCTCCAGTTGATGCAGCCATGCGGTATGGCGCATACCGGTATGCTGCCATGCATCCAGCTTTTCCTGAACAGGTAGTGGATCAACTGCACGCATCAGTTTACCGATGAATTGCAGGTGCCGTCGGCGTGCGCCATGGCTGGTTATTTTGCGGGCTTCCAGCAATGCTTCTGCCAGTTTCTCGGGCAAATCCAATTCTGCGATGCGGGCAGGTTCAAGTTCCACCAGCCGCTCACCCAATGCCTGCAAGGCATGCATTTCCTGCTTGAGGCGGGTTTTGCTGGGCCGGGATTCAGATTCGGGATCAGGCTGGGAAACAGTTTGCGGATGGTCGGACACAGTCACTCGTATCGGGAACAGTCAATAAACTGTTATCATAACCTGCTTTGGAAAACAGGGCGCGCTGAAGAACATCAGCGTACAGCAGGAACTGGTTTCACAGCCTCTCTCTGCCACTGACAGCCCGAACTTGCAAGCAGTCGTTCCTGTTTCATTCCGCCTCCAGCCAGATCAGCACCAGGCTCACGCCAATCTGGAAGTGGAATCTGTTTCAATGCACTGATAAACCGTCTCCTCCCCAATTTATATGGACAACTCGAATCATCACCCCGAACAACCGCAATCCTTTTCTTATTCCGTTGAGACTCTGCAACAGATCGCAGACGATGTACTGACGCTCGCCCACAAGGGAGGGGCTGACGCCTGTGAAATGAATGTCTCGGAAGGCTCCGGTCAGAACGTCACCGTGCGCCAGGGAGAAGTCGAAACCATCGAATACACGCGTGACAAAGGATTGTCCATTACCGTCCATATCGGGCATAAGCGGGGCAATGCCAGCAGTTCGGACTTTTCTCCACAGGCGATACGCGAAACCGTCTCTGCCGCACTGTCGATTGCCCGATACACGGCAGATGATATTTACGCCGGGCTGGCTGACCAGGATTTACTGGCGACTTCCTTCCCGGATCTCGATCTTTACCACCCGTGGTCACTACCTGTCGAAGAAGCCATCGAACTGGCACGCCAGTGCGAAGCAGCTGCCCTGGCAACTGACAAACGCATTACCAATTCCGAAGGCGCCAGCGTATCGGCCGGCGCCTCACACTTCGTTTACGCCAATTCGCTCGGATTCTGCGCCGGTTATCCACTGTCACGCCACAGCATCAGTTGCGCGGTCATCGCCGGCGAGCAGAACAACATGCAACGTGATTACTGGTACAGCGTTGCACGCGCGGCGGGTGATCTCGAAGCCATCGAAGAAATCGGCAAAAAAGCCGGTATGCGCAGCCTGGCACGCCTCGGCGCCAGCAAAATCGCAACCTGCGAAGTGCCGGTACTGTTCGAATCGACCATCGCCTCCAGCCTGATCGGCTATTTCGTCCAGGCAATCAGTGGCGGCAGCCTGTACCGGAAATCTTCCTTCCTGCTGGACAGTATTGGCAGACAGGTATTTCCGGCAACCATTCAGATCAGTGAGTTACCGCATCTTCAAAAAGGTCTGGCAAGTTGTGCGTTTGATGATGAAGGTGTCGCCACTCATCCGCGCAAAGTGGTGGAAAATGGTGTCGTGCAAGGCTATTTTCTGGGCAGTTACACGGCGCGCAAGCTCGGTATGCGTTCCACCGGCAATGCTGGCGGCAACCATAACCTGATCGTGGAAAATAATGTTTCGTTATCTTTCGATGCTCTGTTGAAAAAAATGAACAAGGGCTTGCTGGTTACCGAACTGCTCGGCCATGGCGTCAACCTCGTCACCGGAGACTATTCCCAGGGAGCAGCCGGGTTCTGGGTGGAAAACGGTGAAATCACTCACCCTGTAGAAGAAATCACCATCGCCGGCAACCTGAAAAATATGTTGTCCGGCATCGTCGCTGTCGGTAATGATGTCATCGTACGCGGCTCACGCCAGTGCGGTTCATTACTGATCGAACGCATGACCATCGCCGGACATTAAACCGGGCACACCGCAGCAGATCATTCCTCATTCGATCACCAGCCTGTAACTCCTATCCGGTCAAACAAGGTTTTCATGACAAATACGCGCAACGAAAATCTCGGCTATGTGTACGGGCTGATCGCCGTTACTGCATTTGCCCTCACACTTCCGGCCATGCGGGCGGCACTGAGTGCGCTCGATCCCGTTTTCGTGGCGCTTGGCCGGGGAGCCGGTGCTGCTGTGCTGGCAGCCGTTTTTCTATGGTTCACTCGTCAGCGTTTACCAACACGTGAAGAAGCCAAAGGCTTGATCATCGTTGCAGCAGGCGCTGTGATCGGTTTTCCGCTGCTCGCTGCCTGGGCAATGCTGTATGTGGATGCTTCGCACGGCGGTGTTGTCCTCGGTATTCTTCCGTTGGCTACTGCGGTGGCAGCAGCCCTGTTTTCCAATGAACGTCCTTCTATGAAATTCTGGCTGTTTGCACTGATAGGGGCGGGGCTGGTGGTCGGCTATTCGCTCAGTCGAGCGGGTGGAACACTCCACCCGGCTGATCTTGCGCTGTTCGGTTCTATCGTTTGTGCCGGTGTCAGTTATGCGGAAGGAGCAAGGCTGTCCAAATCACTGGGCGGGCCGCAGGTCATTTCGTGGGCGCTGGTTTTTTCTTTTCCCATCCTGATCATTCCTGCCATTCATTACGCACCGGTATCGCTGAATCTGCCGCTCGAATCCTGGCTGGGATTCATTTACCTCACGGTCATCAGCCAGTACCTCGGCTTCTTTCCCTGGTATCACGGACTTGCTCTCGGTGGTATCGCAAAAGTAGGGCAAACCCAGTTGCTGCAACCGTTTCTGACCATCATTGCCTCCGTATTGCTACTGGGAGAACACGCAGATCTCATGACCTGGCTGGTGGCCACTCTCGTGGTTGCAGTCGTTGCCGTCGGCAAACATGCTCAGGTGAAACACAATGATCCCGAGTCAGCAACCATAGCAGATACCAGCCCCCACAGCTGACGACTTCCTCCATCGTTTTCTGTGCTTGAATCTTTGCTTCTGATCGGGTTATCAACCATACGATCAATTCAACTGCGCGATTCAGGTTTTATCTTTTCTCTTTCGCTCGTGCCAGTGCAAGGGCCAGCGCACCGGCAGGTTCAGATTTCCCTGTTCTGGACGCAGTCTGTAGTGAACGGGAACCTCGCCGGGATTGTCGGTCATCCGGCCTGGCTTTTCGTGTTTCCGGCTGGCTGATTGTTTCAGGAATATCGTCGATTCGCATAGTCAGGCTGATACGTTGGCGTACCGCATCCACCGTCAGTACCCTGACCTTGACGACTTGCCCCGGTTTGACGATCTGATGGGGGTCTTTGATGAATTTGTTCGCTAGCGCAGAAACATGCACCAGACCATCCTGATGCACGCCAATATCGATAAATGCACCGAAAGCGGCTACATTGGTCACGACACCTTCGAGAATCATCCCGGGTTGTAAATCGGTGATTGATTCAATCCCTTCCTGAAAAACGGCTGTTTTGAATTCCGGACGCGGATCACGGCCGGGTTTTTCCAGCTCGGTCAGGATATCGCGCACGGTTGGCAAACCAAAGGTTTCATCGGTAAATTCTTCGGCAGAAAGCCCTTTGAGTGTGCCCGGCTGGCCCATCACCTGCCCGATTCCCTTCTTCAGGCGCGCCAGGATACGTTCGACCACCGGATAGGCTTCCGGGTGAACAGCGGAACGATCCAGTGGATTATCACCATCGTTGATGCGCAGGAAACCTGCAGCCTGTTCGAATGTTTTTTCCCCCACACGCGGCACCTTGAGTAGCGTTTGCCGGTTTGAAAACGGGCCATGGGCATCACGATAGCTGACGATGTTCTGCGCAAGTACACGATTGAGACCGGAAACCTGAGCCAGCAGCGGAGCAGATGCGGTATTGACATCCACACCGACCGCATTGACGCAATCTTCCACCGTAGCATCGAGTGATCGCGCCAGAATACGCTGATTCACATCGTGCTGATACTGGCCGACGCCAATCGATTTGGGTTCGATCTTGACCAGTTCTGCCAGGGGATCCTGCAAGCGTCTGGCAATGGAAACAGCACCGCGCAGGCTCACATCCAGATCGGAAAATTCTGCTGCAGCCAGTGCGGACGCTGAATAAACCGAGGCGCCTGCCTCGCTGACAACAATTTTGGTCAGCTTCGATTCGGGGGACTGTTCCGCAACCAGCCTGACAACTTCGGTAGCCAGTTTGTCGGTTTCCCGGCTTGCTGTCCCGTTGCCAATCGAAATCAGTTCAACGCCATGCCGGTGTACCAGTTGCACGAGGGTTGCCAGCGAACCCTGCCAGTCATTCCGTGGCTGATGCGGATAAATCGTCACGGTTTCCAGCAATTTCCCGGTAGCATCGACCACAGCCACTTTGCAGCCGGTACGGTAACCCGGATCGAGCCCGAGCACGGCCTTGGGGCCTGCCGGAGCCGCCAGCAGCAATTCACGCAAGTTCCGGCTGAAAATCCTGATCGCCTCTGTTTCTGCCGCTTCACGCACCTGCAACAACAGTTCGGTAGTGAGATGCAGATGTACTTTGACACGCCAGGCCCACTGGCAAACATCCCCAAGCCATTTATCCGCTTTCCGATCACGGTTTTCGATCCCGAAATGTGTTGCAATCATGGCGATGCAGGGATGTGGAATGCTCTCCCGGGCTGTTTCGTCCAGATCCAGATCGATTCTGAGCACGCCCAGCGCACGACCGCGAAACAATGCCAGTGCACGGTGCGATGGAATCAACCGTACCGGTTCGGTATAAGCGTAATAGTCACGGAATTTTTCTTCCTCTGCCTTTTCCTGACCGGCAACGACTGTCGAAGTCACCACCCCCTCCTGCCAGAGCTTGCTACGCAGTACAACGAGCAAATCCGCTGTCTCCGCAAAGCGTTCAGCCAGAATATCGCGCGCACCTTCAAGTGCTGTTTTCGTATCGGGAACATTGATCGCTTCCACCCCCTCAGCAGCCGGCACCACCTTGATATATTTTGCGGCTTCCTGCTCAGGATCGAGTGTCGGATCTGCCAGAAGCGTATCCGCTAGCGGCTCCAGTCCGGCTTCACGTGCGATTTGTGCCCGGGTGCGGCGCTTCGGCCTGTAAGGCAAATAAATATCTTCCAGAAGCTGCCTGGTAGCAGCCTGATCGATGGCATGACGCAGTTCATCGGTGAGCTTGCCCTGCTCCTCGATCGAAGCCAGGATAACTTGTCGTCGTGCTTCCAGCTCACGCAGATAAGCCAGCCGCTCTTCCAGCAAGCGCAGTTGTGTGTCGTCCAGGTTACCGGTCGCCTCTTTGCGATATCGCGCAATAAAGGGTACGGTTGCCCCCTCATCCAGCAGCATTACCGCTGCGCTGATCTGCCGCGGTGCGACATCAAGTTCTTCGGCGATGGTGTTGATGATTTTTTTCTGCGTTGGCTCTGAAACAGCAGATGGGGCTGTAGAAGTCATGAAGTTTGTGAAAAAGAGAAATCGAAAGAGAAAATCGAGAGCAAAACCGGATATCAATGAGAAAAATCCTGAGATTTCTTACGCCTCAGCCAATCTGGCGTAGTTGTGCTCAGATCTTCAGATGAATATACCGCCATAAATGAATCGCAATATATCGTGTCTACCTGCAAATTTCATCACTCGGGCAAAGGCGCATATTCTAATTAATATATTATCCGAAAGGCAGGAAAGTAAGCCGGTAATCCGGCATTTCCCTGCACCCGCCGTAAATATAAAAACAGGTATTTCCGCAGCCTGTCGATGGAGGAAACAACCTGACAGCCATAATCGACAAAGTCTTATCAGATCAGGATGACAGTTTCATCAAGACCAGACCACTGATGATCAGGGCGGCTGCCAGAAGCCGCAAGGGAGTCACTGATTCTCCCAACACAAAGATGCCTACCATAAATGCGCCTATTGCTCCAATCCCGGTCCAGATCGTATAGGCTGTGCCGAGCGGAAGTATTTTCATCGAGAGTGAAAGCAGCACAAAACTGGCAATTACACCCGCAATGGTAATGATGGAATAGACTGGGTTGGTAAAGCCATTCGAGAGTTTCATCGTGAAAGCCCAGCCCACTTCAAGTAAGCCCGCAAAAATCAGCATCATCCAAGCCATCTCATCTCCATTGAAAGATACCAGGTCGTCCCGGATAGTAGATTGTCCCGAAGATGAGGTCGTCCTCAATCAGGAAATTCGCGTTTTATTTGATTTGTCCCTGAATCATCCGCTGTAGCTGTTTCAGGTAAGGATAATAATGAACTTCTATCGAATGACGGGGACGCGCAATAAATTGTTGTGCCCGGTTTCTCCCTTCTGATAGCGCCAATTTACGCCAGTTTAGTGGCAGCTGTATTTTGTTTGTTAATAATTGGCCTATCAACCTGGCCTGTATTTCGGCAAGTGGCCAAATGCAGCCCTGCGGCTGAATCAAGCCGACAAAAAACAAACTGGGATGATCCGGATGAAATATTCGCAGGAAAAGTGGAATATGAGCCGCTTCTTCCCAGTCAAGAAAATCCCGATCAAAAAATGGGAAGCTGATTTTATAGCCGGTAGCAGCAATGAGCACATCATACTGCGCTGTAGCGTTGTCAGCAAAATATACCGTTTGCCCGGAAACTTTCTGGATACCGGGGCGAGGATGCACTTTGCCATGTCGGATCTTATCGAATAACGCTGAGTTGATGGTTGGGTGCGCCCGGGTTGGAGAAAAATCTGGCTCTGGTAATGCGTAATCATGATAACGCCCGATCTGGAGACGAAGGCTGATTCTTTGTAGCCCATCCTGTACGCTTTGAGGCAGCCAGTGGAAAGTAGCGGCAAAAGTATCGGTAGGACGACCCATGATAAATTTGGGAATAATGTATTGTGGCGAACGCAAGCTGATATCTACTCGTGCAGCCACGCGGCTGGCTTCTACCGCGCAATCACACCCTGAGTTACCGGCACCGACTACGAGTATGCGTTTGCCTTCAAGCCCCTGGTTGGTTTTGTACTCATGCGCATGCAGATACTTTCCCGTGAAGCACTCTTTCCAGTCAGGATGGCGTGGTACGGAGTGATGACCATTGGCAACAAGCAAGTAGTCAAACTCTGCCTGAGTGCCATCATCCAGATGCAAACACCAGCGTTCTTTTTCAATCTTTTCAGCACGGAGCACCGCTGTATTGAATCGAATATAGTGATCCAGATGAAAATGCCGTGTGTACGCCTGGAAATACGCGAGTATTTGCTGGTGACTGGGGTAATCGGGATAATCGTCAGGCATCGGGAAGTCGCTGAACTGTGATAAAGCCTTGCTGGAAATGATATGAGTGGCTTCGCTTACGCTGCTGTGACTTGGAGCTGCTGTATATACCCAGTTGCCACCGATCTGGTCACTTTTCTCGAAACAGATGATCTCCTTCAACCCTGCATCGAGCAGATTTTTGATGGCAGTGAGACCAGAGCAGCCGCTACCGATGATTGCAATCCTCATTGATTACCTTTTGTGGCTAGTACTTAGTCTTCAGACTCAATTCCCTGCCCTTGGGGTGTTAAGGCAAATCGACATTTACGGATTTCCAACATCTATAATTTTTGCTTTACTGAAAGAGGTTTAACATTTTCAGTGAGGAATGTATGAAACGCTATGAATTGAACAGGGAGCAATGGCGTCGAATAGAGCCGTTTATACCGGGTAAAATTGGGGATCGTGGCCGACATGGCGCGGATAATCTATTGTTTATAAATGGTGTTTTATGGGTTTTACGCTCTGGTGCGCACTGGCATGACCTGCCGGAGCGGTATGGCAAATGGAAAACTGCTCACAAACGCTTTACGCGGTGGGCACAGGCCGGTATTTGGGAAAAGATATTCG
>NZ_FUWK01000020.1 GCF_900167395.1 Nitrosomonas europaea
AACTTCGGAAACTCAGCCTGCAAGTGACGGCATACGTAAACCAGGTAGAAACTCTTGAACTGGCGAAAGCGCAATTGATGAAACAAAACGGTCAAGGTCATCAACTCCGACAAACTCAACCCGCTGCAGCGCTTGCGCTTCTTTACCCCTGTTTCCAGAAGGCGGCGTTCTAAAGCGGGCTCGAATTGGCAGCAGAAATCATCTATGAGACAAAAAAGTTCAGTTAAACTGTCCATGAGCGCCTCCTGAATGCGATTGATTTGTTTTTGGAAACATAATCTTACGCAAAAAGGCGGGCGCTCACTTCCTCTTTTCTTATCCCGAACTCAGGTTATTTACCATATCGATCCAAGCTTGCTGATATTCGAAATAACGGAAACTGCTGCATTAGACAATCTCCCCGGGACACGCAGCCTTTTACGTGATCTGAAGCAACTCGGCTGTGGCTTCGTCCTGGATGATTTCGGAGTGGGTTTTTCTTCTTTCTATTATCTGCGCGAATTACCGGTTGATGCAGTTAAGATTGACGGTACATTCATCCGTAATCTTGCCAACAATCCGGATGATCAGATACTCGTCAGTGCCCTGTGTACCGTAGCAAAAGGATTTGGCAAAAAGATCACTGCAGAATTCGTTGAAAGTAAGGAGATACTGGACATTCTGGATAGGATGGATATCGATTTTGCCCAGGGGTATTACATTGGCACACCTGTGCCGGCTGAAAATTTCTTTCCTGATCAAACAGATTGATAGAAAAATACCGGATAAAAAAACCGCCCGAAAGGGCGGTTAGAATATTCGAATCATATCTCTCTCAGTTTTTGTTGTCTTTTTCTGCCTTGTCTACGTTATCGGGCATGGAATCACGTTCCATCGACATGCTTGGCGGATATTGGGCAGGCTTTGGATCTCCGCAGGCAGTCAAAAAGGTTGTTACAGCCAGTGCAGCAGCCAATACAAGCGAAAGCTTCATTTTTTCATCTCCCATAAATTAAATATATAGTCTTTTTTGAGTCACTTTTTGCCTGGCTTCCATTACTGAAAAACCAGCGCACGTTATTTTTAGCAGAATCAAATTTTGTTGTCCAGTAAATTCGGAACAGACCTGATATTTATTTCTCTGTCAGCATATTCTGCTCATCCGACAATGATTTCATAATCATGCGTGATGTCCACTGTTGCCTTCAGCATCATAGAAGCAGAACAGTATTTCTCGGCAGAAAGACTGATCGCCCGTTCTATGTGTCGAGGGTCGAGATTTTTTCCTGTAATAATGAAATGCAGATGAATATGGGTAAACACTTTTGGATCTTCTGTTGCACGTTGTGCGTCCATCTCGACCTGACAACCGGTAATTACCTGTCGCCCCTTGCGCAGAATATGTACCACATCGAAAGCGGTACAGCCGCCCAGGCCCAGTAATATCATTTCCATCGGA
This sequence comes from Nitrosomonas europaea, assembly GCF_900167395.1. Classification (GTDB taxonomy): domain Bacteria; phylum Pseudomonadota; class Gammaproteobacteria; order Burkholderiales; family Nitrosomonadaceae; genus Nitrosomonas; species Nitrosomonas europaea. The sequence goes on from NZ_FUWK01000020.1 coordinate 1,439, forward strand.
CGCGGCCCAAGGTTCTTTCCACCCGCTTCCGGCGCACCGTCCATCAATACGGAGTGTCCACTTCCGACCTGCCCGAGAAAACTGACTCCTTCCTGCCACGCAATATTTGCTTTCATTTACTTTAAAGATAAGTTGATAATGAATGAAAGATCTTTTCTTCCGATAATCTTGAAACTGCTATCAGCAGCAAAACAAATCCCGAGATTCAATAATTCCTCCCAGATATCCCCTTGCTCCACTCCCTTGATGATCCGATCAATGACAGCTGCCTGCAACAGTGCTTGTACCAGCAATGGATAGCGTATACGCTGAATTGCCCCCATCATCAGTTTTTGTCTGGCAGGCCATATTCGCAATGCTGTCATGGCCTGTTCGATCGTCATACCCCGGCTGGAATTTTTTAGCAGATGAATTTTTATCAGCAGACGAATCTGTTCCGACAAAATAGCCAGTATCAATGGAGGTGCCACCCCTTCCCCCTGCAACCCTTCCAGAATGTGGCGATAACGCACCATATCGGCCGTTAGCATGGTCTCCGGTAACTGCAGCACATCAAAACGGGTAACGTCGAGAATGGCATTTTTGACCTGTTCGAAAGTCAGTCGGCCGGGCGGATAGAGTAATCCAAGTTTGTGGATTTCCTGGTGAGCTGCCAGCAGATTGCCTTCCACCTTACCAGCAAAGAATTGCAGCGTATCCTGATCAATCATCTGATTCTGCCGGTCGAGACGCTGCTTTATCCAGTGTGCCAGCCGGTCACGCCCGACCGGTTTTACTTCAATCACCTGGCCTGCCTGTTCAAGTGCCTTGAACCACTTGCTTGCACGTCCCTGTTTATCGATTTCCGGCAGAGTAACGACAGTCACAGTATCACGCGGTAACTCCCGGCAGAATGTTTCGATCGCTACACCGCCTTCTCTGCCCGGCTTCCCGGAAGGAATTCGCAAATCGAGCATGCGTCTTTCACTGAATAGCGAGGATTGCCGCCCCCATTGAAACAGATTCATCCAGTCAAAACGCTGATCGGCAGTCAGGATCGTACGTTCGGTGTAGCCCTGCCCTCTGACATACGCACGGATCCCGTCAACGGCTTCCATTACCAACAGCAACTCATCCCCGAGTACCACATATAGTGGTGCAATACTTCCATCAAGCTGTCTGGCAAGATGCTCAGGATCCAATCGCATACGCTACTATCTTATCCCGCAGAGGTGACTGCCGAAACCTGACGAAGAATCTGTTGCACGGCATCTTTCTGCATATCCTTGTACAGCATCTCCTCCTCTGCCGCCTTCGCCAGCTCTTGTGCATCCAGGAAAGGAAGAATGCGGGTCAGTCTGATTTCCTGCAGAGACGCCAGTTCAGCATTGTGCGCATCGAGCAGCCGGGCAGCGACTCGATAGACCAGCTCAAACTCACGCACTCTTCCACTCTCTGACAGCGACAGGATTCTTTTTTCCCTGATTGCATGAACGATCTGAATGATTGCCTCGGATTTTTCGGCTTTATTGACGACCTTCGCCCGGGTATGTGTACTGATCACCCGTTCCAGATCGGAACCAATGGTCAGTCCTGCAGGTGCTGTGATGTAAACCCGTTCAAAAGGAAGTTCAGAAACCTGTCCCCGCAGTTTGAAACCGCAAGCAGCCAGATTCAGTACAAGCGAAACAGCCATCAGGGTTCGCAATGTCGTCATAGGTAAGACCTCTTCCGCTAAACAACGATATTGATCAGTTTTCCCGGCACGACGATGACTCTCTTGACAGGCCGGTAGGCTATACTCTTTTGTATATGCTCATCTTGTAATGCTGTTCGTTCAACAGCAGCCCGATCTGCTTCCCTGGCAATGCGTATCTGCCCGCGCAGCTTGCCATTGATCTGGACGACAATTTCAACTTCATCCTGAATCAATGCCTGATCATCTGCTTGCGGCCAGGGTTGATCGAGCAGTTCGGTACCCGGTCTCAGTTCACGCCACAATACATGACAGATATGCGGAACGATGGGTGAAAGCAGCAGCACGATATTCTCCAGTGCTTCCTGCATCAGTTGGCGTGCGGCCGGATGGGTGCCCTGTACATCGGACAGCTCATTCATCAGCTCCATGATGGCTGCAATCGCAGTATTGAACGTGTGACGCCGCTCAAGATCATCCGTCACTTTGACGATAGTTTGATGCAACTGGCAACGCAAATCCCGCAGATCAGCCGGGTATTCCTGATGCGGTACCAGAGTAGTAGTCGCAGCAGCTTCGCCATCCAGCTGTCTGTGCAAATAAACTTGTCGCCACAACCGCTTGAGAAAACGGAAAGCACCTTCGACACCGGCATCCGACCATTCCAGCGTTTGTGTCGGCGGGCTGGCAAACATCATGAACAGTCGCGCAGTATCTGCCCCATATTGCTCAATGATTTCTTGTGGATCGATCCCGTTGTTTTTCGATTTTGACATGGTGCCGATACCGCCGGATTCAACCGGTTGGTTATCCGCCTGCAAAACGGCGCCGACTCTTTTTCCTTCTCCATCGTGCTGCACATCCACTTCTGCCGGATTGAAATACTGGATACGCCCGCTGCTGGTTTTACGGAAAAATATCTCGTTCAGCACCATGCCTTGTGTCAACAGATTGGCAAAGGGTTCATCGAACGACACCAGCCCCAGATCGCGCATGACCTTGCTCCAGAAACGCGAATACAACAGGTGCAGAATGGCATGCTCGATCCCGCCGATGTACTGATCGACCGGCAGCCAGTAATTTGCCCGCTGGTCGGTCATGGCAGCAGACTGATCCGGACAGGCATAACGGATGAAATACCATGAGGAATCGACGAATGTATCCATGGTATCGGTTTCGCGGCGTGCCTGCCGCCCGCAACGTGGACAGGTACACTCATAGAATGAAGGTGTTTTTGCCAGCGGATTGCCCGAACCATCCGGTACCAGATCTTCTGGGAGTACAACAGGTAACTGGTCGTCTGCTACCGGTACTACACCGCAACTATCACAATGGATCAGTGGAATCGGACAGCCCCAGTAACGCTGACGTGAAATTCCCCAGTCGCGTAAACGATACCGCACCCGTTTCTCACCCAGCGCTTTCTGCCCCAGTTCCACTGCAATTGCATCGATCGCTTCCGGTGATGTCAGATCTGAAAACCGGTCGGAATTGAACGTTACCCCATATTCGGTAAAGGCCTGAACGAGTGGTACGGATAGCTCGCCATTTTCTGGCCTGATGACCGGTTTGATCGGCAGAGAATGCTGGCGGGCAAAATCAAAATCACGTTCGTCATGCGCCGGGACCGCCATGACAGCGCCTTCACCGTAGCTCATCAGTACATAGTTGGCGACCCATACCGGCAGACGCTCACCGGTCAGCGGATGCAGGACATACAACCCGGTGGCCATCCCTTTTTTCTCCTGGACAGCCAACTCCGCTTCCATGGTGGCACCCTGCCGGCAGGATTCAATGAAAGCCACCAGATCAGGCTGATTGTGTGCTGCATGTAAAGCAACCGGATGCTCTGCCGCAACCGCCACATAGGTCACCCCCATCAGCGTATCTGCCCGGGTAGTGAATACCTTAAGCGCTTGTGGCATGCCGGAAGCAGTATCCGGCGGGAACGTAATGTCCACACCAAAGCTTTTGCCGATCCAGTTGGCCTGCATGGTTTTTACGCGCTCCGGCCAGCCTGGCAGTTTTTCCAGGTCGGCCAGCAATTCATCTGCGTAGCGGGTTATCGCCAGGTAATAGCCCGGAATTTCCCGTTTTTCCACCACTGCACCGGTACGCCAGCCGCATCCGTCAATCACTTGCTCGTTGGCCAGTACAGTCTGATCAACCGGATCCCAGTTGACCACCTGCGTTTTCTGATAGGCAATACCCTTTTCCAGCATGCGCAGAAACAGCCACTGATTCCAGCGGTAATACTGTGGATCGCAAGTGGCCAGTTCACGCTGCCAGTCGATAGCAAACCCCAGACTTTGCAACTGGCTGCGCATGTAAGCGATATTGTCATAAGTCCATTTTGCGGGTGGCACTCCTTTCTGGATCGCAGCGTTCTCGGCCGGCAATCCGAATGCATCCCAACCCATCGGCTGCATGACGTTATACCCCTGCATGCGGCGATAACGTGACAATACATCCCCGATCGTATAGTTGCGCACATGCCCCATATGCAGCTTGCCGGAAGGATAAGGAAACATGGAAAGGCAGTAGTATTTTGGCCTGTCTGGGATCTCAGTCACATTGAAAATGTTTGTTTCCTGCCAGCTTTGCCGGGCTTGTCGTTCTATTTCCTGGGGATGGTATTTTTCTTGCATGGATAGATGATTTTCTGCCGGAATGATAAAACTGCGATTATACCTTTAAGGAACCTCTGATTAAGTTCTCCATGAGCCGCATTGCGGGCAAAATCGTGATGATTGCAAGAAGCACGAAGAAGATCGTAGCGTTGAAGGAGCAAGCCATTCAGATCTGACAGAAAACTTCTGGTGAGGAATCTCTCGCTGCTGTGTGTTCTTCCCGCAAAAGATAGGGCTACTTTGCTTGCCATCGGTATAATCCGCAGCATGAAAACCGATGATTTCGATTTCCACCTTCCCGATGAGCTGATTGCACAATTTCCGCTTGCAAACCGGTCAGACAGCCGGATGCTGTATGTGAACGGCAAGCACGCTGATTTGCGTGATGCTGCTTTCAGGAATCTGCCTGATTATCTCAAACGAGGCGATGTCATCGTGCTCAACAATACCCGTGTCGTCAAAGCCCGCTTGTCAGGCGTCAAATCCACCGGTGGTAAGGTTGAAGTCATGGTCGAGCGCATCCTGGACACTCATCGGGCACGGGTACTGATCCGTGCCAGTCATGCGCTGGTGATCGGCTCCACCCTGCTGTTGGAAAACAAGATAACCGCACAGGTGGAAGCACGCGAGCAAGATATTTATACCCTGTGCTTCATGCATTCACTGCCGCTGATCGAATTGCTCGATCAATTTGGACATACACCGCTACCGCCTTACATCGGGCGAAATGCGACTGTTTCCGATGAAAACCGCTATCAGACTGTTTTCGCACAGGAAAGCGGAGCCGTTGCAGCCCCTACTGCCGGCTTGCATTTTGATGAAACCATGTTGCAAACATTACGTACTCTGGGAGTGAAAATCATCTACGTCACGCTGCATGTCGGAGCGGGAACCTTCCAGCCGGTACGCGTGCAAAATATCGATCAGCATGTCATGCATACCGAGCCATACCATATTCCGACAGAAACGGTGGAAGCCATCCAAATGTGCAAATCTGCCGGTGGCAGTGTGCTTGCGGTGGGTACTACCAGCCTGCGCGCACTGGAATCCTGCATGCTGACTAACGATGGAACCCTGGTTGCCGGTGCTGGTGAAACCAATCTGTTCATCACCCCTGGTTTCCGTTTTCGCATCGTAGATCGGTTGCTGACCAATTTTCATCTGCCTCGCTCCACGTTACTGATGCTGGTATCGGCCTTCGCCGGAATGGAAACCATCCGCCATGCCTACCGGCATGCCATCGACAATCATTATCGTTTTTTCAGTTACGGTGACGCCATGCTGATCGACAGCCAGCCATGAAATTTCAACTCCACTGCCGTGATCATGAAGCCCGCCGGGGAACGCTGACACTTGCCCATGGCACGGTGGAAACTCCAGCCTTCATGCCGGTAGGTACCTATGGTGCAGTCAAAGGATTATCCCCGGATGAACTGCACACCCTGGGTGCCGGAATCATTCTGGGTAACACCTTCCATTTATGGCTGCGCCCCGGTCTGGAAGTGATCGGAGCACATGGGGGATTGCACCGGCTCATGAACTGGGACGGGCCGATCCTGACAGATTCGGGTGGATTCCAGGTATTCAGCCTGGGGGCACTGCGCAAAATCTGTGAAGAAGGTGTGCGTTTCCGTTCACCGGTCAACGGGGATACCTGTTTTCTGACACCGGAAGAATCCATGCGGATCCAGCAGGTACTGAATTCGGATATCGTCATGATATTCGACGAATGTACTCCCTACCCGGTCGATATGCAGATTGCTGAATCTTCCATGCAGCTGAGCCTGCGCTGGGCTGAACGTTCAAAAACAGCCCACGCCGGTAACCCGAATGCACTGTTCGGTATCGTGCAGGGAGGCATGTATGAGTCACTGCGCGATCATTCCGCGGCCGGGCTGTGTGCCATCGGTTTCGACGGCTACGCCATCGGCGGATTATCCGTGGGTGAACCCAAAGCAGACATGCAGCGCATCCTCAGACACACTGCACCGCAACTGCCCGCAGACAAACCACGCTACCTGATGGGTGTGGGAACACCCGAGGATATTGTCCATGCTGTAGCGCAGGGTATCGATCTGTTCGACTGTGTGCTGCCCACCCGCAATGCACGTAATGGCTGGCTTTATACCAGCCAGGGTATTCTCAGGCTGCGTAACAGCCGCTACCGGCTGGATACCTCGCCACCGGATGAACACTGTGATTGTTACACCTGCCGTCATTTCACACGTGCTTACCTGCACCATCTGCAGCGTACCGGCGAAATGCTGGGTGCCCGGCTCAACTCGCTGCACAACCTGCATTACTACCAGCGGCTCATGGCAAATATTCGTAAAGCAATCGAAACCGGTCAGTTTGAACAGTTTGCACGCAAATTTTCTGGTCAGGACTTCATGCTAAAATGTGCTTCAGTTTAATTCGCATCCATACCCAATCGAAGGAGAAGATCATATGCTCATAACAGAAGCTTTTGCCCAGACTGCCAATGGTGCAGCTCAGACTTCCGACCCCACCCTGATGAGCTTTCTGCCCATGATTGGTATTCTGGTCATTTTCTATTTCCTGCTGATCCGTCCGCAGACAAAACGAGCTAAGGAACAGAAAGAAATGCAGAATGGGTTACAGAAGGGAGATGAAATCGTCATCAGTGGCGGTGAACTGGGTCGAGTCGTCAGTGCTGGCGATAGCTACATCACCATGGAAATTGCAACCGGTGTCGAGATCATCGTTCTCAAATCCTCCGTTCAGACACTGTTACCCAAAGGAACGCTGAAAAGTGTCGAAACCGGTAAAAGCAATCGGGCACTGAAAAATAGCAGACAGAAAGCCGGCGAATCCCGTCAGGATGAACCTGAAGACAACGTAACGGAAACCAGTGAAGTTGAATCTTCCTCAGCACCCTCCAAACAGGATAGCGAAAAAAATTAGTTTAGCGGTATATCCGATCTCTATGAGATTGCAACAGCATTTCCGCCCTTTTTTCTTCTGAAACACTGGTTATCATGAATCGCTACCCCCTCTGGAAATATATCGTCATCGCCGTTTCAATACTGCTTGGATTGCTGTATACCCTGCCCAACTTTTTTGGTGAATCTCCCGCCGTCCAGATTTCACCCTTGCGGGCCGGCATTCAAACCGATATGGCCCTTCTGCAGCGTGCTGAACAAGTACTCAAACAGCATGGTCTCCCCTACAACGGAACGATACTCGAATCCACCGGAATCAAGATCCGGTTTTCCGATACCGATACCCAGATCAAAGCGCGGGATATTCTGGATGCTGAAGTGGGTAGTGATTACATCGTTGCCTTGAACTTGCTGCCGAATTCCCCTCAGTGGATGCGTCATATTGGTGCGCTGCCCATGTATCTGGGCCTCGACCTGCGGGGAGGTGTCCACTTTATGCTGCAGGTGGATATGGCAGGAGCATTGACCAAGGCACTCGACCGTTACAACGCCGATCTGCGCAGCACTTTGCGCGAACAGAGAATTCCTTCAGCCGGCATTGACCGGGATCGTTCGAGAATCATCATCAAATTCCGTGATGAACAGGCGCGTGAAAAAGCAATTTCTGAACTGGGAAAAACCTTTGAAGATCTCGCTTTTCGGTCGGAAGATGTCAACGGAGAGCGGCGCCTGGTTGCCTCGATCAAGCCTGAAGCACTGATACGCATGCAGAATACGGCAGTTCAGCGCAATATCACCACTCTGCGCAACCGGGTGAATGAGCTGGGCGTGGCAGAGCCGATCATCCAGCAGGCAGGCGCCGACCGGGTGATCGTGCAGTTGCCGGGTGTGCAGGATACCGCCAAGGCCAAGGATATTCTGGGCAGAACCGCCACACTGGAAGTACGCATGGTCGACGAGGACGGCGATATCGATGCCGCATTGCGCGGATCAGTACCTTCCGGGACTGAACTGCTTTCCGAGCGTGGAGGAGGACATCTGCTGGTCAAAAAACAGGTATTGCTCACTGGTGATCGCATCACGGATGCTCAACCCGGTTTCGATCAGGACAGACAGGCCGCCGTCCACGTTACCCTGGATAACAACGGTTCACGAATTTTCAAGCAGCTGACACGTAATAACGTAGGTAAGCGTATGGCTATCCTGCTGGTAGAGAAAAATGTGACTGAAGTCGTCACCGCTCCGGTCATCCGGGAAGAAATCGGTGGTGGGCGTGTACAGATCAGCGGACAGATGAACAGTATCGAAGCACGTGACGTAGCCTTGCTGTTACGTGCCGGTGCTCTGGCTGCGCCCATGGAAATCATCGAGGAGCGTACCGTCGGGCCAAGTCTCGGCGCTGAAAACATAGAAAGAGGATTCAATTCGACTCTGTATGGCTTCCTGATCGTATCCGTATTCATCATGATTTATTACTCGGCTATCGGTGTCATCTCTGTCGTGGCACTCGCTACCAACTTGTTGTTTCTGATCGGATTGCTTTCGATCTTACAAGCTACACTGACACTCCCCGGAATGGCTGGAATGGCGCTGACCGTGGGGATGGCAATCGATGCCAACGTACTGATCAACGAACGGATCCGCGATGAATTACGGCATGGCGCCACACCCCAGGCTGCTATCCATGCCGGGTATGAGCGTGCATGGGATGCAATTATCGATACGAACCTCACCACATTACTCGCCGGTCTCGGTCTGATGATGTTTGGTAGTGGGCCGATAAAAGGCTTCGCCGTCGTATTGTGTCTGGGAATTCTGACCACGCTTTTCAGCGCTGTCACCGTTTCGCGCGCAATGGTCAATCTGTTTTACGGAAATCGTAAACTGACGCATGTCCCGATCGGAGCCATCAAAATACTGAAAAAAAGCAGCAGCAAACGTTAAATATTTACTGAAACCGGATAACCATGGATTTTTTCAGATTCGAACGCGACATTCCTTTTACCCGCTGGGGAAAGTTTTCAATGACTTTCTCCCTGATTATCTCCATCCTGGCGATTTATTCCCTTACCACAAAAGGGTTGAATCTCGCAGTAGATTTTACCGGCGGTACGGTGATGGAAATCAGCTACCAGCAGCCTGCCAATCTCGATAAGACGCGTAAAATCCTTGCCGGCATCGGAATGTCTGATGCAATCGTACAGAATTTCGGAACATCCCGTGACGTCATGATCAGGCTTCCCGTCAAGCTGGAACACGCCGGGGGTAATCTGTCCGAAACGGTCATGACTGCACTCAAAGTGGATGACCCCTCAGTTGAGATGAAGCGGGTAGAGTTCGTGGGTCCGCAAGTGGGTGACGAACTGCTGGAAAACGGCCTGCTGGCGATGCTGTTTGTTTCCATGGGTATAGTCGCTTATCTGGCTGTCCGATTCGAATGGAAATTTGGTGTCGCCTGTATCGTAGCCAATCTGCATGATGTGTTGACTATCTTAGGCTGTTTCTCCTTTTTTCAATGGGAGTTCGATCTGACCGTTCTGGCTGCCGTGCTCGCGATACTGGGTTATTCCGTCAATGAATCCGTCGTTATCTCCGACCGGATTCGGGAAAATTTCCGCAAACTGCGCAAAGCAACCGTAACAAGAATCATCGATAATGCCATCACTGAAACCATGTCACGCACGATCATCACACATGGCAGTACACAAATGGTCGTTATTTCCATGTTCCTGTTCGGGGGAGAAGCGCTGCACAACTTTGCACTGGCACTGACCATCGGTATTCTATTCGGCATTTACTCATCGATCATGATTGCCAGCCCGATACTGCTATTACTGGGCGCCAAACGGGAAGATCTGGTCAAACCCGAACGCAAACCGCAAGAAGAAGCCTTACCATAAAGCTGTTTTTGTGGGCTTTCCGGTTACATGATTTTTTTGTATTCATAGGATGATATCCGTGGCAGGACTCAATCCACAAACACCTGTTCCGACAGAATTGAAACTGCACCGTAAATCCGGTGTACTAAGCGTGACCTTCAACGATGGCAAGGCATTCAACTTTCCATGTGAATTTTTGCGTGTCTACTCACCTTCTGCTGAAGTTCGCGGCCATGAGCCCGGCCAGGAAATTCTGCAGACCGGCAAGAAAAATGTAACCATAACCCATATCGAGCCGATTGGCCGCTATGCGGTCAGGCTGGATTTTTCTGATGGTCATAACACCGGGCTATATTCCTGGGATTTGCTCTATGATTACGGACTGAATCAGGAAACCATGTGGCAGGATTACCTGCAGCGACTGCAGGCTGCCAGTGGCAGTCGCGAAACAGGATAATCCTGTTACCCAGACATCGATCAACCACTCAGTACAACACATCTCCAGAATGACGAATTCCACACACTTTGGTTTCACAACCGTCTCGGAAACGGAAAAAGCCCGCAAGGTTGCGGAAGTGTTTCACTCTGTAGCAGCACGCTACAATCTGATGAACGATCTCATGTCCATGGGATTGCACCGCTTGTGGAAGCGGTTTGCGATCGATGTCAGCGGTGCCAAACCCGGGGATAAAGTGCTCGATATCGCAGGTGGAACTGCTGATCTGACCCGGCTTTTTCTTGAAAAAACAGGTAGCACAGGCGAAGTCTGGTTGACAGATATCAATAACTCCATGCTGTCGATCGGTCGTGATCGTATGCTGAATGACGGCAAAAGTGTACCGGTTGCACAATGCGATGCTGAAAAGCTACCCTTTCCGGATAATTATTTTGATCGGGTGTGTGTCGCTTTCGGTTTGAGAAACATGACGCATAAAGATGCGGCTCTTCGGGAAATGTGGCGGGTACTGTCTCCGGGAGGATCACTCATCGTACTGGAATTTTCCAAGGTATGGAAACCCTTGCAGCCTCTATATGACACTTATTCGTTCAAGGCACTACCCTTTATGGGAAAAATCGTTGCCCGTGACGATACCAGCTACCGCTACCTTGCCGAATCCATTCGTATGCACCCTTCTCAGGAAGAACTGAAACAGCTCATGCAGCAGGCTGGTTTTGAACGAGTCGAGTATTTCAATCTTACTGCGGGAGTCGTTGCACTCCATCGCGGCTATAAATTCTAAATCGTACGTTCCCACAACCTGCCGGACAGCCTTCTCCTGCAAATCAGGGTCCGGCAGGCAACGCAGATCCTATAACAGCCCGTCAGCCTTGCGCTTTGCCAGCAGACAGATCAGATCACAGGCGATATGGGCTGCCGCAAGCGCCGTTATCTGGCTGTGATCATAGGGAGGCGATACTTCTACGATATCCATGCCAATCAGGTTGATTGCCGTAAGACCACGAATGATTGCCAGTGCCTGAGCAGTAGACAATCCTCCACAAACCGGCGTACCGGTACCTGGCGCATAGGCTGGATCAAGGCAGTCGATATCAAAAGTAAGATATGCCGGTTGAGTTCCGACGATGCGCTCGATTTCTGCAACGACCGCATCCGTGCCCTGCCGGTGTATCCGATCGGCATCCAGAATATTGATCCCCATGAAATCATCATTCCAGGTGCGAATACCGATCTGAACGGAACGTTTGACGTCGATCAGACCCTCCCGCACCGCTTTGTAAAACATGGAGCCATGGTTCAGTGAAGCGAGTGAATCATCCGGCCAGGTATCACAATGCGCATCGAAGTGAATCAACGACAGCGGAGCACCTGTCTTTTCCACATGCGCCTGCAGCAACGGATAGGAAATCGAGTGATCACCGCCGAATGTCAGCATACGTGCGCCAGAGGCCAGAATATGCCGTGCATGGTCAACAATCGCACCATGGATCGTCAGCGGGTTATGCACGTCGAGAAAACAATCGCCAGAATCGATCACGGCAAGATGTTCGAATGGATCGAATCCCCACGGATAAGGCTTTAACGAAGCAACTTCGGCAGAAGCCTGACGAATCCCCAGCGGGCCAAAACGTGCACCGGAACGATAAGACACCGCCAGATCCAGTGGAATACCACTGATTACCAGTTCGGCACCCGTCAGGTCTTTGCGGAAATTGCAGCGCATAAAAGAAAGCATGCCCGAGAAGGTCGGTTCACGCAGCATGCCATAAGGTGTTTTACGCGCTATCGCACCATCGATTCTGATCTGATCATCATCCGACATGATGCAGCTCCGTTCTCATTTCAAATTTTCCATTGGATTCCAAAAGCGGGAAACAGCCTTGCAGAATCTGACAGATTGAAAATAATCTCATCCTTCCTGAACGGAATCATTGCGTCCATTGCGGATACTATCCAGAATCAACAGGAATGCACCGCAAAATATGGCTGAATCAGCCAGATTGAATGCCGGCCAATGATAACCGTTCAAATGGAAATCCAGAAAATCAACGACATGCCCAAGCATGATACGATCCCAGAGATTGCCCAGTGCCCCTCCCAGAATAAGGCTCAGCGCGAAGCAGAACAGCCGGTTGGCCGTATTCTTATACAGCAGATAAACAATCAGGACAGATACGAGAACAGCGATGGTACTCAAGAACCATCGCTGCCACCCGGAAGCATCACTCAGGAAACTGAAGGCAGCACCGGCATTATAGGTAAGTACGAGATTGAAAAATTCCGTAATCATAATCTGCTGACCATATGTCAGATTGAGCTCCACCCAGCGCTTGGTGAGCAGATCCATCACCAGAATGATTACCGCCAGAGTCAGGCTGAAATAAAGTTTCATCGTACGCCCTTCTATATTTTTTCGATGAGTGTTCCCGGGTAATCAGGCAAAACGACGATATTCACCGGAACCTGCCAAATTGCTTACACAACGGCTGCACAACGAAGAATGTTCGGGAACTGACCCCACATCCTGCCGATAATGCCAGCAACGTTCACATTTCATATGCGGACTGGCTGTCACCCGGATAACTTCCCCAGCCGCATCATCCACACGCTGCAAATGAACCTCGGACGTAATCAGTACGAACCGGAGATCATCTCCCAGTGAGTCGAGCAATGCGAAATCTTCACCCGCTGCATGGATTTCAACGATGGCAGCCAGTGAAGAGCCGATTTCACCCTGGATACGCGCATCTTCGAGCTGTTTCAGCACCCTGGCACGCAGTTCACGCAGCCGCTGCCAGCGCGGTATCAATATCTGTGCATCGGACAGTATTTCTGATTGATCGGGAAAGCAATGCCAGGTATGCAGAAATACGCTGTCTTCTGCTGATTCACCCAGCTCCTGCCAGACTTCTTCTGCGGTAAAGCTCAGCACGGGTGCAAACAGACGTACCAGACTGTGCACGATATGATAGAGCGCATTCTGAGCCGAACGCCGCGGAATTCCATTTGCCATTGAGGTATAAAGGCGATCCTTGAGAATATCCAGATAGAACCCGCCCAGATCTTCGGAACAGAAATGGTGCAACCGGGCAACTGCCTGATGAAACTCGTAACGCTCGTAAAACCCAAGCAGATCATTTTGTAATGCTGCTGTATAAGCGAGCATGTAGCGATCGATTTCCACCCATTCTGCCGGTGGTAATGCATCCGCAGCAAGATTGAAATCTGCCAGATTAGCCAGCAGAAAGCGCAAGGTATTGCGAATACGCCGGTAGGTTTCGACTGTACGCTTGAGAATTTCATCGGAGATGGACAATTCACCGGAATAATCCGTAGAAGCTACCCAGAGCCGCAAAATATCGGCACCGAGTGTATCGGCAATTTTCTGCGGGGCGATGACGTTACCCTTCGATTTGCTCATTTTGTAGCCCTGCCCGTCTACCACGAAACCATGTGTGAGCAAAGCGGTATAAGGCGCACACCCATCGATCGCACACCCCGTCAGCAGTGATGACTGGAACCAGCCACGATGCTGATCGGAACCTTCCAGATAAAGATCGGCCGGATGCCGCAACTGTATGTTCTGCTTCAATACGGTCTCATGAGTGGTACCGGAATCAAACCAGACATCGAGCGTATCCGTCAGTTTCTGGTAATGCTGTGCTTCCTCTCCCAACAATTCGGTCGCATCGAGGCTGAACCATGCCTCGATCCCCTGTTGTTCGACCAGGCCGGCCACCTTCTCCAACAGCTCAGGTGTACGCGGATGCAGTGTATGGGCTTCCTTATGGATAAAAAAAGTCATTGGAACACCCCAGTTACGCTGGCGTGAAATACACCAGTCAGGCCGGTTTCCGATCATGGCTTCCAGCCGCGCCCTGCCCCACGCCGGATAAAAGCGCGTAAGCTCCACCGCACGAAGAGCGAGATCCCGCAGCGATTCCCCGAAAGATTGTGATTCAGCAGTCTGCCGCTGCATGCCAATGAACCATTGGGGTGTTGCGCGAAAAATGATCGGGGTTTTATGTCGCCAGCAATGAGGGTAGCTATGCTCGATCTCTTCGGCATGCAGCAGATGTCCACTACTGCGCAAGGTATCGATCACAACATCATTGGCCTTCCACACGAACATTCCCCCGACCAGTGAAATCTGTTCTGAGAATTTACCGTCGCCTTTGACCGGGCTGTCACTGGGCAGGCCATACTGCTGACCAATGAAGTAATCATCCAGCCCGTGAGCCGGTGCGGTATGGACGAGGCCAGTACCCGCCTCCAGTGTCACATGTCGTCCGCAGATCACTTTGACGATACGATCGGCAAAAGGATGTTGCAAGGATAGCCCTTCCAGTGCCAGGCCTTTGCAAGTCGCTACTACCCGCCCTTCGAGCTGGTAACGGGCAAGACAGGCATTCGTCAGCTCGGAAGCCAACAGCAACCAGCCGCGGGAAGTGCTGACCAGACTGTAATCGAACTCGGGATGCACACATACCGCCTGATTGGCCGGGAGCGTCCACGGCGTCGTCGTCCAGATCACGGCAAAAATACGGGTACCCGCCGGAATTTCTGCTGCCATGACGCCGGCAAGCGGATGACAGACATCCTTTCGCCCGATTATTTCAAACCCGACATCGATCGCGGGCGAGCGCTTGTTTTCATATTCCACCTCGGCTTCCGCTAAGGCCGAGCCACAGTCGATACACCAGTTGACCGGTTTCTGTCCCTGATAAAGGTGGCCATTGCGAAAAATTTTCCCGAGTGCACGGATGATACCTGCCTCGATCGCATAATTCATCGTGAGATAGGGGTGCTCCCAGTCACCCAGGACTCCCAGCCGCATGAAATCAGCCTTCTGTCGATCTATCTGTTCCTGCGCAAAGGCCCGGCACAGTTTGCGCACCTGATCAGCCGGCAGGTGCTTGCCATATTTTTTTTCAATCTGATGCTCGATTGGCAGACCATGACAATCCCAGCCCGGAACATACGGTGCATCAAAGCCCGACAGCGTTTTACTCTTGATGATGATGTCCTTGAGGATTTTATTGACGGCATGGCCGATATGAATGTCACCATTGGCATAGGGCGGGCCATCATGCAGAATGAACTTCGGCCGTCCCTGGCTGATTGCACGGATTTTCCGGTAAAGATTTCTTTCCTGCCAGGCTTTGAGCATGGCGGGTTCGCGCCGAGCCAGATCCCCTCGCATGGGGAAAGATGTATCCAGCAGATTGAGTGTTTTCTTGTAATCGATCGTCATTTCAGCAATCCAGGCAGATCGTTTGATGCATGGCAGCATCTGTTCGGGAAAAATAGGCTTTGGCGCGATCCACGTCCTGTTCTATTTGTTTTACGAGTGTTTCCATATCAGGAAATTTTTCTTCATCTCTGAGTTTTTGTAAAAAATCGACTCGCAAATGCTGTCCATAGATCTGTTCATCAAAATCAAACAAATGTACTTCCAGCAGCGGTTGTGCGTGTTCGAAAACGGTTGGCCGGACACCCACACTGGCTACTCCCCGGATTCGCCGTGTATGGCCTGAATCATTACACCAGTTTGCTTCCACCACGAAAATACCGCTTAGTGGAAGATGATGATGCTTCAACCATATGTTGGCCGTCGGAAAACCCAGTTTTTTGCCCAGTTTGATGCCATCCACCACCCGCCCGCTGATGCTGTAAGGGCGCCCCAGGAAGTCTGCAGCCAGATCGAGGTTGCCCGATGCCAGGGCATCGCGCACTGCTGTACTTGATACCCTCAATTCATCCACAGTAACGGGGGACATGACCTCCAGCTCATCTGGCTCCGAAAAGAACTTTCTCAGCAAGGTAAGATCTCCCGAACGCCGGGCACCAAAACGAAAATCCTCTCCTATCAGCAGCCAGCGGACATTCATTTCCTGCAGCAGAATACGTGTGATGAACGATTCCGCACTGATTCCGGCAAATTCATGGTCGAAACGACAGATCTGCGTACGACTCACGCCATAACCCGCCAGCAGTTCCAGTTTCTCACGCAAATCCGTCAACCGCGCCGGAGCCTGCTCGGGCATCAGACGCTCTCGCGGATGCGGTTCAAACGTCATGACACATGATGCAATTCCCAAACGACCGGCAACCCGCTTCAGGCGGGCGATCATTGCCTGATGGCCAAGATGCACACCGTCAAAATTGCCTATGGTCAGAGCAACAGGCTCTCCCCTATAGATCACCGACCGTCGGGTTATACGCATACTATCGAACCAGGCATCAGCCAGCCGGAAATATAATCCGGCCGCAGACCTGCCTCATGACGACCGATGACTCGCGCATGACTGCAGGTAGCGTGGATCCATTGCTTTTTATACTTCGGAAGTATTGAGATCAGCCGGTTCACGATGCGGGAAATGGCTCATCTGATAGCCCATCCAGAGGCGTCCGGCAATAAATTCTGCGACGGTATCTGCATGTTGCTTCAGTAGCGGGTTGCCCAGTTCGAGCGTCGTTTGCCGGAAAAGCTGCAACCAGCGCTTGAAAAGTGTTTCATTCAGTTCCGGCAGGGCAATGTGTTTAGGCATGGGGGCACCACGAAAACGGCTGGTACCACGCAATTGGGCTGACCAGAAATTGGTCATTTGTACGAAATGCGCATCCCAGTCGATCACATGTTCTTCGAAAATAGGACCTAATGCGGCATCTTTTCTCGCTTTGGCATAAAATTCATGTACCAGTTTTGAAACTTCTTCCTCGGTGTACAGATCGGGACTGGGTTCAGGTATGGGACGGGGTATCATGGCTCTGTATTAAATATATCCGTATGGGTTAAAGTGTATGTGTACCGGAATGACTCAAGTCATAATCCAGCTGTTTGCAACATCAATTTTCTCATATTTGCAATACTCCTTCGAGTCTCTTTGCATAAGGTCTGAATGTTGTTCAAAACCAGTCGATCACTCATGAAAAAAATCCGGTTACAGGTTATCTGTGCAGGCTACTCTCTTGTATCGACCGGCCTGTTGTTACTGAGCCTGATATTGTCCGGTTGTACCGATATCTGGAATAATCCTTATCCGGCCGCGGATTCCGGTAAAAATATTCTTTATAATGTTTTTGCTGAACGCCCAAAACATCTCGATCCGGTGCAATCATACAGTTCGAATGAAATTCAGCTCACTTCTCAGATCTATCAACCACCGCTGCAATATCACTTCCTGAAACGTCCTCTTACCCTGATTCCGCAAACTGCCAGCAGGATGCCCACGGTAAGCTACTTCGACAGCAACGATACCCGGCTACCCGCCAATTCAGCAGATACCCGTATTGCCTACTCTGTTTATGAAATTTCGATCAGGCCCGGTATTTTCTACCAGCCTCATCCGGCCTTCGCCAGAGATGAAAAAGACAACCTGCGCTATCATGAACTAACCGTACAAGATATACAGCCCATCCACAAAATCAGTGACTTTGAACATACAGGTACCCGTGAACTGGTAGCCGACGACTATATCTACCAGATCAAACGACTTGCCCACCCCGGGCTGCACTCACCGATATTCGGTTTGATGGCGGATTACATTACAGGACTGCGCGAATATGCGAATACCCTGAGAGATCAAGCCAGGACCCGACCTGGAAACAGCTTTCTGGATTTGCGCGACTTTCCTCTGACAGGTGTGGAGCGAGTGGATGATTACACCTATCGCATCCGAATAAAAGGAAAATATCCTCAGTTTATCTACTGGCTGACCATGGCATTTTTTGCACCGATTCCATGGGAAGCAGATCATTTCTTCTCACAACCCGGTATGGCCGAGAAAAATTTCTCACTCGACTGGTATCCGGTGGGAACCGGTCCGTACATGCTGGCCGAAAATAACCCGAACCGGATCATGGTGCTGGAGCGCAACCCCAATTTTCAGGGGGAATATTACCCGGATGAGGGCATGCCGGAAGATATACAAAAAGGCCTGCTGCGTGATGCCGGGAAACCGTTGCCATTCATCGATAAAATCGTGTACAGCCGTGAAAGGGAAAGTATCCCTTACTGGAATAAATTCCTGCAGGGATACTACGATGCATCCATCATTGGCTCGGACAGTTTCGATCAGGCGGTACAGATAACCGGTCAGGGTGAGGCCACGATCACCGACGAAATGGAGGCACAAGGTATTCGCCTTGGAACGGCTGTCGCTCCATCGACATATTACATGGGGTTCAATATGCTCGATCCGGTAGTGGGTGGCCGCACCGAAGCGGAAAAGGCTGCAGCACGCAAGCTGCGCCAGGCTATTTCCATTGCCGTAAATTACGAGGAATACCTGTCCATATTTGCAAACGAGCGCGGTATTGCTGCACAAGGCCCGATCCCTCCCGGAATCGAGGGCTATCATGAAGGCAAGGAAGGGATGAATCCGATCGTTTATGAATGGCATAACGGCGAAATCCGGCGCAAGTCGATCAAACAGGCGCAGGCATTACTCGCTGAAGCAGGCTATCCTGATGGTATCAGTCGCAAGACCGGTAAACCGCTGGTGCTGTATTACGATGTCACTGCACGCAGCGCAGACGATAGATCCATCCTCGACTGGATGCGAATGCAATTCCGCAAACTCAATATCCAGCTGGTCGTGCGCAGCACTGACTACAACCGCTTCCAGGACAAGATACGCAAGGGAAATGCACAGATTTTTGAATGGGGCTGGAACGCGGATTATCCTGACCCGGAGAATTTTCTGTTTCTGTTATATGGCCCACAACGCAAAGTGGGCAACAGTGGCGAAAACGCAGCGAACTATGACAACGCCGAATACAACCACCTGTTCGAACAGATGAAAGACATGGAACACGGCCCGCAGCGTGTACGGATCATCGACAGAATGATCACCATTCTGCGGGAAGATGCCCCCTGGCTGTGGGGCTACCACCCGAAGGAATTTGCCTTGTACCATGCCTGGTATCAGAATGTGAAACCCAACAGAATGGCGTATAACACGCTCAAATATTATCGGATCGATCCTGCGTTACGCGATCAGAAACGAAACGAATGGAATAAACCCGTACTATGGCCGATCGGCGCGGGTACGGCCCTGCTGGTCATCATTCTCTTGCCGGCATGGGTTGCATATCGCCGCAAACAGCAACAGCAGAGTATTACTGAACAGGCAACCTGATCCAATTTTATGCATTTATGCTAAATTACATCATCCGCCGGATACTTTACGCACTTCCGATTCTCATCGGTGTCAATCTCATCACATTTGCACTCTTCTTTGTGGTCAATACCCCTGATGATATGGCACGCATGCATCTTGGCACGAAACACGTCACGGAAGAGGCCATCTGGAAATGGAAAGAAGAGCACGGCTACAACAAACCTCTGCTCTATAACGAGGCAGCTCACGGGTTCGAAAAATTTACTGATACTATTTTTTTTGAAAAATCAGTCTCGATGTTTGCATTCGATTTTGGTCGTGCCGATGACGGCCGTGATATTGCTTACGAGATCCAGTCACGCATGTGGCCCAGCCTGGCGATTGCATTACCCGTATTTCTGCTGGGTCTGCTGACCTATATCACGTTTGCTCTGGTGATGATTTTCTTTCGCGCCACCTACGTCGATTTCTGGGGTGTCATCCTGTGCGTGATGCTCATGTCCATTTCCAGCCTGTTTTATATTATCGGCGGCCAGTTCCTGATCAGTAAGTTGTGGCATCTGGTTCCCATCTCCGGCTACGGCAACGGACTGGATATCGGCCGGTTTCTGCTGCTTCCGGTCATTATCGGTGTGGTCAGCAGTGCCGGCGCCAACACACGCTGGTACCGCACCCTTTTTCTGGAAGAGATCAACAAGGAATATGTGCGCACGGCCCGAGCCAAAGGATTGGCGGAAAGCGTAGTACTGTTCAGACATGTACTCAAGAACGCGATGATTCCCATACTGACCGGCACCGTCGTCGTCATTCCGCTGCTGTTTCTCGGCGGACTGATTACCGAATCGTTCTTTGGCATTCCAGGACTGGGCAGTTATACCATCGATGCCATTCAATCACAGGATTTTTCGGTGGTACGTGCCATGGTATTTCTGGGTTCGTTGCTGTATATCGCCGGGCTGGTGCTGACCGATATTTCCTACACCTTGGCAGATCCGAGAGTGCGACTGGAATGATCATCCGTTTCTGCAACCAGCCTGCCTTTCCCGAGCAAAATCAGATACTGCTCCTTGCTCAAGTGCATCATTCTGTGATCGAACATTCGGACGATATGGATTGTTCATCGCTTCATTCGAGGTCTGGCCTGTTTTGAAACCGGTTCTGTACAGTATAAAAAGCAAGATCGTGATTTTTGCCGTGATTGCCACCCTGCTGCCCACGGCCGGTCTCGGTTTGTTGTCATTCAAGCAGAACGAAGCACTGATCATCGATAGTGTTACCCGCGAATTACGCGTACTTGCGGATAACGTCAACCGCCAGCTCAATCTCTGGATGGATGAGAACACACTTACCATCCGCGCATTATCGACATCCAACCCTGTCATCGAAGGACTGACTATCCTGAAAAAGCAGACGGACAATACGCATGAAAATACGGCGAAACAGACACAATCCGTTATGTCCGGTTACTTGACTGCGGTACGAGACAAACTGGATGACGTACTGGAGCTGACCGTTTTCGACAGTACCCGGAAAATCGTGGCAAGCAGCGCCAGTACCCCTGAGGTGCTCGAATCTCCCGAGCGCTGGACGCATGCATCTCTTACCAGAGGATCCATTGCCATTACCCCTCACTGGAACGATCGTTACGATACCGCGGCGTTCAGTGTCATTTATCCGGTCCTCTCCTATGACAGTCAGCTCATCGGCGCTATCGCAGCTACGCTGGACTTGGGAATATTCAGAAATAAGCTGATGGAAACCAGAAAATTTTCATCGGGCGAAATCACCCTGCTGGACCAGAATAGCAGAGTATTACTGAGCAGTGCCTCTGGCATCGATCATCTGGCAGTACCGAATCCACATTATCTGGAATCGATGCAGATACTTGAAGAATCGATCACACATGATGGATTGTCTTACCCCAAAGCAATCGGCCTGCTGTATGCATCGGAGAACGTTCCGGTAACGATTCTGGTGGAACAGGATCAAAGTGCCATACAAGCTTCATGGATGAAATTACGTAACCGTTTTCTTGAATTCGTCGCAATTCTGATCGTCATCGTAACTCTGGTGGCTTTGTATATGGGGCATTCTATCGTCACCCCTCTGAAACAGTTGATCAGTGCAGTCAGGGGAATTGTAGAGGGAAATCTGGATATTTATCTGCCGGTCAAACGTAAGGATGAAGTCGGGCAACTGACGACCATCTTTAATCAGATGACTGACGCCCTGCGTAACAAACATACGGAGATCATGGCCGTCAATCAGGCCATGCAGCAGCAAAATCAGCTTCTGCAGAAACTTTCGATCACGGATGGTTTGACGAGCCTGTACAACCGGGCAAAACTCAATACCATCCTGATCGAACAGCTTGC
Source organism: Nitrosomonas europaea (assembly GCF_900167395.1). Lineage (GTDB taxonomy): Bacteria > Pseudomonadota > Gammaproteobacteria > Burkholderiales > Nitrosomonadaceae > Nitrosomonas > Nitrosomonas europaea. The sequence continues at coordinate 23,486 of NZ_FUWK01000020.1, forward strand.
CAGATTCAAACGCAACGATCGTACCTTCTGCCTGCTGATGATCGACGTGGATCATTTCAAAACCATAAATGATAAACTTGGCCATATCACAGGCGATAAGATTCTGATCACGGTAGCTTCTGCCCTGCTGAAATCGATCAGAACGATAGATTACGCTGCACGCTACGGTGGTGACGAATTCATGGCCATCCTGACCGAAACCAACTCCAGTGCTGCAATCAAAACAGCAGAGCGGATCCGCTCCGAAGTAAGTGCTGCCTGCTCTGCACTCGAAGAACATCCGATCCAAATCACCCTGAGTATTGGTATTACCCAGAGCCATCATGACGATACCACCCCGGGTGATCTGATTGCACGCGCAGATGTGGCACTGTATGAAGCCAAGAAACGGGGACGCAACCGGGTGTACTGCGTTGATGTAGCGCACACTGATCCATGAGGCCACCACCGATTCCAGCGTGACTTACTCTATCCGGATACAACAAAATGGAATATAAGGATTACTATCAGACCATTGGTGTCCCGCGAGATGCGACTCAGGATGACATCAAACGTGCTTATCGCAAGCTGGCACGCAAATACCATCCCGATGTCAGCAAGGAGCCAGAGGCTGAGGCCCGTTTCAAGGAAATCGGCGAAGCCTATGAAGTACTCAAGGATCCAGAGAAGCGAACGGCTTACGACCGACTGGGAACTCGCTGGAAAAGTGGACAGGAATTTCAGCCTCCACCAGGATGGGATCAGGGATTTGAATTTCATGGTGGTGGATTCACTGAGGCTGCTTCTCAATTCAGCAGTTTTTTTGAATCATTATTCGGACGAAACCAGCAAAGCCACCGTTATCGTGATCGGGAGTTCAATTTGCATGGAGAAGATTCCCACGCACGAATTTCGATAGCCCTGGAGGATTCTTTTCAAGGAGGCATCCGCAGTTTGACCTTGCAACATACGGAATCCGGTCAGGATGGACGACCTCTGATCAAAGAACGCACATTGAAAGTCCGGATACCCAAAGGCATTCAGCAAGGACAGCATATCCGGCTAGCCGGCCAGGGAAGTCCCGGAACCGGAGGAGGCAAAGCCGGTGATCTTTACCTTGAAATCGTATTCAAGCCACATCCTCTATTCAGAGTGGAAGGTAAGGATATTTTCCTGGATCTGCCCGTAGCCCCTTGGGAAGCTGCATTGGGTGCCACAGTCGCGATCCCTACTCCGGCAGGAACAGTGGATCTCAAAATCCCTGCCGGCTCCCGGTCGGGACAAAAACTGCGCCTGAAAGAACGCGGTATTCCAGGCACACCCTCCGGGGATTTATACGTCGTTTTACAGATCGTGCTGCCTGCTGCCGATAGTGAACAGGCACGTGCGTTTTATCGCGAAATGGAACAGAAGCTCGCATTCAATCCTCGTGCCGGAATGAGTATCCGATAAAATGGACTACGACATCTTGCATGGCATTGTCATCGAAGAAAGTGAGGCACTCTCACTTTCTGAACTTTGCCAGATTTGCAACGTCGAGGTTGAATGGATCATGGCGCTGGTAAATGAAGGTATTTTCGAACCCGCTGGAACCCGGCCGGAAGACTGGTTCTTCAGTGGAGTTGCTTTGCGGCGTGTACTGGTCGTGAGACATCTGCAACGAGATCTGGACGTCAATCTTTCTGGTGCTGCATTAGTACTGGAGCTGCTGGAAGAGCGGAATGCACTGCTTGCTAAAATAAACTTGTATTGATTTTTAAACGAATTTCCATTTGAAACCTGCTCCGGAAATATCGAACGGCAGGATGAATGACAGTCAATTCCAAACCGGCGATCATTATGAACCAGACACAGTTAAAAATTCGTATCCACCTGGATCAATCAGCTGATCATCCGAAGATTGAACAAAATTTACCGGAATTGCCGGAGGAGTCCGTATTTCCCCCGCTCCCTCCGGTATATGAATATAACTGGCCAAGGATCATCGGCGCAGGACTGGTACTGTTGTTTGTACTGATAACCAGTATCTGGATCGCTGCAGATTGGTTGTCTGATGATGAGAAACTCGAAACGAGTTCCACGGAAATATCATTATCAGCTGTGTCCCCTGCCAGTTCTGAAACACCCTCCACTGAACCGGTACCATTGCTGCCATCTGTCGGATTCTCGTCAGATCAACCGTCTGAAAACAATCCGGCAATCGGGAATGTACCTGATGGAGATATTGGATCTGATCAGGCCGTGCAAGCGCCTGATCCACAGCCACAACGAGCTGCTCCATCTGCATCGGCCCCTCCGGTCAAACCTGGAATCAAACCGGACATCACTATTCCTCAGGCAAAAACGAAAAACGTCTCACAAGGAAGCAATCATTCTTCCGGCCTGATCAAAGCACAATTGACTTCGAATATCCGGCAACGACAACCGGTCGATAATATCAATCAGATTTCGCTGGGTAGCAAATCGAGCAGACCGATTTTCCTTTTTCTGCATCTGAACAAATTCAGAGGCGAGAAAATATTGATCAACTGGTACTATCGGGATCAGTCCATTGCCAGAATCGTTCTACCGGTCGGTAATAATGACTGGCGCACCTATTCCAGCAAGGTGCTCAACCGGAACAGGCTGGGTCCGTGGCATGTCACTGCCTCGGATCAGGCAGGAAACCTGCTGGCTGAATTCAAATTCAGAGTGACTCGTTAATCTGACCTTTCAAGGTATGAAATTTTGCAGTCAATGTGGCGGCGAAGTTATTTTACGTATCCCGGAAGGTGACACACTACCCCGGTATATATGTCCGAAATGCCACACTATCCATTACCAGAATCCCAAAGTGATCGTCGGCTGCATCCCTGAATGGGAAAACAAAGTTCTATTGTGTAAACGTGCTATTGCACCTTATCGGGGCAAATGGACATTGCCTGCGGGGTTCATGGAAAACAATGAAACGCTGGTACAAGGTGCAGCAAGAGAAACGCTGGAAGAAGCGAATGCCAGAGTGGAAATTCGTGAACTCTACGCGGTTTACAGCCTGCCACATATCAGTCAGGTCTACATGTTGTTCCGGGCAAAATTACTGGATCTCGATTTCTTTCCGGGAATCGAAAGTCTGGAAGTCAGGCTTTTTGGAGAACAGGAAATCCCCTGGAATGACATTGCTTTCCGTGTAATACATGATCCCTTGAAACGTTATATGGAAGAGCGACATCATGGACAACCCGCCTTTCACCTTGGCATCATCAATAAACCTCAGGCAGGTAGTAATTCGAATGAATGAATTACCGATAACCTTTCTTGTGATTGGATGCTGTCCCTTCCACAGCATTTTTCAGAAAAAGCTTGAATTTTTTGTGTTGCCGATAGCGATGCAGAAATTTACCATTTGACTTAAAACAGTATTTTCCTTATAATGTTTGGCTCAGTCGCGGGGTGGAGCAGTCTGGCAGCTCGTCGGGCTCATAACCCGAAGGTCGTAGGTTCAAATCCTGCCCCCGCAACCAGCTTATCTTTGCAAAGTTCCATGTAGTTCCCCGGTAAGAATTCAGATTTATGGGATGAAGTCAGTTATCCTGTTTCTATCCGGCAAAATTTCGAATCTTCCCACCAGTCATATTTCTGCTGACTGATCCAGTTACCACTTTGGCTTGTTGCTGCAGTGAAGAATCATCATCACTAGCCTTACTGCCTCCGCCAAACATTCCAGCAAAGCTACCATGCAGATCTGGCGTATTCAGATTCAGCAACCCTATCTTTTCAAGCATGAGTACAATCTACCAATCAGATTTCCAAGCAGGTCTGCTGCCACAGTGCTGATTTCTTCCCCGCCGGGAGAAATTCGCAGTGCTTCAACTTCTTCCTTGCCCGAGGCAGTGTATTCACCATGGAAACGGAGTATGAAAAAGTCCATATTGTCGGGCTGACCGAATCTACATACTTTTAGAAATACAATGCAGTCGTTCAGATAAAAGAAATCAGGAAAATCATCCCGACAAAATAGAGAACTGCGGAAATACCGGAATGGCAGAACCAGATGTAAATATCTGATTTATTGGCTCCCCGACCAGGGCTCGAACCTGGGACCTGCGGATTAACAGTCCGTCGCTCTACCGACTGAGCTATCGGGGAATATGTTGTGGTAACTGCTACAAGCGCGGTATGTTAGACTTTTATGCTGTGCCGGTCAACTTTTCTCGTAGCCAGTTACGGAATCAATGATATCGTCAGCCAGATCAGATTGTTTTTTTAAATAACACAGATAAAACTGCCTTTTTTATCACTGGAAAGAATCCTGTCTGCATGAGAAAAAAATCATCATCGAACAAAGAAGAAACAGCATTACATCCGCCACCGGAAAATTTTGAAACAGCCACGGCCGAACTGGAACAGATCGTAGCCGGCATGGAAACCGGGCAAATGTCTCTGGAAGATGCGCTTTCTGCGTACAAACGCGGGGTGGAATTGTTACAATACTGCCAAAATATACTGAAAAATTCGCAACAACAGATAAAAATACTTGAGGCGGATATGCTGAAACACTTCTCACCTGCTGAGCACGATGCATCCTGATTTCCAGTCATGGGCAAGCGAACAGCTTGCTCTGGTTGAAACCTGTCTGGAAAAACATCTTCCGGAGACCAATTGTGCTCCGGCACGTTTGCATGATGCAATGCGATATTCCGTGCTGGGCGGAGGTAAACGGGTACGACCGCTGCTGTCGTTTGCGGCCGGAGAATTGAGTGGCGCAGATAAAACACACGCCACCATTGCCGGTGCGGCAGTGGAACTGATTCATGTCTACTCCCTGGTACATGATGATCTGCCCTGCATGGATAACGATACACTGCGACGCGGCAAACCAACCTGCCATGTCAGATATGATGAACCTACCGCCCTGCTGGTGGGTGACAGCCTGCAAAGCCTGGCTTTTCAGTTATTGACGGAAACTAATCTGACTGAAGACCCACATGTCCAACTCGAAATGGTTCGACATCTTGCATTTGCAGCCGGATCCCGAGGTATGGCGGGCGGACAGGCAATAGATCTGGACAGCGTAGGTAAAACACTGAGCCTGCCGGAACTCGAATTTATGCATATTCACAAGACCGGCGCGCTGATTCGGGCTGCAGTCATACTGGGCGCCCGCTGTGGCAACAGACTGGATGAGACACAATTCAAGCTGCTGGATCATTTTGCCAAATGCATGGGGCTTGCGTTCCAGGTAATAGATGACATCCTCGATACAGAAGCCACCACTGCCGCGCTGGGTAAAACAGCTGGAAAGGATGCAGAAAACAATAAACCCACCTATGTTAGTATACTGGGCATCAAACAAGCACGAGAACTTGCCCACGAGCTCCGGCAGGAGGCCACCGGGGTATTGAATCAGTTTGGATCCGAGGCCCTGCGTTTGCAGCAGGTCACTGATTTCATTGTACAGCGTGAGTTTTGATCTTACGCTGCCAACCTGTAAGTCGTTCATTTTAAGCTACACATCTTTTAAATCTGCATGTATCCATTACTTGATCGCATTGAGATACCCGCACAGCTACGTACACTGAAACGCAATCAACTGCCGCAGTTAGCGGATGAATTACGTAATTTTCTGGTTGAATCCGTGGCAGGCACAGGCGGGCATTTATCTTCTAATCTCGGGACGGTCGAACTGACCATTGCACTGCACTATGTGTTTGATACACCCTTTGATCGTCTGATCTGGGATGTCGGACATCAGACTTATGCTCATAAAATCCTCACTGGCCGGCGTACAGGAATGGCTCGTCTGCGCATGCAGGGAGGAATTGCCGGCTTTCCCAGACGGGATGAAAGCGAATACGATGCTTTTGGCACCGCACATTCCAGCACCTCCATAAGTGCAGCACTCGGCATGGCAGTCGCCGCACGGCTCAAAGGCGTAAAGCAGCATGCAATTGCCGTGATTGGTGATGGTGCAATGAGTGCAGGTATGGCTTTTGAAGCACTGAACAATGCCGGCGTAATGGATGCCAATCTGCTGGTTATTCTGAACGATAATGATATGTCCATTTCCCCTCCTGTAGGGGCGCTCAACAATTATCTGGCCAAACTGATGTCCGGTCGTTTCTATGCTACTGCCAGACGCGCAGGCGAGAAAATGCTGGGTGTGGTTCCTCCTGTTTTGGAGCTGGCAAAACGAGCCGAAGAACATGTCAAAGGTATGGTAACGCCCAGCACACTATTCGAAGAATTCGGCTTCAATTACATCGGTCCGATAGATGGTCACGATCTGGATATCTTGCTGACCACGCTGAACAATATCAAGCAACTCGATGGCCCGCAGTTTCTACATGTCGTCACCCGTAAAGGCAAGGGTTATAAACAGGCAGAAGAAGATCCGATTCTCTACCATGGAGTCGGAAAATTTCAACCGGATCAGGGTATTGTATCGAAACCTTCTGCCAAACTGGCTTACACGCAGATATTCGGTGACTGGTTATGTGACATGGCAGCAAAAGATTCACGTCTGATTGGTATCACTCCTGCCATGAGAGAAGGCTCCGGACTCGTTCGTTTTTCGAAAGAGTACCCGGATCGCTATTTCGATGTAGGGATCGCAGAGCAGCATGCCGTGACATTTGCCGCAGGTGCAGCTTGCGAAGGATTGAAACCGGTCGTGGCAATTTACTCGACCTTCCTGCAACGTGCTTACGATCAGCTGATCCACGATGTTGCCATTCAGAATCTGCCGGTTGTTTTTGCAATCGACCGTGCCGGGCTGGTGGGTGCAGATGGACCGACACATGCCGGCAGTTTCGATCTGAGTTACCTGCGCTGCATTCCCAATATTACGGTCATGACGCCCGCCGATGAAAACGAGTGCCGTCAGATGCTCTACACTGCCTTCCAACTCGATACCCCTGCTGCCGTTCGCTATCCACGCGGCTCAGGTCCCGGTGTACAGATCCAGCAGGAAATGCAGACCATCCCGCTGGGTAAAGGTGAAATCCGCCGACAGGGTAAGCAGATTGCACTGCTGGCATTCGGCAGCATGCTGACCCCCTGTCTCGAAGCGGGAGATGAACTAGATGCCACGGTAGTAAATATGCGTTTTGTCAAACCGTTGGATCAAGAGCTGGTTGCAACCCTTGCTGCCGAACATGAATTACTGGTTACCATTGAAGAAAACACCATCATGGGAGGCGCTGGCAGTGCAGTCATGGAAAGTCTTTCCAGTCTGGATAAAAACGTCAGACTGCTGCAACTCGGCTTGCCAGACAGCTTCATCGATCAGGGTGATCCCGCACACATGCTATCCGACTGCGGACTGGATAAGGCCGGCATTATCCAGTCGATAAAAGAAAGGTTCTCTTTATAATGTCACTAATGTCATACATCGCAGCGTTAGGCCGCTAGGGAGGCCATCGTGGATCTTGCGCAAAAATCAGATGCAGAAATCTTGGCTGTAGCGACTCCCATCATGGACAACCTGATGGATGCTTCCACGGCTATCGACTACGAGCGTCATACTCGTGACTTCACGGAACGGGCCAGAAGTGTTCTGTCCGAAGAGTCGCTTCAGTCAATCTGCGAGCACTATCAAAGCACCAAAGGGTTCTTTGCCAAACGCGAATTTGTGGCAGCTTTCAGGCGCCCCGACTCTGTGGCTATCGTCTGGCGTCAGCAGTTCACTAAGCAACCGGGGGAGTTCGTAGCCGAGCTAATCTTGGTGCAACAAGGCGGCAAGTATCTCGTTGACCATGTGATGGTCTTCTAGTACGCGGCCTAACAATTCATTCAAGCCGACACCGCTTCGCGGCGCGGCTGAATTCAGGCGATAAACGACAACACTGACCGAATGTCGTTTTTCACTGTCTGATTCAATGATCTCTCGTTACCCGGAATAGAGCGGGTATTCAAACGGCAATCAGCCGGCGTTGATCCTGGATCAGTTTTACAGGAAGGAGTTTTTATGAACAAACAGATCGATCTACCCATTGCTGATGTACAAGGCTCGTTGGACACAAGACATATTGCCATCGACAGAGTAGGAATCAAAGCGATCCGGCATCCTGTCGTGGTGGCAGATAAAGGCGGTGGCTCCCAGCATACCGTGGCGCAATTCAATATGTACGTCAATCTGCCCCACAACTTCAAGGGAACCCACATGTCTCGCTTTGTCGAGATACTGAACAGTCACGAGCGCGAGATTTCGGTCGAATCGTTCGAGGAAATCCTGCGTTCCATGGTCAGCAGACTGGAATCGGATTCCGGACATATCGAAATGGCCTTCCCTTACTTCATCAATAAATCTGCACCTGTCTCGGGTGTAAAAAGCCTGCTGGACTACGAAGTGACATTTATCGGTGAGATCAAACACGGCAATCAATATAGTTTTACCATGAAGGTAATCGTCCCTGTTACCAGCCTGTGCCCCTGCTCCAAAAAAATATCCGACTACGGTGCACACAACCAGCGTTCACATGTCACGATTTCGGTGCGTACCAATAGTTTCATCTGGATCGAGGACATCATCAGAATCGCGGAAGAGCAGGCCTCATGCGAACTGTACGGCCTGCTGAAACGCCCGGATGAAAAATATGTTACGGAAAGAGCTTACAACAATCCGAAATTTGTCGAAGATATCGTCCGCGATGTGGCCGAAGTACTCAACCACGATGACCGTATAGACGCCTATATCGTTGAATCAGAAAATTTCGAATCCATACACAACCACTCTGCCTACGCATTGATCGAACGAGACAAAAGAATACGATAAGCAGAATTACCTCATCAAACGAAGTAATTCCGGGACGGCAAAGGTCAATGTGCCCTGCCCGGAGTTATTTCTCTGACATTCGACAAGCCAGTCAACCCAGAGTCTTTGTTTTCCAGATAAAACGCATATAACTGTCTGCTTACTAAGCGTACTGATACAAATTACTCTTTTACAACCTCACGCCTTTTCCCTGCCATAACGAGTTGTATAAGACTGCAGATTTCTTTGTGCCTACTCATTGTCGTGATAACCTTTCACGCTTTTCAGAATTCAGACAATAAACTGCCATGCAACAAGATCACAACAAAATTTCTTCGGCACGAATACCTGCAATTGCTTATTTTCTGTTTCTTTCCCGCTGGCTGCAGTTACCTTTGTATCTCGGGCTGGTATTGGCACAGTGTGTCTATGTGTACCATTTCTGGGTCGAACTGGTTGATTTGATTGGTTCAGTTTTTGGTAATCAGAGCGCTTTACAACATACCCTTGAGATGGTGACGGTCAAAGGTGCAGAAAGTAGTGGAAAGCTGACTGAGACCACCATCATGCTGGTAGTACTGGGTTTGATCGATGTGGTCATGATTTCGAACTTGCTCATCATGGTGATCATCGGCGGATATGAAACCTTCGTCTCACGCATGAATCTCGAAGGCCATCCCGATCAGCCGGAATGGCTGTCACATGTCAATGCCTCAGTATTGAAGGTCAAGCTGGCAACTGCCATCATCGGCATTTCATCGATCCATCTACTGAAAACATTTATCAATGCTACTGCTTACGACGAGAAAACACTGATTGCGCAAACAGTCATTCATCTGGCATTTCTGCTTTCTGCACTTGCAATTGCCTATTGTGACCGGATCATTTCGCGAACCATCCATCATGCTGATGAGCATGAATGAGCAGAAAATGTAAAAAAATGATCCTAAAGATTGATACTGCGCCCGCCATCGACGGCGATGATCTGCCCGGTAATAAATGGTGCATCTTCGATCAGGAAGCTGACCGTTCGTGCAATATCATCCGGTTCCCCCATGCGTTTGAGCAGTGTTCTGTCGATGATATGCCTGCGTGCCGTTTCATCCTGCCATTCACCCGTTTCCGGCCAGAGAATCGGCCCGGGTGAGATACCGTTGACACGGACTTCCGGAGCAAGCTCCATGGCCAGGGAACGTGTCAGAGCAGCCAGCCCGCCTTTGGCTGCATTGTAGATCACGTAGCGTTTGAGAGGCTGCTCGGTATGAATATCAATGATATTGACAATGCACCCTCGATTCTTTTTCAAATAGGGTGCGACTGCCTGCGACAGAAACAAAGGAGCCTTCAGATTGCTGCCCACCAGATCATGCCAGGCTTGTTCGGTACAGTCACCAACAGGCGTCGGAAAAAAGCTGGAGGCATTATTGACCAGTGCATCCAGCCGCCCAAACTGCCGGGCTGCCTGATCGACCAGCGCCGGGATCCCGCCAGTATCCAGTAAATCAGCCTGCAGCAGCGCGACTGAATCCGGGTGTCCCTGTTCAAGCTCCTGTTTCAGCCGTTGTGCATCAGCAGATGAATCACGATAATGAACCACGAGCCTGGCGCCTTTGCGGTGCAGCCATCGGCAAATGGCTGCCCCCACCCGCCGCGCACCGCCAGTCACCAGAATTACTTTATCTTTCACAAAGATCCTTTCTGTTTACGCTACACTTCAGTGCTGCACAATCTACCATAAACCTTTTTATTGCTGAAAACACCCGTGGCTCTACCCCTTCCTGATCCATCCGAGCAAGCTTACAGCGACACTTTGAAGACGATGCTCCATGAACGGATCGCGCATTCCGGCGGCTGGATTTCGTTTGCAGATTATATGGAAACCGTCTTGTATACACCTGAAACCGGATATTACAGCGGTGGCGCAGCCAAATTCGGAACGGCAGGTGATTTTGTCACTGCCCCGGAAATCTCGCCGTTATTTGGCCAGGCTCTGGCGCGGCAGATCGCACCTATCCTGAGTGCAGTCAACCAGGGCTCGATCCTGGAATTTGGTGCAGGTTCCGGCAAGCTGGCAGTGGATCTGCTGTGTGCACTCGAAGAATTGAACAACCTGCCGCAACATTATTATATTCTCGATCTCAGTGCAGATTTGCAGCAGAGGCAACGGGCAATGATCGAACAACATATTCCTCATCTGGCATCGCGGGTAAGCTGGTTATCAGCCCTGCCGGAGCAATTCGAGGGCTTGATACTCGCCAATGAAGTCCTCGATGCTATGCCCGTTCATCTGGTTGCCTGGCAGAATGGCAACATTGCAGAACGGGGAGTGATCTGGAAAGATCAAGGGCCGGTATGGCAGGATCAGCCTTTGGCAGCCGGCGAACTGCTCGATGTTGCCCGACAACTTCCCCCGGCTGATCAATTCTCCTACCCTCTTTATATCAGCGAAATCAGCCTCACCAACCGGCATTTCATCTGCTCGCTGGCCATGCTGCTTCAGCGGGGCGCCATTCTGCTGGTCGATTACGGCTTTGGGCAGAATGAGTACTATCATCCACAGCGCCATCAGGGAACGCTGATGTGCCACTATCGGCATCACGCCCATGATGATCCATTTTTTCTGCCGGGATTGCAGGATATCACCAGCCACGTCGATTTCAGCACTATTGCCCGGACAGCTCTGGATTCCGGGTTGCAATTGGCCGGCTATACCACGCAGGCACATTTCCTGATCAACTGCGGGATTACTGATTTACTGGCGCGCACCCCGGCAGATCAGCCGGGCAGTTATCTGCCGCTGGTCAGCCAGGTACAACGACTGGTCAGCCCTGCCGAAATGGGGGAATTGTTCAAGGTAATGGTCTTGAGCAGGGATATCGATATTGATGCTGCTTCTTGCGGCTTTACGAGAGGAGATTTGCGACGTCTGCTCTAGGAAACCTCTGATCATGCCTCACTCGCCTCGCATTCCATCCGCAAAACACAGTATACGGCCATGTGGGACTTAATCAGAGATCCCCTGGCAGGTGCCGGATACTTGCCGGCCCAGTTCATGTCGAGTTGCCTGAACGACCTGTTTCAGTGTTTTAAACGCGATCTGTGCATCCGACCCAAACCTTAATAACTCGCCTAATTTGAGTGAGCCATTCAGCAGGTAAGCCAGCAATGCAATCGGCTTGACACGCCCATCCGGGTGTAATACATCCATGAGAGCCGCTGGCGGGGAAAACTGTACCGGGTCTGAAATCACGCGAATCACAACAAACGGAACCCCTTTTTCAGAAGCAACAGCAGCAATTGCACCGCTTTCCATATCAACCGCGCAAGCGCCACTTCGAGCCGCAAGTGCATATTTTTCATCTGCGGTAGACACCAGCTCATCACTGGCAGCCACCGGACGGCGAATAATATTGAGATGAGCAGGCAGACTGCGCTCTATCCGTGTCCGCCACGCACTGTCTGTTGAATAGCTTTGCTTTGTCTGCACGGATTCCGGCGAAACCAGATCGCCCGGCTGCAGCGCATCATCCAGTGCACCGGCAATGCCAAAGCTGATCAATCCTGCTACGTTTTCCTGATCGTATAAATCGATTGCCGCACGGCGAGCAGCAACCGGACCCATGCCGCACATCCTGATGACCAGATGATCATCAATCGGTACTGCCTGGTCGAATGGCAAGTTACGTTGTGAGGTAATACAAGCAGCTTCCGATCGCATTGCTATCACAATCCCGGTACGACTCATACAACAGACCTGCTATTCATTGCACGATACCGGTTCAGCGCCCATAGCGGAAAGTATTTGGAGTAGCCGTGATATTTCAGGTAGAAAACTTTTGGAAAACCCGGAGCGGTAAACCAGGGTTCTTCCCATAATCCGGCAGCACTCTGGGTACGGATCAGATAATCGATCCCGTTTCTTACTGCTGTGCTCCCCACCTCGCCTGCCGCCATCAGCCCAAGCACTGCCCATGCGGTCTGAAAAGAAGTACTGGTTTCCAATTGTCCGGCCAGCTCGGAATCGAGATACGAATCGTTGGTTTCTCCCCATCCCCCATCGGCACGTTGCACCGACTTCAACCATTGCACTGCACGTTTTACCGCCTGATGATCATGATCCACCCGCGCTAACTTCAATGCCTCCAGCACGGACCAGGTGCCATAAACGTAGTTGGTACCCCAGCGCCCGAACCAGGCGCCGGATGGCTCCTGCTCATTGAATAAAAATGTCAATCCGCGCTTCACGGTTTCCTGGTGTCTTGCCTCACCATTCAGAGCAAGCAGACCGATACAGCGCGCCGTCACGTCGCTCGAAGGTGGATCCAGTAACGCACCATGATCTGCGAATGGAATCTCATTCAGGTAATAGTGCACATTGTCTATGTCAAATGCGGCAAAACCGCCATTACTCGATTGCATACCCGCCAGCCAGTCTGCTGCCCGGGTAATACTGGTACGATAATCCTCTGTATCCGCCTGACATAACGCCCACGCTGCAGCAGCAGTATCATCCAGATCCGGATAATGCGGATTGGCATACTGGAATGCCCAGCCCCCTCCCGGCAGATCAGGGCGGCTATTTCGCCAGTCGCCTGGCTGATCGAGTGCCTGCAGGGGCACGAGCCAGTCGAGAGCATGGCGAACCGGCCCGTTATCAGCCCGTTCATCCTCCTGCAACGCCAGCGAAGCCAGTACGGTATCCCACACGGGAGACACACAGGGTTGGCACCAGGTGATATCTTCCCCTTCATTTACCAGCAGTTCACGCAAAGCCAGACGGCATTGCTGAAGTAATGGATGATCATGGTCGTAGCCCAGCAATGTCAGTGCCTCATAGGCATTGACCATCGCCGGAAAAATCGCCCCCAGGCCATCTCTTCCATTGAGCCGTTCGATGGTCCACTGCTCGGCTTTTTTTAAGGCTCTGCGCCGAATGAACGACGGAATCAGAGGTTCCAGTTTTGAGCCCAGTCGCTCCAGATACAACAGCAAGTGATTAAGGGGGGTGCGTACCGGAAAATAGTTTTTTTCCATTTCCGGGTCGACCGTAAACAGTTCACGTACATGGATATTACGCGGATTGGCTGCTTTGGCTTTCAGTGTACACAGAATGGAAAGTGGCACCATCACCGTCCGTGACCAGTACGCCACTTTACTCAGATGAAAAGGAAACCAGCGCGGCAGCAGCATGATTTCAGCTGGAACAAACGGCACACCGCGCCATGGAATCTGGCGGTACATGGCCAGCAGCAAGCGGGTAAATACATTCGAGCGCGCAGCCCCTCCCCGCTCCAGTATGGCATTACGGGCACGGACCATGTGCGCTGCTTCCGGTGAATCCCCGGCCAGCTTCAGCGCATAGTAAACCTTGACACTGCAGCTCATGTCGAAGTCACCGCCATAGTACAGCGGCCAGCCGCCATGCCCGTCAGTTACCTGCCGATTACGCAAGAAATTGGCAATTCTGCGTTCCAGTGCGGTATCTATTTCATCCATGAAATGCATCATCAGGATATATTCAGCCGGAATCGTGCAGTCTGCTTCCAGCGAAAAACACCAGTGACCATCTTCCCGCTGTTGCGCCAGCAAAGCTGAGCGAGCGCGCGTAATGGCATCATCCAGTGCAACGGCAGAAATCCCGTTCACCCTGTCAACGACCGTAAAAGGTTCTGATATGGTCGAGTGATCTGATAATGAAGACTTTTGCAGGGAAGATCCGGAAAACGTCGGTGAAATGGACATAAAGCGTAAAATCCTTATTCGATAAATCAGCTGAAATGATTGTGCAGCTATCAACCACAGACGATAGCCCAATAATCTAAGGAATTGTATTTTTTGAGAAAACTATATGACAAAATTACAACACTCAAGGTGCCGAATCTGTTTTTTCAGGATCTGCTATTAAGCCGGAATCATCGATCAGCAAATCATCGTAATGGCTGGCAGGCAAATTGCCATCGTGAATCAGGTATTCGCGCTGTTGCATATAACCTTCACGCACGAACAGATAAGGATCCAATGCCGATTCATCACGCACTTTCATCGGTCCCGAGAGACCGGCCCTCTTGTCGACGATGCGCAGAACGGCCAGTGGAATGATCACCGGCCCGCTCAGTACATAAGCCAGGTAGTACAGTCCATCCGTAAACACACTGACTGGCAGATCCGCTACATCGCGGGAAGTACTCGGACCATAGATTGGAATGAACAGATATGATCCGCTGTTCATTCCCCATACTGCCAGCGTCTGTCCAAAATCCTCATTATGCTCCGGAAATCCCATGTGCCCGGCCATATCGGCAAGCCCTCCGACACCGATCGTGGTATTGATCACAAAACGCATCGTGTCCGAAAATCCCTGATGTATTTTTCCCTGCAGGAAACTGTTCAGCACCACACTGGGATAAGACAGATTGCGGTAAAAATTACTGACAGGACGCTGTATCGCTTCCGGAACATACTTCAAGTACACATCAGCAATCGGTTCGAGCAACCTGCGATCGATTGCATCGGTAAAACGGTAAGATTTACGGTTAAACGTTTCATACGGATCATACACTCCCTCCTGATGTCCTTCTCTGGGGATCGAGCCACAGCTCGTGCAGATCAACACCAGACACAGGAGAAGGTTACGCAAGTAACAGAACCCTGCAGATGCAGGCTGACCGCTGCCACTGACTAGATCGGTGCTATTTCTTTTCTGTAGATCCAAAATGTTTCCTGAATGAATGAACAGGCAGATTGATATGCCCCGTCTCGACCAGCCAGATAATTTCATCGATCAGCGCCTGCCGAATCGGGGTTTGCCTGAAGCCGAGTTCACGCACGGCCTTGTCACTGTCAAAATCATTCCCTCGCCCGGCCAGACGCACCCCCGTCAGTGGTGCCATGGGAGCTTTGTGTGTCACATGATCAGCCACGAACTCCTGCAATATCCCCACCACCAGAGCCAACCAGTACGGAATCTTATGTTCAGGCATCACCACACCGGTGATTTCCTTAAGCATGAGTAGCAACCGGCTCAACATTATGTTCTCATGACCAAGCAGGTAGCGTTCTCCGGAACGTCCTCGCTGAGCAGCCAGGATATGCCCTTCTGCCACGTCCCGGACGTCGACCAGATTCAAACGACAATCGAGATAAGCAGGAATTTTGCGGTTCAGGAAATCCACGATCATACGCGTAGGCGGAGTAATATGCCGATCTCCCGGACCCACCGGCAACGTTGGTGAGACAACGACGACTGACAAACCATTTCTGGAAGCTTCCAGTGCAGCCTGTTCCGCCATCAGCTTGGCCTGGCAATACGGCCCCAAAGTTTTCCTTTTGCGGGATGAAGATGACAGTGTGCGATCTGATTGGTCCGGATCACCCCGCCCGGTCAGTATGGCTTCTGTCGAGGTATGCACTACTACCTCGACATCCGCATACATCGCCTCACGCAACACGGTACGAGTACTTTCGTAATTGATCTGCCGGAATATCCGTTTATCGGGTGCCCATAAGTCAGTATGGGCGGCCAGATGATAAACCCTGCGGACACCTTTCACTGCCCGGTGTACCACTGCTTCATCCGCAACCGAACCACGAATGACCTCGGCTCCATCCAGAACGGGTACATCATCCAGTTCGAGCACTCTTACCCGCTCCCCCTGCTCCAGCAGCAACCGCACGAGATGGGTACCGATAAATCCACCACCACCGGTCACCAGGGAGCAACCCCGGCTGGCCGGCATGGATTCAGCCAAAAAAACTCCTGAAAAGATCTCTACTCGTCATTACCTGGACAATCATTCAAATACGATCAGATACGCCGTTCACCGTGTACCACTTCAACCAGTTTAAGCGCCTGCAGCTCCATTTCCAGCACCAGCTCATCGACTTTGGCACGGAAATACCGGTAAAAAACAATGCTGGGAATAGCTACCAGAATGCCAAACGCGGCATTATACAGAGCAACTGAAATTCCATGAGCAAGTTGTATCGGGTTACCGCCGGTCGGCGTGCCCGATCCAAAAATTTCGATCATGCCGATCAGGGTGCCGAACAACCCCATCAGCGGACTGAGCGAGGCAATCGTCCCTAACGTGGTAAGGTAGCGCTCCAGCTCATGTGCTGCCACTCGCCCGGCTTCCTCGATCGATTCTTTCATGGCCTCACGCGGACTGTCGATATTTTTCAGCCCTGCCACCAGAACCTGTCCGAGTGGAGAGTGTTCCTGTAAACGCGTCAGCGTATCGGTATGTACGCCAGAGCGGCGATATTCCTGAAGCACCCTTGGCAACAGGTCCCGCGGAGAAACTTTTGATCGACGCAGACTCCACAAACGTTCACCGATAATGCCCACTGCCAGGACAGAAGCCAGTATGATCGGCCATATTGGCCACCCTGCCGCCTGAATGATTGAAAACACGAACTGATCCCCTTGATTGTAATGAAGTCACGATATTATATTCTGCAACACCCGCCTGCTTTGCTCAACAAGCATCACAAAAGGTTATACACAATTCCTGTGGATAACTATGTGAATAAATCCTGAATAAGGCTGATAAGTATCATTGCATACATGAAGTTTTTTGAACTGCCTAATTTTTAGGCCAAATAAAATTAATGAGAACAATGACTTATTTTAAACTATTGTTATCATACAGACTTTTTTATGCATACCAGAATAATCAGATGTCATTGTGGATGATTATGGAATGATATGACCGATCACAATCTCTTGCCCGAGCCGAAAAAAATCCTGTGGCGTGTCAGTGAATTAAACCGTAATGCTCGTGTAATACTTGAACAGACTTTTCCACTGTTATGGGTAAGCGGGGAAATTTCCAACCTGAAACGCTATCCATCCGGGCACTGGTATTTTTCACTCAAGGATGACAGTGCACAGGTGCGCTGCGTCATGTTCCGCCATAAAAATCTGTATCTGGACTGGATACCGCAGGAGGGTATGCAGGTTGAAGCCCAGGCACTGGTTACACTGTATGAAGCGCGTGGAGAATTTCAACTGACTGTCGAGCAGTTGCGCCGTGCCGGGTTGGGGGCACTGTTCGAGGCATTCGAGCGACTCAAAGCCAGACTACAGCAGGAAGGACTATTCAGCCCCGAGTACAAGCAACCGTTACCCCGTTTCCCGCGACAAATCGGAATCATCACCTCTCCCAACACCGCAGCATTACGGGATGTACTGACGACCTTGCAACTGCGTTTACCTTCCATTCCCGTCGTGATCTATCCTGCACCAGTGCAGGGTGAAGGATCAGCTGCTGCAATTACCACCGCACTGCACACTGCTGCAGTACGGGGCGAATGCGATGTCCTGATCCTGTGTCGGGGAGGCGGGTCGATCGAAGATTTATGGGCATTTAATGAAGAAATCGTGGCACGGGCCATTGCTGCCTGCCCGATTCCAATCGTAACCGGTATCGGCCATGAAACCGACTTCACCATTGCCGATTTTGTGGCCGATGCTCGTGCACCAACTCCTACTGGTGCTGCTCAACTGGCTTCACCTGACAGACAGGCAATTCTGCATCGCCTGCAGTACTGGCTGCATCGCCTGCAACAGACGATGGAACGCCATATCGAACGCCGCATGCAAGCCACTGATCTGCTTGCCCATCGGCTGATTCATCCCGGTGAACGAATCCGTCATCAGCAGATGCATTTGTTGCAATTACGTGGCCGTCTGCAAAATGCCTGGAACCGGCAGGTTGAAATCCGCACATGGCGAATCGAAGAAACCGGACGACGCATACACTCTGCAAAGCCCGATATCCAGGCCGGCATCAGGCATCAGCAGGAACTGGCCGCACGACTGCAGCGCGCAATGGCACACCGGCTGGAAAATCTGCAATTCAAGCTGCGCCAGCAACAGCAGCACCTGATCCACCTCGACCCGAAAGCGGTACTGGCACGCGGTTACAGTATCGCCTATACTGCCCGGGGTGATATTCTGCATGACAGCCGGCAAACCCGGGCGGGTGACAATGTGCGACTGGTTTTTGCCAGCGGCTGGGCCAAAGCGGATATCACTGAAACAGGCGAATGAATCCGAGCTGCCCGTTTTCCTTCAGGAACCCCTGAAAAACGTCGGCGAGGCAGTCAGATCAGGGCAAAAATCGGCAAAAAAGCAGAGTTTATACGTAATAAATGAGTATTTTGAGCCGATTTTTAACGTAGAAATGGCAACACAGGTAGTTTTTCAGAGATTCCTTCATTCTTTTCACCCCTCACTTTAACCGGGAGTTCAACCGACGATGTCCAGAATCTTTCTTGCGCTGGGCGCAGTAAATGCATTTTTATGTGTCATGCTGGGTGCCTTGGGGTCACATGGCCTGAAATCCATATTGGCCCCCGACATCCTCACCACCTTCCAGATCGGTGTGCAATATCACTTCTACCACGCCATCGGGCTGATACTGGTCGGACTGGCGATGGATCGGCTTCCACAGGCACGTGCATTGAAGTTTTCCGGGATACTGATGATGACCGGTATCGTGCTGTTCTCCGGCACGCTGTATGTCGTCAGCCTGACCGGATGGCGCGGGCTGGGAATGGTGGCCCCATTGGGAGGGACATCCTACATGGCAGGCTGGCTCCTGTTTGCCTGGGCCACCTGGAAAAACAAATCCGCATGAAATTCGTATTCCGGATTTCTTTGTGATCTCTCCACATGAAATGACAGAGCGTTTCTTCGCTCCCTGCCCGCGCGGGCTGGAAACCGTCCTGGCAGCGGAGCTTGAACGTCTGGATGCAACATCCATCCAGGCTTCACCCGGCGGTGTGGGTTTCCACGGAAACTGGCAGACCTGTTACCGTGCCAACCTCGAAAGTCGCATCGCCAGCCGTATTCTGTGGCAAATCGCCAAAGATCAGTACCGCAGTGAAGCCGATATCTACGACCTTACCCATTCTCTGCCCTGGCAAGACTGGTTCGAACCGCGGTTATCGATAAAAGTAAACCTGGCTGCAATCAAGTGTCCACTGCGCAGTCTCGATTTTGTGACACTCCGCATCAAGGATGCTGTATGCGACAAATTCCGGGCAATTCACGGTAAGCGGCCTGATATCGACACTGTTGCACCGGATATGCGCATCCACGGTTTTCTTAATGCGCAGGAATTCACGCTTTACCTCGATACTTCCGGTGAAGCGCTGTTCAAACGCGGCCTGCGCCAGACTCAGGGCGAAGCGCCTCTGCGCGAGAACCTGGCTGCCGGCATCCTGGCATTGACCGGCTGGCAGCCCGGTACGCCCCTGCTCGACCCGATGTGCGGCAGCGGCACACTGCTGCTGGAAGCCGCCCAGATCGCCTGCCGGATTGCGCCCGGCTCCGGACGGCAATTTGCATTCGAGCAGTTGAAACTGTTCGATGCCCGTTCCTGGAAAAAACTCAAACAGACAGCAACGGAACGTCAGCATGAGCGTACATTTCAATCCATTTATGGCAGTGATCTGTATGGCAGCGCACTGGCCCATACCCGCAACAATCTTGCCGCAGCGGGACTGGCCGAATGCGTCACGCTGAAACAGGCGAATGTCCTGGAAATTTCCGCTCCGGCTGAAACCGGTATACTGGTCAGTAATCCGCCGTATGGTGTACGCATCGGAGATCATCAGATGCTTGCTGAATTTTATCCTCGATTGGGAGATGTTCTGAAACAGCGGTTCAGCGGCTGGCGCGCTTTTCTGCTGACTGCCGATCCGCTGCTGGCAAAATCCATCCGGCTCACGCCTTCACGTCGAACTCCACTGTTCAACGGCGCGCTGGAATGCCGTCTGCTTGAATACCGACTGGTTGCCGGTAGTATGCGCAGAGAAAAACAACCGTCAAGCGAATCAAGCACAAACCAGCCCATAACATAAGGAACCATGAGAATAATCTTTCTGCTGATTGCCCTTATCTGTGCCGGACTGGTGAGCTACGCACTTTATCTGCAACTGGCTGATGGATTGCTGCCCTGCCCGCTGTGCATCTTCCAGCGTATGGCCTACTGGCTGGTTGGCATTACCGCATTATTCGCGTTCATCCATCATCCACAACGATTGGGAAGACGCATCTATTGCGGACTGATCATCCTGTTTTCACTGGCAGGTGCGATCGTTGCCGGCCGGCAAGCCTGGCTGGTACGTTTTCCTGAAGCATTCGAATGCGGCATCAGCCCGGAAGAAGCTTTTCTGAATGAACTGCCTCTCGCCCGATGGTGGCCGGATATGTTTGAAGCCAACGGCGACTGCACCGATGGCACCTGGCAGTTTCTGTCATTGACGATTCCCGACTGGTCACTGCTGATATTTCTGGCATTCAGCCTGATAGCCGGATTACTCTGGCGAAGTCGGTCAATCAGCTCCTCAAATCTCAAATAAGCACCTGTCCTGGCTTGGAGAAACGAAATGATTCCAGTCGATGGCAATTTCATACTCGCAGTTGCTCCACAGTTCTCTGGTGACAAGAAAGCTGCCCAGGAACAGATCATTGGAGCAATTTCAGCCATTTTTTCTGCAACGCTCGATGGTTATGCAATCAATACCAGATTGCGGATCGCTCATTTCATGGGGCAGGTTACTCATGAATGTGCCGGTTTCAGAACCACGGAAGAATTTGCCTCCGGGGCAGCATACGAAGGCCGCCAGGATCTGGGCAATACTCAAGCGGGAGATGGCAAGCGTTATAAGGGACGCGGACTGATTCAGCTGACCGGTCGTGCAAACTATCGGGATATCGGCCAGATACTTGGTCTGCCTCTGGAAGACAACCCTGCGATGGCAGCAGAACCGGTCACTGCGCTGAAAATAGCATGTGAATACTGGAAAAAGCGAAATATCAATTCGGCAGCAGATCGCGATGACCTGATCAGCGCCACCAGACTCGTTAATGGCGGCCTGAATGGGCTCGAAGATCGCCGTGGTTATCTGATCAAGGCCAAGTCCGAATTAGCAAGAATCGAAGGGCTCGTCATATCGGCAGACGAAGGTGGCAACACCATGATTCTGCATCGCGGATCATTCGGAGCTGGCGTGGCCGAGCTGCAGGAATTACTGATCAACAAGGGATTTTCACTTTCCATTGACAGCAGCTTCGGTGCAGCAACCGAACTTGCCGTCATGACATTCCAGAAAGCCAACAGCCTCGAGGCAAATGGTATCGTCGAGAGAAATACATGGACCAGGTTGCGAGCCTGACCAGGACGAAAATAACGATACGTTCTCACCAATGATGAGTAACACTGGTTTCCATTGAAACAGATCCGGAATACTGCAAGTTTTACAGAAACCCTAAATGAATAGCTGCACGGCATCACAGGTACGAATCATTTAATCAGCACGGAGAAATCATTTCATGACACGTAAACTCATCAGCTCGGGCTCAACCTTTGAAAAAGAAATTGGTTATTCGCGTGCAGTCGTCGTAGATAACTGGGTACTGGTATCCGGCACGACAGGTTTCGATTACAGCAAAATGTCCATTTCCGATGACTTGCTGGAACAGGCGGAGCAATGCTTCAGGAATATCGAAGCAGCACTCGATCAGGCAGGGTCGAACATGAAAGAAGTAGTGCGAGTCACTTATGTATTCCCCCAGGCAGAAGATTTTGAGAAATGCTGGCCGGTGATGCGCAAATACCTGGGTGATGTCAGACCATCTGCCATGATGCTGACTGCCGGTTTATCCGATCCGCGCATGAAAATTGAAATTCAGGTAACGGCTTATCGCGGTGCCGGAGTCTGATTGGATTCGATTTCCCGGAATCCCGTTTATCTGATGGATTGCTTCATCCTTACCGGGTTTGCAAAGGCGGTATTACCCTCATCTGTAGTAGTTGAGATCTGATCTGACAGTTACCCGATTTGACGAGTGCCTGTTAGATCAGATTCAGTTATTCAATTCGGTAATTTTATCGTCCCATATCTCCTTTGCGTCAATTAAAGTTTGCATCGGGGTGCGTCCACAGCACATTTTTCCCTGGTGAGTCCGCACACTGTTGTAGTACGCCATCCAATCATCCAGATCGTGTTGTAACTCTTCAATGGACTGGTAAATCTTGCGCCGGAATGTCACCTGGTAGAACTCCTGCAAGATGGTTTTGTGAAAGCGTTCGCAAATACCGTTGGTCTGCGGATGATT
>NZ_FUWK01000037.1 GCF_900167395.1 Nitrosomonas europaea
CTTGATATTGGGCTTACGTCGGTTTGCATCTATCAGAGCTTCAACACCTCCTGTTTCCACAGCTGCCTGATAGCGATAGAAAGTATCGCGAGAAAAACCCATCACCTTACAGGCACGGGATACATTGCCAAGCTCAGCTGCCAGATTAAGCAAGCCAATCTTGTGTTTAATGATTTTATGATGAACACTGCTCATGGGATTACTCCTTTACGCTTTCGCGTTTGGTTGATAAAGATTCGCACCTCTATCAAACCGGGTAATCCCACCTCTTGGCAAGACCTGCTGTCAGATCAAATCTGAACTACTACAGATTATTGTTTAGTTTATGTGCAACTGATCTATTGAACGCTAAAAATGATCAGGCTATTTTTGCTTTGTAGCGACGCTTAATACCTAAACCTGCAAGGCCAATACTCAGGAGTGCTAAAGTACCCGGCTCTGGAACTGCACCCGGATCAATTACTGGAACACCACCATCACTAAGATTTACCCATAAACGATGGTTTTGTAATACGCCAGCAATCCCATTCAGAGTAGAACCCTCAAGTACATAGCCATTATTAAGCCCATCACCAAAACCTACGGCAGCCGGAACACAACCTGTTCCAATACCACCAATGCCTGAACATAAGCCTCCACTTCCACCGCCACTAGCACTACCAACTTCCCACCCCATCGTAGTCCAGAAGAACCCAATTTGACCCTCTCCATCAGGAATCAGGTAATCATCTTCGCGTACAACGAGCTGAAATGTATTTAATGGAGTAGCTTGTTGACTATAGTACCCCACACTTGGCCATGTAATAATAACTTCACTACCAGCAGCTGTAGTATGCGTCTGGAAGGACATCACTCCACTAGCAGCATTACGTGTGTCCACGTCAGCAAAAAACGCCGATATTATCGGTTGTGTTGCTCCTTGCAGGCCCATCGGAGTAAATGCAGATATACCATTGCCAAAACTGATATTTCCATTGTTATTTGCGTAAAATTGCGAATATGTTGTGCCAAAAAGCGTCAAACCGCTGAAATCCAACCCAAAACTGATTGGTCCGCTAAAACCGTCATCATTTCTCCCAGTGGGATCACCAACATTTGCAGCGCTACCTCCACCAGTCATTACAAGTGTATTACCTATAGAAATGCCAAGGTCATCCGTCCAGAGCGTAGTAGAGGGTATGAGAGAACTCTGAGGAATTGTAAATACCTCTGCTTGTGCCAGCATTGGTAATCCGATCAGCATCGAAGTTGTAATTAAATTAAGACTTACTTTCATATAATTATTCCTATTATTATTGTTCCAGTTAGAAATCAAATCTACTTTAGTAGGATAAAAATGTAACACTGAGCACCTCAACCAACAGAAAGCAGCTAAGCACTCAACATCACCCAAGCAATTTTCATGCCATTCACATAAGTAATTGAATAACAATAATAAATAACGGAATTATAGCAATGTCATGTCATGTCATGTCATGTCATGTCATGTCATGTCATGTAAAAATTATCGACGGCTTCTGATACGCTGCAAGTAATTTTTTGAGATTTTCCGGGTGAAATTACGTATTTTTTCTCATAAACAAACCGGAAAACGGGAGAAATTATCTGTAATTTCAATGATGAACAGACAAATAACAGAGAATGTAAAAAATTCCGACAAACTGCCTGCATCGATCAAACCTTTCCGCCCGATTGGCAGATGCAGTTAAAATGGTGGGTGTTTTTTATTTTTGGATATCAACATGGCTCATTCCCTGATTTCCTGCGATTTGCACGACTACATCGAAGTAGCCTGTATGTACAGCTATCAGGTCAGGTTGATTCTGAAAGATCAGTCAACCGTGGAAGGCAAGGCAAAGGATATTCTGACCGATGCGGAGAAGCGGGAATTTTTGCTGCTTGAAACCGAATCCGGGTCGCAGCAGGTCGAATTGATTTCGCTCGACAGGTTGCAGGTTCTGACACCCGGTGCACGGTTCAGTGAGGTCGTATTTTCAGACACCTGCGAGCCCTGAACTCATCTCGATCAAAAGAAGATCAGAAACAGGCAGCGCCGGTAAGAATATGCGGCCTTTTCCACTCGGAATGACAGGATCAGCGCCTGCCGTCGTACCACATCGGCAATTTCTTTTTGTTGCGTAACGTCCCGAGCGGGGACAGCACCAGGCGCAGAAACTGTCCAACGATTTCCCATCCGCTATACAACTGCGTCTTCCTCGACGAAGTTTCGAGCGGATGGGCATTTAGAATCGCAAACTTGAGTTTGCGCTTACGCCCGTATTTTTTCAGTTTCTGGCTCAGATCAATTTCTTCCGCGGCGTAAAGGGTCAGATCAAACCCGCCTACTTCCCTGAACGCTGCCGCATTACACACTATCAGTGCACCCGCAGCCCAACCGAGCTGGACTGACAGAAATGTCCATATTCGCAGCAGCATTTCCGCCCACCAGGGCTGGCCCGGCATATAAAGCGTGCTGCCTGCACCTATGTGCCTGCCCTGCCTGATCAACTCAAAAATATCTCCTACCAGACCGGCATTCAACAAGCAATCCGCATCCATGAATACCAGCCAGTCTCCCCGAGCAGCGCCTGCACCGGCAGTTCTGGCTCGTGCGATATGATTGACCGGCTCGAACACGACTTGTGCCCCAGCCTGTTTAGCCAGTTGCGCGGTTGCATCTGTAGAGTTGTTATCCACTACGATGATCTCACTGGTATAACCGTACGATCGATTGGCTGCCACCGCATCGGTAATCGAACGCAGACACGGCTCGATCAGCTGCTCTTCGTTGAAAGCCGGAATGATGAAAGAAATGTGCATATGACCTGTTTGGATTGGATATCTGAATAATCGGGGGGGGCAGTCAATCCCACCGCACAACGATGGCCATGACTGGATTCAATACGACACCTTCGGCAAATCATAAATCAGTTTACCATCCCTCTGTTCGACAATCGCGAACGTATCCAGACTGAATCGCCCCGGGGCGGTTCACTAATCCGAGTGCTGGCAACTTTTACGGCGAACCCCGCAATTTTCTAGCGAGTGTTCGCTATAGTTACTGAGGTTTACCTATCTGTTGATCTGGCAAGGATTACATGAGAAGAAAATATCATGCCAGATCAGCAGCAAGTGGCGTGCGCGGCAGGATGCGGTGAGGTACAACCCGCATCGTTCGGATTATTCTCCAGCCATTGCTGGAAATGATTCAATGCATCATCCCAATTTTCGGGATAAATTCTATGCGCGACATATTAGCGAGAACGTTTAAAATTTTGGGGCCATTTTCTGGCTGTATGCATGACAACCAGGATGCGAATATCCTTACTGGTTACCTGATAGACGAGAATGTATGGAAACTCATTCATTACTATCTCGTGCGTACCAGAAACACGACCAGGTTGACCAATTCCGGGAACGATCCAAACTGCTTGCAATAGCATCTAATTTTTGTTGTTTTTCTGGTGTCACTGATACACTCATACGTCCGGTTTCACTTGCCATTTTTAGTTCCTGAATAAAAGTAATCACAGGTAATCGTTGCATGGGTAAACAGGATTTACAAGCTGAAATTACAAGCGAACCCCTGATGGATACCCGGGTTCATACGATCCTGATTTCCGTTTTTTTGAACAATTTACTTTACACACCTGCCTATGACCTGGAAGCCCAATGTCACCGTTGCCGCTGTCATTGAACAGGATGACAAATATCTATTAGTAGAAGAAATTCCCAGAGGCACTGCAATAAAACTCAACCAGCCGGCTGGTCATCTGGAGCCTGGTGAATCGATCATCCAGGCATGCAGCCGCGAGGTACTGGAAGAAACCGGCCATAGTTTTCTGCCTGAAGTATTGACCGGTATTTATCATTGGACTTGCGCTTCGAATGGTACCACCTACCTGCGCTTTACCTTCTCCGGCCAGGTTGTTTCTTTTGACCCTGACAGAAAACTGGATACCGGTATCGTACGGGCAGCCTGGTTCAGCATCGATGAAATCCGTGCAAAACAGGCAATGCATCGCACACCTCTGGTGATGCAATGTATCGAAGATTATCACGCCGGGAAAAGGTATCCGCTGGATATCCTGCAGTATTACGATTGACGGATAACCCGTCTAAGGAACCCCGTACCGGGGAAACATACCTAATCAGGCATAGCAGAAAATATGGCCTGTTGAGCCAGCAGGAACGAAGGTGACAAACCTGTCATGGAAATACATCGTTATACTGCTTGCCGCGTTTTTTGTTATACAATCCAGCCGCGGCTCATGTAATCGTTGATGAGGACGAATCAGGCTGAAATCAATAAACTGGCTGAAAAAGAAATATATTTGAATAGCGTTGGAACTCAAGATTATAAAGTGGAGAGAATATGAACAAGGTTCTTCGAAATAGTGGCATTGCAGGGCTATGCCTCGCATTATCAATATTTTTATTGTCGGCACCTGCATCGGCCCAGCTAATGCTTGCACATGAGGGACATCATGATGCCGGCGGATGCAAAATTGAAGGAGGGGATTTCCCGGTAACAGTCAGTGTCTATGAAGTTCCTGAAGGGAATATCCCTCCTATGCACTCGTACTGCAATCATCTTCCTGATGCTGGCAAAATCAACATGACGGTCGAGCTTTCTGATTCCCAGACACGTGAAGTTCCCATTGCCGTGAGAGTCCTGATGGAAGGACACGAAAATAGTGATCATGGAGCACATGAAGTGCTGTACATGCCTGCCGAGAAATATTCATCCGGCATTATCGTCGTTGCCACCAACCTGGAGCATCTCGGACAATATACGGTTCAGCTCGAAACGGAAGACAGTGCAGGCCAGGTTAAAACTGCAGTCAAAATCCCGTTGCATGTCGGAGGCGGTGGTGGTCACGACCATGGATCCAATTTTGGCATGCTGGAAATGATTTTACTTGCCGTCGTAGGCGGAGTAGGTACTTTCATTTTCATGCGCTCGAAAAAAGCTGCAAACGCTTAAATCCTGCCGTATCGAAGCATGCAATAATGGTCAACAAATCAGCCTGCATGCTTCATTCATCTAATATCTCAAAAGAACAGCGGCATCAGCTGCACGATAAAATGTGGGTTGATGACAGTTTTTTATCTGGCATAGAAAGAGAATCATGGCTCTCAGTTTGACATCTCCATCTTTTTCCCACCAGGGTTTGATTCCGGTGTGCCATACCTGTGATGGTAAGGATTTTTCACCGGAACTCGCTTGGACCGGGGTGCCGGAAAATACCAAAAGTCTGGTGTTGATCGTGGATGACCCGGATGCTCCCGATCCGCAGGCACCCAAGATGACGTGGGTACACTGGATTCTTTACAATATCCCGCCTGCCACTCGCAAATTACCAGAACGAGTAACCGTTGCTGAATTACCCTCAGGCACGCTCGAAGGTGTAAATGACTGGGAACGAACCGGCTATGGCGGACCCTGTCCACCCATCGGAACCCATCGCTATTTTCATAAACTGTACGCACTGGATACCTTGTTGCCTGATTTGAATCAGCCAACCAAAGCGATTCTGGAAAAGGCCATGCAAGGACATATCATTGCCCGGACTGAGCTGATTGGCCTGTATCACCGTTCTGACAACGTCTGACAAAGCAGTCAGGTTGAAAACCAATCAAATCCAGTCACACACCCATCCTGACTGATCCCATCCCGATTCAGCTTGCCGCCCTTCTTTATATGTCAATCAAATCACGTATCCGTACCATCCCGCATTACCCCCATGAAGGCATCATGTTCCGGGATATCACCACACTCCTGAAAGATCCGGCTGGACTGCGCTCGACCATCGACGGAATCGTTCAACGCTATCAAACCGAAAAGATCGATAAAGTCGTCGGCATTGAATCACGTGGATTCATCATTGCTGCACCGGTTGCGTATGCACTGAGCGCCGGATTCGTTCCTGTTCGCAAACAAGGTAAATTACCGGCCGAAACCATTGGCTGCGATTATCAGCTGGAATACGGTTATGACAAAGTCGAGATTCACGTGGATGCGATCGATAAAGGGGATCGCGTATTACTGATCGATGATCTGATTGCAACAGGTGGAACGATGGAAGCTGCAATCAAGCTGGTTCAGGAGGCAGGTGGAGAAGTGATTGAATGCTGTTTCGTGATCGATTTGCCTGATATCGGTGGAAGCAGGCGACTGCGTCAGCAAGGTCATCGACTGTTTTCGCTCTGCAGTTTTGAAGATTGATCTGCTCGACGATACCCGTTTTTCAGGCCAGAAAAAGTCCGCAAACATCTATTTCCAATCCGGAAGAGCCATTGCAGTGCTAATATTTGCCGTTCTGCTCGATTGCACTACTCGCTGATCGAGACTCCCGGAATGATTTTCCTGAATAAGCAGACACTTTATATCAACCTGGTTGGATAGCCCGCCAGTCGTTGATTCGTGGAGCCCGTTTACACATGCTAGATATCCAACAATTACGCAGCAATCTGCAAAACATCATTACCCGCCTTGCGCAAAGAGGTTACGACTTTCCCGTAGCGGATTTCGAATCCCTGGAAAGCCAGCGTAAATCTGTCCAAACCCTGACCCAGACATTGCAGGCAAAACGTAATTCAGCCTCCAAACAAATTGGAATTGCCAGGCAACGGGGTGAAGATGTCAGTCTGATCATGGCCGAAGTGGCCAATATGGGCGATGAACTCAAACAGGCAGAAAATCAGCTCGAAGCCGTTCAGACCCGATTGCAACAGCTATTGCTGGAAATTCCCAATCTGCCACACGACAGTGTTCCAGCAGGCAAGGATGAAAACGATAATCTGGAAATGCGGCGTTGGGGGACCCCGAAAACGTTTGATTTTCCGGTACAGGATCATGCCAGCATTGGTGAACACCTCAAGCTGATCGACTTTGAAACAGCCGCAAAGCTGAGTGGTGCGCGCTTCAGTCTGCTGAAAGGCGGACTGGCGCGACTTCATCGTGCTCTGGCGCAATTCATGCTCGACACACACACACAGGAAAATGGCTACAACGAAATCTATGTACCTTACCTGGTCAATGCAGACTGTTTGCGGGGTACGGGACAGCTGCCAAAATTTGAACAGGATCTTTTCGCTGTCCGGTCCGGCGCTCAGGAAGAGGCAGACAACCCGGATAAAACGGGTCCGGCAGGTCTGCATCTCATCCCGACTGCCGAAGTCCCTCTTACCAACATTGTACGAAACACGATCGTTCCACTTGAAAATCTCCCGCTTCAATTTGTCGCGCATACGCCCTGTTTTCGTTCCGAGGCAGGGAGTTACGGCCGAGATACCCGCGGACTGATCCGCCAGCACCAGTTTGATAAGGTCGAGCTCGTACAAATCACTCATCCGGAAAAATCCCATGAAGCGTTGGAATCACTGGTAGGCCATGCCGAAAAGATTCTCCAGAAGCTGGAGCTGCCTTACCGTGTCATGCTGCTGTGTACCGGTGACATGGGATTCTCTGCTGCCAAGACTTACGATATCGAAGTATGGCTGCCTGCGCAGCAAGCCTACCGGGAAATCTCGTCATGCAGTAATTGTGAAGCATTCCAGGCGCGGCGCATGCAGGCACGCTTCCGCAAGGGGCAGGAGAAACCTGAGCTGCTGCATACACTCAATGGCTCCGGGCTGGCAGTCGGGCGGACACTGGTGGCCATTCTGGAAAATTATCAGAATGAAGATGGCAGTATCACCATTCCGGAGATTTTGCGGGCTTATATGGGTGGCATTGAACGGATCGGCCTATAATGCACACTATATTTGCCTGTATTAACACTAGAAAAGGAGGGTTCTGATGCAAAACGACAATCACAGTACGGCTCAGCCGGAAAAGGATGTTGCCCGGCTCACAGAAGAAGTCAGGGAGGCAATTGCACACGGTGGTGATATTGAGAATGCCATCAGAAATCTTACGCTCAAGGCGATGCATTCCAATGGGTTGGATATCGAATCTCTGAAACAGATAGCAACTGCAGTCATGAAGGGTGTGCAAGAAGGTGCCCAGCAGAAAATGACACACGCTGCCGAGCAGTCTCACGCCGCTCAGTCACAAATCACCCAGGCAGTTGTCGGACTGGATACTGCTTTTGCTCAACTGGCCGGGGCTTCCAAACTGGCTCTGGAAGAAGCAGCAAGCAAGGCGAAACAGTTCTCTGATAGTGAACTGACCAAAGCCCAGGCAGATCTCAAAGACCTGGAAAGCGTATTTCTGGATACGTTGAAGCACACAGCGACTGCTGCGCAGGGTCTGATTGCCGAAACATTGCGGGATATGTTGTCCCACGCACAACACAACGGTACCGCAGTAGGGATGCAACTCAAAGATACGCTGGCTGTTTTCGCTCATCAAATGGCTTCAACCGGTCGCGCGCAATTCGAGGCAGGTGTAAAGCTCACACAAACGACCGCAGACCTTCTGTACAAGATTTCCACCGGGGTGTTATCCGGTATTACCAGCCAAACCAACCGGGACGACAAGTAATCGCTTTTCTGCTCTGGAAATACTCGGTAAATGATCGCCTCAACCAGTCTCACAAGTAGTAGCGCTTCACCGGTACAAGTGAGTGATCGAGCTCATAACAAAGCGGATGGCCAGTAGTAATCGACAGGCGCATGATCTGTGCGCCTGTCAGCCCTTCAAGCTGCATAACCAGCGTTTTTAAAAGATTCTGGTGCGAGACGATCAGCAAACGTTTCCCCTGCCTTATTTCAGGAAGAATGGTTTCCTGCCATAGCGGCCGCACTCGCTCCAATGTCTGCTGCATACTTTCTGCCAAGGGAAGTTGAGTGCGATCGACTGCCGCATAACGTGGCTGATTTACCGGTGCACGCGGGTCATCCGGCATCAGCAGTGGAGGCGCTGCATCAAAACGGATCTGGCTTTTCATTGTCGACCAGATACCGAATTTCCGGATAGCAGCCCAGGGGCGCATCCCCTCCAATGCACCATAATGACGTTCATTCAGTCGCCAGGTCCGGTATGTCGAGAGATGATTCAAACCCATGACTGACTGCACTATAGCGAGTGTATCGCTGGCACGCTGCAATTCTGAACAAAAGCAGGCATCAAAAGTAAAACCTGCCTGCTTGAGCAGATGGCCCGCTCTCAGGGCTTCCTGTTCACCCTGCGGGCTAAGTACGATATCACCCCAGCCCGTAAAATGCCTGTCCTGATTCCAGATACTTTGCCCATGGCGAAGTAATACCAGCCGGATTGGTTCCTGTATTTCGTTCACAAACGATTGCAACCTTTCTGAAGCAAGGAAGATAAAGCGGTAAACATCAGCTCTGCGTATTATTTTTATTTGCAGCTGCTGCAGCGGATTCCTGCCAGATTTGCTTCAGCGCATGCCCTAATCCATTTCGGCGTGTTTGCATGATCAGATCATTCCCGCCCAATTCCTGCACAAGCCGTCTATGCGCCTTACCAAGATTATGATATGGCAGGCTCATGAAAAGATGATGTGTGGCATGGTAACGCAGCCCGACAGGTGCCCATAATGCAGTCAAAAAATTACCGGGAATATTGACGGAATCAAGATATTGTTCGACCAGAGTAAGACTGTGATCACCCTCATGACGGTAAGCATGCGCAGCCAGAGTACGCAATGAGTTCATAATGAAAATGGCAACGGCAACGGCGTACCAGAGCAGCAATACCTGCCAGGGCAACTTTCCCAGCATTACACTACTTATGACAATTGCCGCAAATAAAAACGCCGCCCATTCCTGTAGCCGCCAATCATGATCATTACGAACAGCATCCGCCTGGCGAATATAAGCAGGGTTGATCGTCAACGAAGAAGCTCGTTCCCAAACGATTTTCCGCAATGGTGGAATCAGATACGAAATCGGCGTCAGCAATAAAAACCGCACTACCAGCAGCAGCGGCAGAATGAGCGAAAGCAGCACGTACCCTACCAATCCTGATGGATGCTGCGTGGCAAAGGGAAGATATTCTCCATCCTTGCCGGTGCCGTAAATCCCGGGTTTATGATGGTCGTAATGGACACCATCATAGGTGAAAGACGGGATCATGAAGGGAATGCCACAAGTCAGGTTCCATACCAGCCGGAACAATTTGAACGTTCCACGTTCGAGATGGGCAAGTTCATGAATGAAAATCGCAGCACGATAAAAAGCAAACACAGCCACGCAATAAGACAATATCTGCCAGATGGAAAGCCAGGATGTATGAAGTGCGACAGCAAAAGCTGTCCACCCCAGTACGATATGAAACAGAAAATCCAGCCAGTAAATTCTGGGGTCGGGTGTCATCAGATCACGCACCAGTGCACGTGCTTCGTACAAGGGGAAATTGGCCTGTGTCGTGTTATCAGCCATGGCAATACATTTTTCAGGAACATTCCCAGCAGGAGATCAGATGCTCGATGATCTGCTGGTTCATTTCTTTATCGGTTTCATTGATTCTGCTGAAATCGGGTACGCCCGGCCAACCGGCATCAAGAAAGGTTTTGCCGGCAAATTCTCTGGCCTGTGCATAACGGGGAATGACATGAAAATGGACATCGGGATCGACCATCATCAGCATCAGGTAATTCAATTTGTCGTACTGAAAAGCCTTTTTTAAAGCAGTGTCGATCTTGCCGGTCACAATCTGCAATTCTGCAAAACTGGTGCTACTCAATGCAGAAAAACTTTGTACCGGTTCATGCGCGACCAGGACCAGAGCACCCAAGGTAAGCTGTGCCGGGCGTAACAGCACGCTCCAGTACTGAAACTGGCAGATAACCGTATCAGGTGCACCAAATTTCTGCATGGTGCCATTGAATATCTCCACGCTCATCGTCTTTCCTTCAGATCAGCCAGGTACGCGTAACAATTGATCAGACCGGGGTTGATCTGCAGCATCCGTTTCCTTGCAGGCAAAATATTTTTCTGCTTTCTGCAAATCCTGAATGAAGTCGATTTCACACCAGCGGCTTCCGGCAACCGAGTAACCGTTTACCACACCCTGCCTGGCCAGCGCACTGATGATCGCCAGATACCACGATCCGAGTTTTTCCGGTTCACGCAATGCCTGCTCCACTGCTTCACGAAAAAGTCGGGCACCTTCCTTACTGAAACGAATCAGGCCAATCGATTCTGCATCCATTTCCCCGGCAGACAACTTCTTGCTGACCTGCCTGACCTGATTTTGCGGACCGAGCTGCACTTTCATATCATCGTCATCGAATTCTGCTTTGAAGTCGATACACAGGTTGATCGGCGCTGTTTGTGTGTGTAACAAGCCTGGCAACAGATCATCTCCCAGCAATGTATCTCCGTTGAGTAACAGAAAACCGGTATGCATTTCGTTTCGCGCAATCCAGCAACTGGCCAGATTATCCGCCACCTCATAAAAGGGATTGAACAAAACCCGGATATTTGAACGATCATGGTAGCGCTCGGCAATCAACGCCTCTACCTTGCCGATCTGAAAACCGGCCACAATCACAATCTCCTCGATGCCGTTGGCCAGTAATGCATCGATCTGCCAGGCGATGACCGGTTTACCGGCTACCGGTAACAGGCATTTGGGTGTATTTTCAGTCAGGGGTAACAGCCGTCTGCCCTGCCCTGCACTCAAA
The DNA here is from genome assembly GCF_900167395.1 of Nitrosomonas europaea. Taxonomy (GTDB): domain Bacteria; phylum Pseudomonadota; class Gammaproteobacteria; order Burkholderiales; family Nitrosomonadaceae; genus Nitrosomonas; species Nitrosomonas europaea. The sequence goes on from NZ_FUWK01000037.1 coordinate 11,601, forward strand.
ATGATTGCCCTGGCGGGGAAATCGTCCCCTCGTTCAGTTATTTTCATACCCGAGTCATTCAATTACGATTTCCTTTTTGTGTTCACACATTGAATAGCGCGCTCATATTCTTCAATTCGTCAGTGATATGCTTCACTGCCGCAAGAAAAGAATCGACCTCCGCCATCGTATTATCCATCCCCAGGCTTACGCGCACCGCACATCTCGCCACGATCGGCGGTACATTCATCGCTTCCAGCACATGACTTTTCCCCGGTGTTGCGCTGGAACAGGCTGCTCCGCTGGCCACCGAAAATCCCTTCTTATCCAGACGGACTACCAGTGTATCGCCCTCGATATCCGGCAACGCAAAATAACAGGTATTGGGCAAACGGGGGGCATTCAATCCGAATACCGTAGCGCCCATTGCCAGCAGACCATGTTCAAGTCGATCACGTAACATTGCTGTTTTCACTGACGACTCTGCCATTCTCGACATGGCGAGCTCACAGGCAGCGCCAAATCCGACGATGGCCGGAACATTCTCGGTGCCGGAGCGCAATCCGTTCTCATGCCCTCCGCCATCGATAAGGGGCCTGACTGGCAAGCGCGGATCGATGATCAGCGCTGCCGCCCCCTTGGGTCCGTAAATCTTGTGTGCAGACAACGTCAGGGCATGTACACCAAGTTCAGTAAAATTCACCGGAATTTTACCAAATGCCTGCACAGCATCCGTATGCATCCAGGCCCCCTGCGCTCTTGCAACTTCAGCAACCGGGGCAACCTCCTGAATCACACCGGTTTCATTATTCGCCAGCATCATTGAAACCATGGCAGACCTGGTTGCGGTAAGTACATCAACAGCATCATTCACCTTGACCCGTCCTGCAGCATCCACCGCCAGATAATGCAGTTGCCATTTTTCACCATTTTTCCTTGTCAGCCCCCGTGCAGGACGCATGATGCAAGGATGCTCGATCGTACTGACAGCCAGCACAGAAGGTTTCAGACTATCCGACACACCCCGAATAAACAGATTGTTTGCCTCTGAACCGCCACTGGTAAAAATAACCTGTGCAGGCTGGACACCCACAGCCTGAGCCACCTGTTCACGTGCACGATCGATTGCCCGGCGAGCTGCCAATCCAACAGAATGACTGCTGGATGCGTTGCCATAATATTCACGAAAATACGGCAACATCCTATCCAGTACTGCATCATCCACTTTGGTAGTGGCGTTATGATCGAAATAGATCTGAGTCATGAGACATACTAACCGGCAGATATGCCAAAGATCCATCCTGATCCATCCGGCAGATCCCTGGTACTGAAAACGATAAAGGATGAGTATATTGAAAATTACAAGCCACGGATATGATCTCTCGAAAATACCCGCCTCAAATTGAATCGATACCTGGCCAAATCCCTGATTTTTTCTAGCTGGCAGGAGGAGCAAAACACCCGTGCTGATTCACATATGCAAATTATTCAATGAATAGAGTAATCAGGCAATCAGCAAAGATTAACTGACTCCGTTACAATACCTTGATTTGATTTGGCAAGCCTTTTATTAAAGAGTAAAATTGCCGGCTAGTTGGATATATGGATTAATTTTCGAGCAGGAGAATGTAAATGGCAGTAACAACCGATCAAAAGAGTCAGGTCATGCGGGATTATCAGAGAGCAGCAGGAGATACCGGCTCACCAGAGGTGCAGGTGGCTCTTCTGACGACGCGAATCAACAGTCTGGTCGATCACTTCAAGCAACATGTCAAAGATCATCATTCCCGTCGTGGCTTGCTGCGCATGGTCAGCCGCAGACGCAAACTGCTTGACTATCTGAAATCAAAAAACAACGACAGCTATCGCGCCCTGATCGAACGACTTGGTTTGAGAAAATAGGACACATATCCTGTGGGGAGTGCATATACCGTACCCCCTTCCACCAATCATCGCAGATGACTGCGAGGCTGTAAAACAACATACCCGGTTGAGCCTCTTCACGCAAAACCGAATGACTCCGGCTGTCCGCAGCTGAATGCGAGTTTGCAGTTATAGTTACCTTGGGCATGACTTGACCAGAGAAGGATTATTAATTGAAGCCAATAAAAAAAAGTATAACCTACGGACGCCATACACTCACCATTGAAACCGGAGAAATTGCCAAACAGGCACATGGTGCAGTCATTGTTTCCATGGATGATACGGTTGTACTGGTGACTGCAGTAGGCGATAAAAAAACCAAACCCGGACAGGATTTCTTCCCGCTCACCGTAGATTACCAGGAGAAGTTTTATTCTGCCGGCCGTATTCCAGGAAGTTTTTTCAAACGTGAAGGCCGCCCTTCCGAAAAGGAAACACTGACCTCCCGGCTGATCGATCGACCGATACGCCCGCTTTTCCCCGATGGCTTTTATAACGAAGTACAAGTCGTTGCCATGGTGCTGTCATCCGATACTGAAATCGATGCTGACATTCCTGCAATGATCGGTACCTCAGCAGCGCTGATACTCTCGGGTATCCCTTTCGATGGTCCGGTCGGTGCAGCGCGGGTGGGTTATATCAATAATGAATATATTCTCAATCCGACCACTACCCAGCTCAAGGAATCTCAACTCAATCTTGTGGTAGCCGGCACGCAGAAAGCGGTGCTGATGGTTGAATCGGAAGCCGATGAGCTTTCTGAAGATGTCATGCTCGGTGCTGTGACATACGGGCATGATCAGATGCAGCAAGTGATCGACATGATCAATGAACTGGCTGATGAAGCAGGTGTAACTGCCTGGGATTGGCAGCCGGCAGAACAGGATTTATCACTGGTCGAAAAAGTTACCCAACTGGCTGAAGCTGATCTGCGCAATGCATTCCGGCTGAAACAAAAATCAGCCAGAGTCGAAGCAATCAATGAGATCTGGCAGCGTGTATTCACCGAGTTGAAAGTGGGTACAGAGGAAGGCCCCAGTGAACAGGCAGTCAGAGAAATTGGTTTTGCGCTTGAAGCCAGAATAGTACGTAACAGTATTCTTGATGGGGAATCCCGGATCGATGGTCGTGGCACCCGCACCGTTCGGCCAATCACTATTCGCCATGGTGTATTGCCGCGCACTCACGGTTCTGCGCTGTTCACACGGGGAGAAACACAAGCACTTGCAATCACCACGCTGGGAACAGCACGCGATGAACAAAAAATAGACGCACTCCAGGGAGATTATTCCGAACGTTTCATGCTTCACTACAACATGCCTCCTTTCGCCACGGGCGAAACCGGAAGGGTAGGAACCCCCAAACGGCGTGAAATCGGTCATGGACGGCTGGCCAAGCGTGCTCTGCTGGCAGTGATACCACCAGTGGAAGAATTCGGTTATTCGATGCGCGTGGTCTCGGAAGTGACTGAATCAAACGGCTCCAGCTCGATGGCATCTGTCTGTGGTGGATGTCTTTCACTCATGGATGCAGGTGTTCCACTGAAAGCACATGTAGCCGGCATCGCCATGGGATTGATCAAGGAAGGCAACCGGTTTGCCGTGCTGACCGACATTCTCGGCGACGAAGATCACCTGGGTGATATGGATTTCAAGGTGGCGGGTACCGAACACGGCATCACTGCCCTGCAAATGGATATAAAAATTCAGGGGATCACGAAGGAAATCATGCAGGTTGCTCTGCTCCAGGCAAAGGAAGGGCGTCTGCATATTCTGGAAATCATGAAACAATCTCTTCCAATTGCAAGAGAAAGTATCTCGGTCCATGCTCCGCGCATCATCAAATTCAAGATCAACCCGGAAAAGATCCGTGATGTCATCGGTAAAGGCGGTGCAGTGATTCGTGCGCTAACCGAAGAAACCGGAACGACCATCGATATTTCCGATGATGGTTCCGTGACGATTGCCTGTGTCAGCAGTGAAGGTGGAGAACAAGCGAGAAAACGTATCGAAGATATCACTGCAGATGTCGAAGTCGGAAGGATTTACGAAGGAACTGTTCTCAAATTGCTTGATTTTGGCGCCATTGTCAGCGTTCTTCCGGGGAAAGATGGATTGCTCCATATTTCCCAGATTGCCAATGAACGGGTCGAAAATGTTGCTGACCATCTCAAAGAAGGACAGACCGTTCGTGTCAAAGTACTGGAAGCAGATGAAAAAGGCCGGCTGCGACTCAGTATGAAAGCAGCCAGTATCAGCACAGAAATAACTGCAGACAATCCGGACAACACTGAAAAATAAACAGGTATCATTTTAACGAATCACGATCTGTTTTCCCCGGACAATCCCCGGAGGGTGTGCCTGTTTCATTCAGAAAACAGCATCTCCGGGAAAATTTTTCTCTCGACTCGACGATAGAACCCTGCCATCCGATTCACATACTTACCTCGATCAGATTCATATCCCATAAAAATTAAAGAGAACATAATGGAAAAGAAGTTGTCAGTTTTGCTGTTTACGCTTCTGGTTTCTTTGGCGCTGGCTGCAAGAGCTGATGAAATATTGCTTAAAAATGGTGACAGAATTACCGGAACAATCATCAACAAGACCGGTAATACTCTAGAAATAAAAACTGAATATTCAGACAAAATATCTGTCAAGTGGAGTGCAATCGAAAGTTTCAGCACGACTCAACCTGTATTGTTGACCCTTAAAAACAAGGAAGAAATGACGGGTATGACCGAAGTTTCCCCGGATAATACGTTGAAGATCAAAAAAGAAGGTGTCTATCAGTCCGAACCGATTCCTTTATCCGAAATTGCTGAAATCAATAAAAAATTCTTTTCCGGTCAGGTCAATGCGGGTGGTGCACTATTTTCTGGGAATACACAGCGCCAGTCTTATAATCTGAATACCGACCTCGTCGTCAGAGGAAGAGATGATCGCGTTTCCTTCGGTGGGCAGTTCAACTATGCTGACAGTAAGTCGCGGGATTCAAACGGTCAAAAGGAAACCATACTGAACGCTCGTAATTTCCAGCTTTATGGAGACTATGCACATTTCTTCACTGATGTCTGGTATGGATACGCCCACGGCTTGTTTACCAATGACCGTCTCCAGGATATTAAATTACGATCTGCATTTGGTATTGGTGCCGGTTACCAGATTTTCGCAACAGGTGATCTCAATCTATCATTTGAGGCAGGCCCTGATTATGTAAACGTCGATTTTTACGACTACCCCTATCAGTGTGAAAAGAAACTTACAGTCGATCCTGCTGCATGCAACCGGATAAAAGACAGAAGTAATGTGGCTGGTCGCTGGTCTACCCGCTATGACCAATGGATATGGAATCGAGCTGTACAGCTTTTCCATACACATGAAGGACTTGCGGCCAGTGATCTTTTCGTTCGTACGCGTACCGGTTTTCGCGTACCACTCTGGTATGGATTTCAATTTGTCAACGAAATTCAGGTAGACTATTATAGCAAACCGGCGCCAGGCAAGGAAAAATTTGATACCCGTTACCTGTTCAACATTGGTTACGGATTCTGATTTTAAAACACTCCCAGCTTAATTTCTTCATTCTATCGAGACTGATTTAGGGTAAAACCAGATTCCAGGAAAAATCTGGTTTTATCCCGGTCGTGTTACGGGAGAAAAGCAAGAATTACCTTGCCCACGAACCTATCTGCATGTTTGCGGTCTACGTAAGGCACTGACCATGATTTCATGGCATTCCCCAGTCCGCAAAACTGCCCGAATCTACTGCAAAGTACATGCAGAAAATATAAATGGTACAAACTGGACTTTATATCTCCAAGATTAAAAAAGGAGTGGTATGTCGCGGTATTTGAAATTTTCTGATCAGTTATTTGCAATGATCGCATCCATATTTACCCATCCGGCTGAAGTCTCTGATTCCAGATACCGAGCATCTCTGCCGACGAAACCAGAGCACCGTCAATCTCTTCTTCTACTGTTATGTTCGAGTCTGCTGGTGACCTCCTGTGCCATGGGACCTGATTACTCACGTCCTCAGGTCGATGTTGCACAAAATTACCGCCTGACACCAACAGAAGGGCGATCCATCGCCAATCTCCCCTGGTGGGAGCTGCTCAAGGATAAAAAGCTACAATTGCTGATCGATCAGGCTCTGCAGGAAAACAAGGATCTCAAACAGACGACAGCCAGTGTTGAGGAACTTCAGGCTCGCTTGCGTATTTCCAATATGGATTTTATTCCTGATGTAAATATCGAAGGTAACGCACCGGCACTTGGTACCATGGGAGGGTTTAGCCGTCCTGGATTTCCGACACCTTACAATTATTTCGGGCAGACCATCCTCAACTGGGAGTTGGACATCTGGGGCAGGCTCCGCCGTGCAAATGAAGCGGCCCGGGCGGATCTGCTGGCACAGGAAGAGAATCGTCGTGCTGTTGTTCTGACATTGGTAAGCTCAGTTGCACAGTCCTATTTCGATCTCTTACAGTTCGATATGCAGCTGGATATAGCCCACCATGCACTATCTTCATGGGATGAATCCATTGCAATCTCCAGAGCACAATTACAAGGAGGGCTGATTTCCCGTCTCGATCTGGATCAGTTCGAAGCTGAACGTGCCCGAGCTGCTGCGCAAGTGGCTGAATTAGAGCGACAAATCATTCAAAAAGAAAACGAACTCAGTGTGCTGACGGGAAAAAATCCTACTTCAGTCTTGCGGAAGCAATCACTAAACGAGCAACTTATACCACCCGAAATACCTGCCGGCCTACCTTCCGAACTGTTACAGCGACGCCCCGATATTCTGCAGGCGGAGCAGACATTGAAGGCAGCTACCGCCCGGATCGGAGCAGCTAAAGCAGCACGGTTTCCAAGAATATCACTCACAGGTTTTCTGGGACTGTCCAGCCCGGCATTATCTGGTCTGTTGGATTCCGGCAGTGAATTCGGTGTCGGTGGATTCGGACTGGCAGCACCATTGCTGAATTCTCAATCTCTCGGTTTTGAGCAACGAGCTGCAGAAGCAAAAGCACGACAGGCGCTGGCAAAATATGAACAGACCATCCTGGTGGCATTCAAAGAAGTTGAAGATTCGCTTGCTGCCATCCGGACGGCAAATGAACAGTACAAAGCCCAGCAGGCACAGGTAGAGGCGCTGGCTTCGGCTTTACAAACAGCAGAACTGCGTTACCAGGGTGGAATCACCAGCTACGTTGACGTATTGCTTGCAAAACGCACATTATTTGATGCTGAGTCTGCTCTTACGGCCACCCGTCGTCTGCATCTGATCTCCATCGTCCAGCTTTACAAGGCACTGGGCGGTGGCTGGCTGGCCGAAGGTCCTAATGCGCCCCTGCCAGTATCTACCGGCCCGCTGCACAATGGCTGAAATGAACAATCTATCCGGCACACTGCTACCGGCAAACCGGTTTCATCAATCATAAATATTTTTGATCATTTTCCTTACCGAATTACCGGGAATAACGTCATGTATCAAACGCTTCGTCAATCAATCATGCAGACCGGCCGCACCATAACAGACATCAGAACAGGGGTGCTGCTCATCGCTTTTCTGGCTGGTTGCTCAATGCAATCATCTACTGATTCACAACCTCCGGTACCTCAGGTATACGTAACTACCGTCACGACTCGCACGATTGTGGAGGAACCGGAATTCATCGGGCAGACTGAATCTTTCCGACCTGTTGAAATCCGCTCACAGGTAAACGGAATCATCAAAAAAATATTCTTTACGGAAGGTCGGAATATTAAAAAGGGTGACAAGCTGTACCTCATCGACCCGGTACCCTTCAATGCAGTCTACAAGAACAGCAGGGCAATGGTAACTCAGGCACGGGCACGGCTGGATCAGGCCAACAAGGATCTGGCGCGGGTACAACCACTGCTCAAACAAAAAGCAGTCAGTAAAAAAGAGGTCGATGACGCCGTGGTAGAAGTGCGCAGTGCAAGAGCGGCACTGGAAGCAGCACAGAATGTGATGATCAAGGCTAAGTTCGATCTGGACAACACACTCATCACTGCGCCGGTGGAAGGTCGAATCAACCGCAGTCAATTTTATGAAGGGCGCCTGGTCGAAGCTCAAACTAATTTGTTGACTACTATCGATCAGCTGGATCCCATGTATGTCAATGTAAATATTCCAGAAAGTTATTTGCTGCGCCTGCGCCGCGAACTATCTGAACACAAACTTGAAAGACCTGAAAGTATTTTTCAGCTGAGTGGTGTAATGACTTTCTCCGATGGCAGCATCTATCCGGAGGAAGGATTGCTGGATTTTGAAGATATCGTGATACGGCCTGAAACTGGTATGCTGCTGGGACGATTTGTATTTTCCAACCCGGCTGGCAAAAATGCTCCCGGGGAAGCTCACCTTTACCCGGGCCAGTTTGTTAAGGTTCGTATCAAAGGTTACAGCAGAACAGGAGCAATTCTGATTCCCCAGCGCGCCGTGCAGCAACAGCCAAGCGGCTCTTTCGTCTATGTCATCAATGAAGGAAAAGCTGAACTCCGCCCGGTACAGGCCAGCGCATGGCAAGGCAATGAATGGCTGATTGAAAGCGGCCTGCAAGCAGGAGAACAGGTCGTCGTGGAAGGAATTCACAGAATCCATCCAGGCGTTCAGGTAAATCCTGTTCCCTACCAGCAAGAAGAAAGCCAGACTTCCTAAAGCAATCATCAAGAATAAACCGCGTAAGGCGTGCCATGAATTCCCGTTTTTTTATTGAACGACCGATTTTTGCATCAGTACTATCCATCATCATCGTCATTGTTGGTCTGGTTTCACTGAAAAATCTCCCGATTGCTCAGTTTCCAGAAATTACTCCGCCCGTCGTGCAAATTGATGCGGATTATCCCGGTGCCAGTGCAGATGTGGTAGCGGAAGCCGTTGCACGCCCGATAGAAGTACAGCTTCCCGGTATCGATAATCTTCTGTATTACGAATCCACCAGTACAAACGATGGCCACATGACAATGAGGCTCACGTTCGAAATCGGAACAGATATCGATATCGCACAAGTACAAACCCAGAACCGGCAGAAACTGGCCGAACCACAACTGCCCGATGAAGTTATCCGGCAGGGGATAACCGTCAAGAAGACTTCACCCGATCTACTGCTAGTCGTTGCGTTGAGCTCTACTGATCCTTCTCACGACACCATTTTTCTGTCGAATTATGCCCTGCTCAGGGTACTCGATAATATAAAACGCCTTCCCGGTGTTGGGGATGCTTCAATCTTTGGCGGTCAGAATTATTCCATGCGGCTCATTCTTGATCCCGTCCGGATGGCGCAACTCAATTTCACACCGAGTGATATCGTCGCTGCTGTCCGTGAGCAGAATCGGGATTTTCCTGCCGGGCGAATCGGCCGCGAACCCATGGTCAATGAAACCGAGCTCACCATTCCCGTTATGACTAAAGGACGGATGAGTGAGGTAAAAGAATTTGAAGAAATGATCATCCGGGCTTATCCGGATGGTTCCATGGTACGACTGAAAGATGTCTCACGAGTAGAGCTGGGTGCACAATCCTATGATCTGCAGGCACGTTGGAACGGACGGCCCAATACTTTTCTGCTGACTTATCTTTCACCTGGCGCCAACGCACTTGAAACAGCACAGCGCATCCGCAACGAAATGGACAAGCTTGCTAAAGATTTCCCGGCTGGTGCGTCCTATGATGTTCCTTACGACACCACCACCTTTATTGAGGTTTCCATTCAGGAGGTTGTAAAAACCCTAGCAGAGGCCTTGTTGCTGGTTGTGCTGGTTGTTTTCATTTTTTTACAAAGCTGGCGCGCCACACTGATCCCGGCTATCGCGGCACCCATTTCTCTCATCGGTACATTCATGGGAATGGAAGCGCTGGGGTTTTCGATAAACACACTTACCCTGTTTGGTATGGTGCTTTCCATCGGTATCGTGGTGGATGATGCGATTGTCGTGGTAGAAAACGTCGAGCGCCATATAGCCGAGGGCCTCACGCCTAAAAATGCCGCAATAAAAGCCATGCAGGAATTATTCGGAGCACTGATTGCTATCATTCTGGTACTCGCTTCGGTATTTTTACCGGTCGCATTTCTGGGAGGCATTACTGGTGAACTGTACAAACAATTTGCTGTAACCATTGCATTGTCAGTCATGATTTCCGGATTTGTCGCACTGACACTCAGTCCTGCTTTGTGTGCCCTGGTACTCAAACCCGGCCACGATTCTCCTAACAAACTATGGAAAACTTTCAACCGAACGTTTGATTGGGCACAGACTCGCTACGTCAGCATGGCCGGTACAATCATAAAAAGATCGGCATTATCAATCCTCATTTTTTTAATGGTAATATTTTTTGCCATCGGTTTATTCAAAACAGTGCCAGGAGGTTTTCTTCCGGAAGAAGATCAGGGTTATTTCATTACGGTAGTACAACTTCCGGATGGCGCTTCCATTTCCCGCACCCAAAAGGTTCTTGAAAAAATAGAGAGTTATTTCCTGTCCATTCCATCTGTTCATTCAACTGATGCAATGGCTGGCATGAACTTTGTTTTCAGCAGCCGTGGTCCGAATCACGCCACGATGTTCGTACCGTTGCATCACTGGGATACACGCAAAAATGCCGATGAGCAGGTTCAAAACCTGATCGCCAATGCCTTTGGTGAATTTGCAAAAATCCCTGAAGCACTGGTGCTCGCCTTTAACGCACCCTCAATCCGCGGACTGGGCGCAACGGGTGGCTTTTCAATTCAATTGCAGGACCCAAGTGGAGGAGACTTTTCAGAATTTGCCGAAACAGCACAGGCATTTGTAAACAAAGCCATGGAACACCCGGCTATCGGAATTGCCGGTACCAATTTCCGTGTCAGCGCCCCAAGGATGTATGCTCATGTCGACCGCGAACGTGCCAAAGCCTTAGGTGTGCCCATATCCGATGTTTTCGATACGATGCAAGCTTATTTTGGCAATTTATATGTGAATGACTTTATCAAGTTTGGCCGTGTCTACCGGGTACAAACTGAAGCCTCACCTGAGTATCGATCCAGCCCGGACAATATCAGCAATATCTATGTTCGTGCCCAATCCGGAACAACCAGCACAATGATACCGCTTGATTCTGTGGTTACAACCGAGTTCAACAGCGGCCCGGATCCGGTTACCCATTTCAACGGATTCAACTCTGCACTCGTGCTGGGAAGTGCAGCGCCAGGCTATAGCTCAGGGCAAGCTCTGGATGCGCTGCAGGAAGTGGCCAATGAAGTACTGGCACCCAAGGGTTACACCATCGACTGGAGCGGGATTACCTATCAGGAAAAAATGGCAGCCAGTGGACAAAAAATATGGATACTTTCCTTTGCCCTGCTCATGGTATTTTTGGTGTTGGCTGCCCTGTATGAAAGCTGGTCTGTACCGTTTGCCGTCATTCTGGCCGTGCCCTTCGGTATCTTGGGAGCATTGCTGGCTATCTGGGCGCGTGGACTGACTGATGATATTTACTTTCAGGTCGGGTTAATTACCCTGATTGGACTATCCGCCAAAAACGCTATTCTTATCGTAGAGTTCGCCAGTGATCTGTATGCCAAAGGCGCATCACTGACCGAAGCCGCTCTGGAGGCAGCCCGGGTTCGTTTCCGTCCGATCATCATGACTTCCATGGCCTTTATCATGGGGGTATTCCCGCTTGCGATTTCATCCGGCGCAGGGGCTGCCAGCCGTATCGCCATTGGCACTACTGTACTTGGCGGCATGCTGGCAGCAACTTTCCTCGCCATATTTTTCGTGCCGCTCTTTTTCGTGCTGATTGGAAAAATCACACGACGCGACAAACATCCAACTCCTGAACCTGTACAGGCTGAAACCGGAGATCAGGCAGTTACCACCAACGAAAAGGAAGATACTGATGGCAAATGACGGTTATTTTGAACCTACACAAGAACTGAGCGATGAAACCCGAGACATGCACCGGGCAATTATTTCTCTGCGTGAAGAGTTAGAAGCAGTCGATCTCTACAATCAGCGAGTGAATGCCTGTAAGGATAAAGAACTGAAAGCGATACTGGCGCACAACCGGGATGAAGAAAAAGAACACGCGGCGATGCTGCTGGAATGGATACGCCGGTGTGACCCGGCATTTGACAAGGAACTAAAAGATTATCTCTTTACCAACAAACCTATTGCGCACGAATAAATAGCACCAGACTGGTGACAAATCGTTATTTGACAGTGGTTCTCAACTTAGATAATCAGGATTTCTCCCGGGCGACTTCCAATCCGCTGCCACATTGCCAGCACAGTTGAAAATTGCCGGGATTTTCTTCACCGCACTGCAGGCAGAAAACTATATCCGTCACTTGCGGAGCCTGTTCATAAGCCGCGATGATTTTCCGCCCGCGTTCAAAATCAAGATCGCGCATCACCCATACCTCAGGGTAAGTATGGGTAAACGAAATCTCTCCCATTCCTCCCTGGGCATACTCATTAAATAACCTTGTCGGAATATAGGCATTCTCCAGCAGATCCCGGACAATATGCGCCTCTAGCAGATGGTTAGCCGTATAGAGCTTTTTCATGTGCCAAACAAAGTGATCAGATAATTGGTATGCGCTGTAACAGGCCAGCTCGGTTTGCCTTACCGAGATGGTGGCAAGACTTATTTTCCAGATAACCCTGTTTTATTTTATCTCGCCCCTACAGTAATATCCCAAAGTATGAGATCTGATAAGAATATCATCTTACAGCCTGCGCCAAGACGAGCGAAATCTAAGATACACCTTATTATTTTGCAAAATACCCGCCAGCTTCGCCTTGTACTTAAATATCGTTGTACCCACTACAATCCAAGCCTCTTCTGTCCACTACGCTGACGGGCCTGGATTTCAAAGTAATTATACCAGTAGGGATTTCTGCCCCGAAATAGTTGCCACAAGCTAGAAACCGGGTACGCAAGAAAGAACAATACTCCCCATACCTCGTACTGCCTGACGTGCTCCAGTTCATGAGCTCGAGAATACTCAAGGGCGGATTCGTTCAAGCCAAGAACCACATGTCCAAAGGTAATGGCCCAAAATGGGAAGAAAGGTATCGGATTACCATATCCAATCGAGAACTCCAGAATACCGGATACTTGTCGTACCGAGCCCCCGATCAGCAGCAGGAATAAACCACAGCCCAGCCCGAACAAGGAGCAGGGTGCTGCCCAGATGTACTTCAATAGCCTTACCATAGCGGCGATCCCACACAGACAACCAGCATAGCTGAGAGGCATCCTGTTGAATGATGGGTTAAGTTCGGATACATGCTCGACATAGCAGATATAAGAAGTCTGTTAGCAATAGTGTATTTAACCTGAGTTCGGGATAAGAAAAGAGGAAGTGAGCGCCCACCTTTTTGCGTAAGATTATGTTTCCAAAAACAAATCAATCGCATTCAGGAGGCGCTCATGGACAGTTTAACTGAACTTTTTTGTCTCATAGATGATTTCTGCTGCCAATTCGAGCCCGCTTTAGAACGCCGCCTTCTGGAAACAGGGGTAAAGAAGCGCAAGCGCTGCAGCGGGTTGAGTTTGTCGGAGTTGATGACCTTGACTATTTTGTTCCATCAATTGCGCTTTCGCCAGTTCAAGCATTTTTATCTGGTTTACGCGTGCCACCACTTGCGGGCTGAGTTTCCGAAGCTGCCGAGCTATCAACGATGCGTGGAACTTCTGCCCCGCTGTGTGGTTCCCCTAGCGGCCTTGTTCGAGGTGCTCAAAGGCCAGTGCGATGGGATTTCCATCGCCGACGCCACTTCGATTGCCGTTTGCGATAACCGGCGTATCGCTCGCCATCGGGTCTTTGCAGACAGCGCCAGACGCGGCAAGACTGACGTAGGTTGAAAAAAGTGGAGTCCAACGTTTCGTAAAATGTGAGGAACGGAGGACAAGGATGGAACGACTCCCGAAAGGGATCTACACGCCGGAATTTCGGGCGGAAGCGGTGAAGCTGGTGGAAGCGGAAGGGCTGTCGGTGGATGCGGCAGCGAAGCGCTTGTTGGTGCCAAAGAGCAGTCTTGGCAATTGGGTGAGGGCATCGCGTACAGGCAGCCTGGCGAAGGTTGGGCAAGGTCAGCGGGTGCCGACGGAAACGGAAATTGAACTGGCGCGACTGCGCAAGGAATTGGCGGAAGTGAAACTGGAGCGTGATCTGCTAAAAAAATGTGCGGCGTATTTCGCGAAGGAGTCGCGGTGAGATACGCCCGGATCGAACAGTTGCGACAGCACCACGCGGTGGCGGCGATGTGCCGGATTCTGGACGTTTCGGAAAGCGGCTATCACGCTTGGCGCCAACGTC
>NZ_FUWK01000039.1 GCF_900167395.1 Nitrosomonas europaea
GGGCGCTCACTTCCTCTTTTCTTATCCCGAACTCAGGTTACCGATACGGATCAGCCACTGCATACTTCCTTATCCGACCGGGAATACCAGACGTTATGTCTGATTGCCGCCGGCAAGGGATTGACCGAGATTTCAGAGGAAATGTGCCTGAGCCCGAAAACCGTCAGCGTCTATCGTACCCGGCTGCTGGAAAAACTCAAGCTTACCAACAACAGTGAACTAATCCGCTACGCCATCATGCACCATCTGGTCGATTGACCGTTTTTCTGTATCCCGCAGTTGATTATTTTTTGAATGAAGCGGTTATTCCTTTGCCGTCTGTATCACCAGAACCTTATCCTCACAAGCCGCACAACCCAAAATCTATCTCCGCAGTGCACTACACCTACTCTGGGCAATCGGGATCAGGATCTGATTTCATCTGGCAGGCAGCTATTTCCCGCGCATGAACATTTTGTCCAGTTCAGCCAGGCTGATTTCAAACCACGTCGGCCGACCGTGGTTGCACTGATCTGAACGTTCGGTTACTTCCATTTTGCGCAGCAGTTCATTCATTTCGATCAGCGTCAGTGGACGATTGGCACGAACGGCGCCATGGCAAGCCATGGTTGCCAGTAATTCGTTGCGGCGGGCAGCAAGTAACTGGCCGGGATCTCCGTTTCTGATTTCATCCAGCACATTACACACCAGCTTTTCCGTATCAGCATCCTGCAGAATAGCTGGCACCGCACGCACGGCCAGTGTAGTGGCCGTCAATACGGTCACTTCGAAACCCAGTTGCTGCAACAGCGACTGATTCTCCTCGGCCGTGGCAATATCGAGGCTATCCGCGTGAAATGTCACCGGAATCAGCAACCGTTGTGCGGACAGCGTCTGCTCATCCATCTGCAACTTCAATTGTTCGTAGACGATGCGTTCATGTGCCGCGTGCATATCCACGATCACCAGCCCTTTCCAGTTCTGCGCCAGAATATAAACACCATGAAGCTGTCCCAGGGCAAAACCCAGCGGAGGCAGTGCCGGATGCTCATTGCTCTCCCCTGCTCCGGTTTGACGAAATGGGTTCTGCGTGGCAGTGGAATCAGATTCGCTACCGGATAAAACCTGATAAAAATTGAAAGGCTGCGCAATCATTTCCGACGGAAGCCCTGTTTGTCTGGGGTAGTTCAGCATCGGCGCGGCAGGTACACGCTTTTCAGCAGGCGGCACTATGTCATCTGCCATGAGCTGTGATGATGACTGCGATAATTCCGTACCGGAACGGGGTAAGGACAGTGCCTTGCTGACACCATGGTAGATAAACTGATGTATTGCCCGTGCTTCACGAAAACGGATCTCGGTTTTGGTCGGATGTACGTTGACATCCACCTGTTCAGGATCGATGTCCAGATACAGCACGAAAGCAGCATGACGATCCAGGTGCAGTACATCACGGTAAGCTTCGCGCAGGGCATGGGTAATCAGCTTGTCGCGCACGAAGCGCCCGTTGACAAAAAAATACTGCATGTCACGCGCAGCGCGTGAATACGCCGGCAACGCCAGCATACCCTGTAGCCCGATGCCAGCTGATCGTTCGTCGATCCATGCCGCCGACCGGGTAAATTCCTCACCAAGCACAGTTTTTATGCGAACAGCAGCTTCTGCCGATTGCCAGTGGCCGCGCAGATTTCCGTTGTGCCGCAACGTGAAGGCAATACCGGCATGGGACAGCGCCATCCTGCGGATGATTTCCTCACAGTGGGCAAATTCCGTGGCTTCGGTTTTGAGAAATTTGCGCCGGGCAGGAAGATTGAAAAACAGATCCCGGACTTCAACTGTAGTACCCGCCGCGTGTGATGAGGGTTCCGGTTGCATGACCCGTATGCCTTCGCTGCGTATCTGCCAGGCATGCTTTCCGCCCGGCTGGTGGCTGATGAGCAATAAATTCGAAACCGATGCAATGCTGGCCAGCCCTTCTCCCCGGAATCCCAGACTGGTGATTCTGTACAAATCCTCCTGACTGGCAATTTTGCTGGTTGCATGGCGTGTCAGGGCAAGAGGCAGCTCTTCTCCTGATATACCCCCACCGTTATCGGTCACACGAATCAGTTTCAACCCACCCTGGGCGATGTTGACCGATATGTCAGTCGTACCCGCATCAATGGCATTCTCCAGTAACTCTTTCAATACTGAAGCCGGACGTTCGATGACTTCTCCCGCGGCTATCTGACTGATCAATCCATCGGGAAGTAATTTGATTGGTCTCATTTGGGAATCGGGAGCGGGGTAATGGAAACCTGCAAAGGAACTAACCGAATCAGCATTATACCGGCTTCAAGTTATGGTACGCTTTAGGCTGAGCAGGTGGGAGAGTGTGTGGTATTTGACTGATACCGGCAGGTTATCGCAAAAAATAGCACTATCCCGGAAATTTGGCTCGATTGCAGTAATAATGAATTTCAAGAACAAAATATTTAAGACCATCATGACACAAGACGAGCAGAAACGGGCAGTGGCACAAGCAGCCCTGCAGTATGTGCCGACAGGTGAAATCATCGGCATCGGAACAGGATCGACCGCCAATCTTTTTATTGATGAGCTGGCTAAGATCAAACACAGGATTGAAGGCGCCGTGGCAAGCTCCGAGGTTACTGCAAACCGTCTGAAGCAACACGGCATCGAGGTTCTGGATCTCAATTCCGTCGGCGAACTCCCGGTGTATATCGATGGTGCAGATGAAATCACCCGGAATATGCACATGATCAAAGGAGGCGGTGGTGCGCTGACACGTGAAAAAATCGTAGCGGCTGTTGCACGTAAATTCATCTGTATTGCTGACCAGAGCAAGCTGGTCAAGGTACTGGGAAAATTTCCACTGCCAGTAGAAGTCATCCCGATGGCACGCAGCTATGTCGCCCGGGAAATCACATTACTGGGTGGACAACCGGCCTGGCGTCAGGGATTTACTACCGACAACGGCAATATCATTCTCGATGTCCATAACCTGAATATCATGAATCCGGTTGAACTGGAAACTGCCCTCAACCAGATTGCAGGGGTGGTGACGAACGGTCTGTTTGCCAGACGAGCGGCCAACGTGCTGCTGATGGGTACCGACCAGGGAGTGGAGACCATTACAGTATAGATACAAGGCTGATTGCTCTACCTCATTCTGGCAGGGTAATCAGCCCGTCAATCGCAGCATCCCCGGCACGGCGCTCTGCCTGTCATCAGATCATCATCATTGACGTATAAAATTACGCGATTATCTCTTTCCAGGATGCACAACATGGTCAATAAAGAACATTTCTCAAAAAAATTCGACGCTGATCTCGAGGAAATCCGCACCCGTGTCCTGCAAATGGGCGGGCTGGTCGAGGAACAGATCAAGAATGCGATCGAGGCACTGACTGAGGGCAATGAGCACATGATCGAACAGGTGATCGACAATGATCATCGCGTCAATGCCATGGAAGTGAAAATCGACGAACTCTGCTCCCAGATTATCGTGCGCAGGCAGCCGACCGCCATCGATCTGCGCATGATTATGACCGTCATCAACACTATTACTGATCTGGAAAGAATCGGTGATGAAGCAGCGAAAATCGCCCGTATGGCAAAACTGATTTACGCAGCGGATCGCATGTATACGCCGCGTTTCGTCGAAATACGGCATATTGCGGCCATTGCCATGGACATGTTGCGCAAGGCGCTGGATGCCTTCGCCCGGGTGGATCCGAACGCATCGGCAGAAATCGTTCGCCAGGATGAACAGGTGGATGAGGAATTCCGCTCGATCATACGGCATCTGGTCACGTTCATGATGGAAGATCCGCGCAAAATTTCAACCGCGATCGAGATACTGTTTGCAGCCAAAGCTGTCGAGCGTATCGGCGATCATGCCAAAAACATGTCGGAGTATGTGGTCTACATGGTCAAGGGCAAAGATGTTCGCCATGTATCGGCAGATGAAATCGAGCGTGAAGTAGGCAAGTAAACAGTCTGGGGAAAACCGGAAATTATGCATGAATACTCTACGCTGGCAGCGGTCGATCTGGGCTCCAACAGCTTTCACCTGCAGGTTGCCAGAATAGCGGAAAAGCAGCTTTATCTGCTGGACAGTCTGAAGGAAATGGTACAGCTCGCAGCGGGACTGTCCGATGATCAGATTCTGGATGAAGCATCACAGAATCGTGCACTGGCCTGTCTGGAGCGATTCGGTCAGCGCTTGCGCGGATTTCCGCATCATGCAGTCAGAGTGGTGGGAACGAACTCGCTGCGTGTCGCCAGGAATGCTGCGGATTTTCTCCGTAAAGCCGAAAATGCCCTTGGTTTCCCGATCGAGATCATTGCCGGACATGAAGAAGCACGGCTGATTTATCTTGGCGTCGTGCACAGTCTGCCGATCTCTGATAACCACCTGCTCGTAGTCGATATCGGTGGGGGATCAACCGAGCTGATCATTGGTAACCGACTGAAATCCAACAAACTGGAAAGCCTTCCCGTAGGCTGTATCAATCACAGTCTGCACTTTTTTCCTGACGGAAAAATTACCAAAGGATCACTGAAACAGGCTGAGCTGGCAGCACGCACTGAAATACAGGCCATTGCAGCCGAATTTTCCTCATCCCACTGGCAAAAAGCTTACGGCTCTTCCGGAACTGCACGTGCACTGGCCCATATCCTCACATTGAACGGCTATAACAATGGCAACAACGAGGAAGTCATCACGCTTGCAGGACTGGAAAAATTGCGTGAATTCCTGCTCAAAACCGGTGATATCAAAAAGCTGGAAATCACGGGATTGAATCCTGCCCGTAAAGCGATCATCGCGGGCGGATTTGCCATCATGTCAGCCGTTTTCACGGAACTGAATATCGACCACATGGCGATTGCCACCGGCGCACTACGCGAAGGCGTGCTCTACGATATGCTGGGGCGCTTCCACAAGGAAGACACACGTGAAATATCTGTACAGGAATTCATGCAGCGCTACCGGGTGGATCCGGTACAAGCGGCCCGTATCGAATCACTCGCGGTTACGCTCGGCAAACAGCTCCTCGCCGACCATCCTGATACGGAAAAAGTGGAAGATGCACTGAAACTGCTCTCCTGGGCGGCACGTTTACATGAAATCGGCATTTCAGTAGCTCATACCGGTTACCACAAGCACTCCGCTTATATTCTCGACAATGCCGATATCCCCGGTTTTTCCAAAATGGAGCAGTCCCAGTTGAGCCAGCTGGTACTTTCGCATCACGGTTCACTTGTCAAAACCCGGGACTTCCTCAGCCAGCCCGTCAACTTTGCCCGCTCGATCGCCTTGCGTATCGCCACTATTTTTTACCGCAGCCGCACGCATATCAATCTCCCGGACATGACACTCTCCATGAACGGGAAACGCTGCACGCTGCTTATCCCGCAAGCGTGGCTCGAACGCAACCCGCTGACCGGCACACTGCTGAATAATGAAACCGAGACGTGGGCTAAAGTGGATATCGATTTTCGTATCGAGAACCGGGTGGATGGTCGTCGCACCAAATCCGGCGCGGCCTAAGGAATCTCTGGTCAGGCTCTCCATGAGCCGCATTGCAGGCAAAATCGTGATGATCGATCAGAGGTTCCCTAAGACCTATCGCTGCCAGCATTCGGCAACAACCCCATCTGAACCCCTGACACCCGTCTGGGTCAGCGTCAGTGTCCCGCAGGCATCCCCTGCCATGGAACCTTCCGGAACAGCTTCCAGCGTGTAGGTATTGCGGGTAAGTGTATCTGCAGAAAACTGGACAGTATATCTTGCAGTACCCGTTCTGGGTGACTGCGAAACTGGCAGCACAAAATTTTCGTAGTTGTTGGCTTCGGTATAATTTCGTTCGAGTAATTGCGCCATTTCCAGCAGGATACCCCTGGCCTCAGCTCGATTGGCACGGCGTACATGTTCCTGATAAGACGGATAGGCAATGGCCGCCAGAATCCCGACAATCGCCACGACCACCATCACTTCGATCAGCGTAAATCCACTATTTCCCGTATATGTCCGAGTCCTGCTCATTTAACTGAACCTCCTGCTCACTGTAGCTGTTTCCAGGACCGGCGTGGCGGCGGAGCACCGTTGCTGATCGTTACCTTCTCAACTGCCCCGGTCGTCGTAGCTGCAATCAGGTGCGTCAGACTGCCGGCACTGATAGCTACCGATTCACTGCGAATTCCGTCTGACCCCACTGCGGCAATCACCCGATCATTATTGTTCAGCTTGCCGTCACCATTGGTATCGAACTGTGGTTTGGGCATCATTCCGCCAGTTTCAGCGTCCAGCAGCATCAGCCAGTTGCGCCCGCCTGCTTCACATGGATCGATGGAAGGAATCAACGTGGTGAAAATAATGCGCCCGAAATTCAGCATGGGCATGATGACTGAACGCTCACCCTGCTGTGTCCCTTCCGGTGACTGTAGCAGATCGATATACCAGCCGCGTTTGGTCGACCAGTCGACTGAATGATCGGATACAGTACGCTCAAAAGGCGGGATGACTGTTTCAGCAGTAATGGTTTGTTGCTGCAGCACACTGCGATTTGTTTCTGCAATCGGGCTGCCTTTGTCCCAGATCCCATACAGGCTTTGCACCTTCTTGTCGGTTTTATCACTTTCAGCGACAAACTGACCGGTACCAAAGAAAATCATATACCCCCCCTGTTTGTGGTAACCCACTTCCAGTGGCGAAGTAATCGGTTGCGCCTGATTGCTGGCATTTCTGGCAGTAAAGAGCGGCACACTGGCACTGCCAGATTTATATGCTACATCCCATTGGGTAGAATCGGATTGTGATAGATCAAACTTCCACACATTTCCCCGCAAATCACCCGCATAAACAACATCGATAATCTTGTCACCGTTGGTATCCACCAGTGCCGGGGTAGAAAGACCGTTACTCGTACTGGCATTGGTCGGAATTTTTTTGATCAGCGCTCCCGTCTGCAGGTCGACGATGAACAGCCAAGCCCGATCGCTGTTACCGTTATAGCCATTACCGATGATCGCTGCCCAGGAACCATCATTCAACCGTGCAATTTTTGCCTGGCCATGCACATAACCCAAATCAGCATCGGTAAATTCCCACAGAACATCCGGTTCGGAAAAATTGACCGGATCAGTAATATCCAGCGCAAATACACTTTTACCGCCTCCTCCCAGCGTTCCCAGCAACACTGTTTTCCAGGCAGGTGTCGCACCCATGTAGGCGTCGCCGACATAAGCATTGCCATCGACAAAATAACGGTGGGTATAGCTGGAAGCAGTCAGACGGTTCAGCCCGGAGTAAACGGCTGCCGGAACGTAAGCAAACAACTCCACACCCGTCTCAGCATTAAACGCATGCAGCATGCCATCATTTGCCCCGGTATAAACCACCGGGGTACGACTGTTGTTCGATTGTCTGTAACTATGATAGGACGCCTGCCCCGGCGTTGCAGCCGGCAGGGAATCGTAGCTGAAATCCAGCGATTTGATATACAGCAGATCCGAGTTGACAATATCGCCCAGCACCCCGTTATTACGGTTGCGGAAACTCCCTCCCTGACTGATTTCACCACTTTTATCGCCCCGCAGCCATCCGATGCGGGCCATCCCCTGCCCGTCGTTTTTATCCAGCGCCGCCTGCTGTGCTGTGGAAAGCGAGGAAAAATTAGCGACAGTGAATGCCAGACCATTCGTCCCGTTATGCGTAAAAATCGACCGATCGGCATGCGCCGGCAACTGCTCAGAAGCTTCCCACTGCAATTCACCCAGCGATGCATCGGATTCCAGGTTGAATGCCAGCAGTTGTCCGCTCCAGTCGGCACTATTGAATTTCGCCTGATAAATCTGCGCACCGGTATTGAGCCGACTGGTATTAGTCGTCACTGCCGCAGCAGAACTGACTCTGGCGGTGATATTAGTCAGCGCATTCGTAAGCCCGGCAGCAAAAGTGGCCGGATCCTGCGCACTGAAAAACTCACCCCGGCTGTTGACCGCAGCATGCCAAAGATCATCGATCTTTGCAGAATCACTACTCGTCGGATTCGGCCAGCCTGTCGGTCCACCCGGACTGCCTGGCAGACTGGTCAGTGACCCTTGAACGCCCAGTCCGACGGTGAAATTCACCATATGTTGCCAGAACGCCGGATCTTTAGCATTGGTCGGTACCTTATTGGCTAGATTAGAACGCAGATCATTCTTCCAGTAATGCATCGCCACATCAGCCAGCGTATCACTGCGGTTATCAGAATAAGGCAACACCGGCTTGTACTGGTAAGTTGCAGGGGCTGCATTGGGAAAATGATTGATGATTACACTCCCGTCCGCACCATCCGAGTTGCCGATCCCGGGAGAGTCCGTACCATCCCAATAACCATCGGTCATCAGAATATGGTAGTTCTGCCGGCAAACCGGTTGAGTACCACCAGTTTGTCCTGGTGTGTCACTCCACGGCCCCTGGTCATCCGAACGTTTGAGATATTCACCGACATCTTTTATAGCGTTGCGCAGTGGTGTGCCCTGCTGCGGAATAGTATGTTTATATAGCTGATCGAAAAAATTTGTACGGTCTGTTCCGGAAAACTGCCGGACACCGGTGATAAGTGTTGCTGTCGATTTCCCGTCAATTGTACTGCTTCCCTTATTGATCGCTCCAAATCCAATTCGCATATTGCCGCCCTGTGCCGCGAAAGCACGGCCGACACCGGCACGTGCTAACAGGACACGAGAGCGGTAATAGGTATACCAGTTGGCAAAATTCTGGATTTCCTCGTCGTAGGTACAAGCCGATGAATTAGCACAATCAGTCCGGTTCTCTCCCCCATTAAAAGGAGCATTTTCCGGCTTGATCTCGATCTGATCGTAACTACTGGCTGAATTGATGTTTCCGCTCCCCTTGTAATGGAAATAGACAGCCGGGTAGAAAGTTCGGGATTCCGTTTTTAAAGTATTGTTACTTTGGAGCCAGCCTGCACTTTGTGAATTGTTTACGGTCAAGTTACGGCAGTCTTTGGCAGGATCATTTTTATTGGGAATAAGCCATGGATTATGGGGTGCACAAGTAATCTTAGCATCAATCATCAATGACCCGTCTGCTTTACTCCACGGCAGATAGCGCACAGTCGGATCGTAGTAAATTGTATTGACATGACTGGAACGTAATTTAGCCGTATAGCCATTATTTGCATCAAAACCAACCACATAGTTACTGTAAGTACTTCCACCATAAGTGCCCTCTCTGACAGGATAAACAAAACGCACATCTCCTGTATTTGAGTTTGAATTTGTACTCGGAATCAGATCATCCGGCATAATCTCGAACTGCATCGAACCGGAATCATCCAGTGTAAAGATGATGTTGGGATCGACCGCGGTCGTCAAAAACAGTGGCACATCGGATAATGACAGCGCTGCTTCAGTGCGTATCGGCACGAGAATGAATAATGCCATGAGCAGCCGGATTCCCATCGCGGTACGAATGGTTTTCATATTGATTCCTTTCCTATCGGCGGTAAGTACTCTGTAACAAAATGGCAGCTGTTTCTGTGCCACCCGTTCCTCGTGCCACGATACGAAACATATTTGCGTTGAGCGATGTACCGGATTGCTGCGCACTTCCTCCATCCCCCATCAGCGGAACGCTGGGAAGCTGTTCGATAAAATAGCGCGGCTGACTGGCTACACCATCCATAGCAACAACATCTATCTCTCTGCTGTCACCAGCATTCCACTTCATTTCTGCGACAGGATCCGGCGTTGTGGTACACAAAAAAGATTCATCTATATCCTCATCTACTGCTTCATCAGAACATGCATGATGATACAACCCGTTTTTACCATTGAATTCCGGAAGAGTAACTTGCTCAAGGAAGCGCTCTCCCGAGCGCAAGGCTGCCTCTGCTGCCTGGAAAGCCAGCATTTCATCACGCAGGTTACCAGCCATTCTTTCTTCCAGCAGCGTGCCCTGCATAGCTGTCGTCCCGAGCAGCATCAGGATGACCAGAAAGATCAGACCGGTCACCAACACAGCACCCCGCTGTCTGGCGATGACATAACCATCGTTGCGAATGCCAGTGGTATGAAGTAATCCGGTAGAAGGGGTGATGAAAGTGCCGGATCGCTGCGCTGCTGCACAGCTCGCGATGATGGTGGATTGTTGAGTTACAAAGCCAGTCGCGTGCATACGCTGCAATAGCAATTTACTTGTCTTTGTCAGCTGACTTGTCATCGCGAGACTCTTTAGATCGTGGCGAACCAGAAGTGTTGGAGAAAGCAATCGAGATACCCAAGTGCAAAAATGCCGGCGCACTCTGTTCTCGATCGCGGCTAAAGGACTGCAGCGCAGCTCGTGATGTTTGGTGCGCGGCGCGAGGGCAGCGAGCTCGGGCATGGTCTGCAATGACTTTCCCGGATCATTGTGAAGAAACCGGATTTTAACCGTGAGTGAAACGTGGCGGGCAGCCGGTGCAGCAGCCCGCTGAGGCTTAAAAAACTGATCTTCTTTGCTGCTGAAATCTGCTGAAAAATTAGCATCCATATTTCTCGTTCTGCAAAAGGATAGTCAAGGGGCGCGGTTGCGCAGCGCAATTACGGTGGAATATGTCTGGCGCAATCGTCGATCAGTGGGGGTCACAGTGGCACCGTTGAAGGTATAGGTCTGCGACTGGCTGGTGATGCCATCTTCCACCGACTGCACCAGCAGATCGATGCGCACGCTGACAACATTTTCCCAATTCGTTACCTCATCTGCCTTGTGATAAATATCTATAGTCTTATCCCCATCGGTGTCTACGCCATACTGAATTTGCATATTTTCAATCCCTTCCACCAGCTCTTCGGCAGGCTGGCTGCCTCTTTTCCAGTACAGCGAAGGAATACCAGCAGAATTTTCTCGAATGTAATAGGATCGGGTGCTGATTCGCATCACTTCTCCACCTGTAAATGACCTACCCAGTACTGTCGAAGCATTTGATCCGGCCGATCCGCCAGGATTATCTGCGTGTGCAATGTTTTTTTGCCCGGATACATCACTGACGCTCGTTGCTTTAAAAATAGCAGCGCCCTGACAATTACTGACTAATACAGTGTTTCCAGCTGCAATATCGCTACCCGCTTCCACAACCAAATCAGCAGATTCAGATGCATGTGAAATCACTTTGGCGTAGTTACTC
Organism: Nitrosomonas europaea; assembly: GCF_900167395.1. Taxonomy (GTDB): domain Bacteria; phylum Pseudomonadota; class Gammaproteobacteria; order Burkholderiales; family Nitrosomonadaceae; genus Nitrosomonas; species Nitrosomonas europaea. Next base: position 11,163 of record NZ_FUWK01000039.1, read on the forward strand.
TCTACTCCTCTTAGCACAACGATATCCCGCCCCATATTTCCTCCCGTCAGCGGAGAAGTCACTTCAGATGGCAGAGCAGGTGCCCAGCTACTTGCACCTGCTGCCTCAAATCCTTCCAGAGGCTGATCAAACCTCCACAAAAAATCAGTATTGCCATTGAGCACATTGGTTATTGCAACGCCATCACCAATACATCCCCGATACCCTGCCATACGGATATCACGTGATAAAAGCTGAAAGGCGTAACGTGCATTTTCCTGCATTCTTGCCAGTGCTTCATTGACACGGTAGGTGTTCTGACTGGAAGACAATACCGTTACCACTCCGCCCAGCAGCACCAGTCCAATGGTCATAGCAACCATCACCTCCACCAGGGTCATCCCCTGCTGATTTTGGCTGGATTTATGATTTATCTGCATACGTTCCATCGCCCTCACAGCCGGGTAGTCATGACAAACTGCTGAGCTGTCGCAGCACCGCGACTATCGTCCCACTGGATCAGAACGGTTACCTTGTTGTCTGCATCTACATCGATACTTCCCAAACCTTCCGGCAGTCGCAAGGCAAGCTCTTTCAGCCAGTTTTTTATATCCTCCGGAATCTCTGCTTCTGCTTCCACCTTTGTTTCTGTTTCGGAAGCATCTTCTTCTGATAATGAATGGTTATAGCCCCCCGCTCCCGCTACTACCCGGTTGGCACGCATGCTATCCAGTATGTTGTACGCCATCATGGAAGCAGTTGAACGGAAGCTGGCGCTATGATTGCTTTTTAATCCGGCAGTTTGCAGCCCCGCCATCCCCAGCAATCCGATCGACAGAATGATGATTGATACCAGTACCTCGATCATGCTGACGCCTGCTTGGGTATAGATAAATGCAGAACGCCGATAAATATTCAACATGGCGATACCCTCTCCACACTTGGCCGGCCAGCATTATTCACAATGACATTACGCCCGCTGGCCTGGTTACACAGACGAAACGTGTCATTAGGCAGGCCGGTATTACCTTGACTACGGCCATTGGGCAGATAAGAAACCCAGTTGGCAAAATTCCCTCCTGCCCCCAATGTACTGCCATTCAATCCCGGAAAAACCCGCAACACTTCGTCTCCTCCATCAACCATGCCTGCCGTACCCGCATCACTGAAAATCAGCCAGCCATCCTGCCAGCTACTTCCATTGGTACAGGATGCACCATCCGAACTTTTACAGATCGTTACCCTCATCCCCCGTTTCACCGCTTCGGAGCGGGCATAATGCAGCGAAGTCATCAGCTCGTTCGCCTGCGTGGTCAGGCGCGATTCCCTCATCAGTGACTGATAGCTCGGCACAGCCATGGCAAGCAAAATGGAAGCAATACTGATGGTGAGCATCAGTTCGATCATGGTGAAACCTTTGCTGACAGCTTCAGTCATCCCTGTTTCCATAAATAAAGCCGGTTCTTGAAAGGTAATGGCAGAAACTAGCCTGGCACCTCTATTTTTCCCGGATGTACTACGGGCCAACGGCTGTAATCCACGAGAACTTTAGTTTTTATGAATGACCGGCCGGTCAGGAGCAAAACAGAAAACGAAGGCAGAAGATGGACATGGCCGGTTGAAGAACCCCGAAAAAACAGGAACTTTCAACCGGCCATCAAGAGAAGAAAATTACAGTCAGAATACAAAATTACTGCCGGCAGTACATTTTTACAGCTACCGGCGTCGGGTCAAATCAGTTTCCAGGTTCAGTGATCATGATCCGATTTCACTGCTTTCAATTTCCCGATCTGTTCGGGAGTCAATATGCTGCGAACGGCTTTGCGCTCATCGATATGGTACTTGACCATTTCATTGAAGCTGTCGATATGCGCCTGCCCCAGTTTACGCAACGTTTCATCGTCGGTAGCTGGTTCGCCAACAGCTTTGCGGAATGCTTTCATGCTTTCCATCATTTTTTGTTTGATACGCTCATGCGCCTGCTTGTCCTCTTTCAGATGAAAACGCACGATTTTTCCGAGCTGCTCATCGGAAAGACCCAATGCTTCAGCCTGCATGGCAACACTGTGGGCGTAGCTGGGTGGATGCCCATGATGCTCCATATCTCCCTTTCCGTGTCCGCCATGACCCGAGTGACCACCCCCTCCCCCGTGCCTGCCTTTTCCTTCTCCCTGACCTCCCTGTCCGTGCCCGGCATGGCCTGAGCCACCCGAATGTCCCTGGCCTGCACTGCCACCCTGATGCCCCTGATGCTGATGCGCATCAGCCAGGATAAGGTAACTGGCTGTTCCTTGCCGGATCGATGTATCAGTGACTGGGGAAACGGCTGTTGCCGTGGTAGCGGGAATGGCAAACAAGGCACCGATGAGGATGGATAGGCCGGTCGATCTGATATTCATGTCATTTCTCCTGTTGTAGAAATCCTGCAAAACACGCTGGACAACCTGTTTTTATACAAAGTTATGAAACCGGGAAAATTTCTCGGCATAATCCGTTTTCCATTATCCTGTGACTGGCATTGTTCTGTTCTGCCCCTATCTGCGGGATAATTCTGACATGATATCCGAAAACACAATCGAAGAACGCCTGCAAGCATTGCGTGCAGCCATTGCGTTACATGACTTCCATTACTATGTTCAGGATGCACCGGTCATTCCGGATGCAGAATACGATGCACTCTTCCGCACGCTGCAACAACTGGAACAGCAGTATCCGCACCTGGTCACGCCGGATTCCCCGACACAGCGGGTAGGCGCTCCACCGTTAAAGGTATTTGCACAGCTCACCCATCAGACCCCCATGCTGTCGCTGGCCAATGCCTTCTCTGAAGAAGAAGTGACTGCATTTGATCGACGTATCCGCGAAGCGCTGAACATAGACAGAGTCGATTATGCTGTCGAGCCCAAATTCGATGGGCTGGCTATCAGCCTGATTTACGCGAACGGTATCCTGACAAAAGGTGCCACCCGGGGAGATGGTTATACCGGAGAAGATATCACGCTGAATTTACGCACGATTCCGTCGATCCCCCTGCGACTGCAAGTGCCATTCCCGACCGGCCAGTTCGAGGTACGCGGCGAAGTAGTCATGCTGAAAACGGATTTCGAGCGCCTCAATGAACAACAGCGAAAGAACGGTGAAAAAACTTTCGTCAATCCGCGTAATGCTGCTGCCGGTTCGCTGCGCCAGCTCGATTCCCGCATCACCGCCATGCGCAGACTGACTTTTTTTGCCTATGGCATTGGTGCTTACCATGAAGATCAGCCGATTTTTTCGACACACAGCGAAATTCTGGCTTATCTTGCTACACAGCAATTTCTGGTAGCACGACAAAGCAGCACAGTGATGGGTGCAAACGGGCTATTGGCCTATTACCGTGAAATGAATGCTGTGCGCTTATCTCTGCCCTATGAAATCGATGGCGTGGTGTACAAAGTCAACGATCTGGCGCAACAGGAAAAGCTGGGATATGTCTCGCGCGCCCCTCGCTTTGCCATTGCACATAAATTTCCAGCACAGGAAGTCAGCACTGAACTGCTGGCGATCGAAATCCAGGTGGGGAGAACCGGTGCCCTGACTCCGGTAGCACGCCTCGCCCCGGTATTCGTGGGAGGTGTAACGGTCACCAATGCCACTCTGCATAACGAGGACGAAGTGCAGCGCAAGCAGATCATGATCGGTGATACCGTCATCGTACGGCGGGCGGGCGATGTCATTCCGGAAGTGGTTGCCGTGATAGTGGAACGGCGGCCCACCCACGCTCAAGCATTCGTCATGCCGGACCATTGTCCGGTATGCGGATCAAAAGCCGTTCGTCTGCCAGATGAGGCAGTTACTCGTTGCACCGGGGGGTTATATTGTCCGGCGCAGCGCAAGCAGGCAATTCTGCATTTTGCTTCCCGCCGCGCCATCGATATCGACGGGTTGGGAGAAAAACTGGTTGATCAGTTGATCGATCGCGAGCTGGTTCATACACCTGCCGATCTGTACAGACTGGATATCGATACGCTGGCCGGCCTGGAACGCATGGCCGGGAAATCTGCCCGTAATCTGGTTACAGCCATTGAGGACAGTAAAAAAACCACGCTGCCACGCTTCATCTATGCACTGGGTATCCGCCATGTCGGAGAAGCAACCGCGAAAGCACTTGCCAGCCACACAGGCGATCTCGATCGTCTGATGGATATGAATGCCGAACAGTTGCAACAGATTCCGGACATCGGCCCGATCGTTGCGCAAAGCATCGCAGATTTTTTCTCTGAGGCCCATAACCGGGAAGTAATCGAACAACTGCTGAGTTGCGGGCTGCAATGGGAGAAACCCAGCCATATTGCTCAACCATCATCGCGGACGAACCTGGCTGTTCCCGGCAAAACTTTCGTTCTGACCGGAACTTTACCGACCATGACGCGCGATCAGGCCAAAAACAGAATCGAACAACAGGGCGGCAAGGTAACCGGCAGTGTTTCATCCGCCACCAGTTACGTCGTCGCCGGATCAGACCCCGGCAGCAAATATGCCAGAGCCATCGAACTGGGCATCCCGGTTCTGGATGAAGATCAGCTGCTGTCGCTGCTGCGGGATACTTCTTCCAGTGAATGATGGCAGGGCGAGTGACCGGTGCCTGTGGCTGCTGAATTCCTCTGTACGCTGATTACGTGCATATTATCCCGTTCTATATAATGAAGCGGTGCAGAGGTACTGGATCTAACGGCATTCTGCAGTAAACGAATAATTTCTAATATAAAAATCAATATGCTTGCAATCATCGGTGGCAGAAGTATGAATAAACTTGCCGGTCTGGAAGTCACACATCGCCAGGTCATGAGAACACCTTACGGCGAACCTTCCGGTGCATTGATTTTTGGCACGATCGGTACACGGGAAATCGTTTTCCTGTCCAGACATGGCCACGGTCTTACCATTCCCCCTCATGCAGTCAACTATCGAGCCAACATCTGGGTCTTGAGCACACTGAAAATCAAAACGATCATTGCTGTTGCTTCAGTTGGCGGTATTCGCAAAGACATGGGGCCCGGAAAAATTGTCGTTCCTGATCAGATCATCGATTACACCCACAGCCGGGAAGCCACTTTCCATGGCCGTTCCAATGGCACGATCATCCATACTGATTTCACGCAGCCCTACTGTTCGCAGACGCGGACAAGCCTGCTGCAGGCAGCCCGGGATGCGGGTGAATCAGTCATCGATGGCGGTGTCTACGCTGCCACCCAAGGCCCCCGATTCGAGACTGCTGCCGAAATCAATCGCCTGGAGCGAGATGGTGCAGATTTAGTAGGGATGACAGGTATGCCGGAAGCTATCCTTGCCAGAGAGCTGGGCATTTCCTATGCGACCATTGCTGCTGTTGCCAATCATGCAGCCGGGCGCGGAGAAAGCATACAAGCCATTCCGCTGCAGGCTGCCCATCTCGCGCTGGAGAATGCGATGGGAAGCGTCCGGAATATACTGGAACACCTGGTGAGGAACTACGATGATTAAACCTGTACTGAAAATGGGCGATCCATGCCTGCTGCAACCTGCACGCCGTGTTGATCAGTTTGGCACACCGGAGCTCGAAGCATTGCTGCAGGATATGCAGGATACGATGGCTGCACTCAACGGTGCCGGCCTGGCTGCCCCGCAGATCGGAGTAAGCCTGCAAGTGGTCATATTCGGGGTTGAGCACTCTCCGCGCTATCCGGATGCTGAAAGTGTACCGTTTACCGTGCTGATCAACCCCGTACTCACACCGCTGACCGAACAGATGGAAGAAGACTGGGAAGGTTGTTTGAGTATTCCGGGAATGCGCGGGCTGGTTCCTCGCTATACCCGCTTGCGTTATCAGGGCGTGGACGCAGCCGGCGCTTCCATCGACAGAACCGTCACAGGATTTCATGCGCGTGTGGTACAACACGAGTGCGATCATCTGAACGGAATACTCTATCCCATGCGGATCAACGATTTACGCAAATTCGGCTATACCGACACACTGTTCCCGGGCCAGACAATCGCAGATGACTGAGTCATCACACATGCCTGCGCGATTAATACGGTTTGACCACAACCAGTATGATGATCGCAAACAGTGCCAGCACCGGCAATTCATTGAACCAGCGGTAGTACACATGGCCGTGCCGGTTGCGGTCGTTTCTGAAGTCGATCAGCAACTTCCCGCAATAGAGGTGGTAGGCAACCAGTAACACGACCAGGGCCAGCTTGGTATGCAGCCACCCCCCGGAAAAACCGTAGCCCAGCCACAACCATGTACCAAAAATGATTGTCAGCAATCCGCCGGGAGTCATAATGCCGTAATAGAGCTTACGCTCCATCACCTTGAACCGGTCTATGCCTGCCTGGTCCGTACACATGGCATGATAGACAAACAGCCGGGGCAAATAAAACAACCCGGCAAACCAGGTCACCATGGAAATGATATGTAATGATTTTATCCAGAGCATAGTGAGATATCGGGTCTTGTAATCAAAAAAATTTCAAACAACCGGCACAATTACACAATCCTTGAGAACCGCTGGCAGGTATTGCTAATCCATTTGAAGATTTTCACTGGCGTGTGATTATGATTTCGGCAATTATAGCGGACTGCTTGTCCGATTCCTTCCTCCGAGAACATTGGGATATTGGGCATGTCAGATGAGATGGATCATTCAGACCCAGTTCTTTCAGGTGTAATCAGATAAGCAGGGGATCAATTGCATAAGCCATCTGTTCACGATTTTTCCCAACCTGATACAGGTAACCAGGCCGTTCCCGTTTACCTGGTTGCAGGTTATTTATTCTTCGTTATTTATGGCAGCCTGGTTCCGTTTTCCTGGAATGGACTGGCATTCGATACCGCGTGGGAAAATTTTCAGCACATCCCGCTTCTGGAGCTTGGAGTAGCCAGCCGTGCTGACCTGGTTGCCAATTTACTGCTCTACATTCCTCTTGGTTTGCTTACCTGCGGCTTATTCACCGGGCGGAGTCGCGACCCGCTGGTACTGGCAACAGGTATCGTCCTATCACTGCTGTTCTCCACAGTTATTGCACTAGCTGTGGAATTCACTCAGCAATTCTTCAGCCCGCGTACCGTTTCGTTGAACGATCTTTATGCCGAGTTCGCCGGAGCTCTGTCAGGGGCTTTATTATGGCCCTTGATTGGCATGCGCCTCCAGAAAATTACACTGGATATACTCCATGGCGGCAAAAATGCACGGCATGCCGCTCTGCTGACCTATACACTGGTCTATCTGATACTGAGTTTTTTTCCTTACGATTTACTGCTGTCATACGATGAATGGCAGCAGAAACTGACTTCCGGACAAATGGGATGGTTATTTGCACCCTCCTGCGGCAACAGTTGCACATGGAAACTGATCCCGGAAGCACTCCTGGTCGCTCCACTGGCAATATTTCTGTTTCAGCCATTACAGCGGACATCACTCATATTAGCCGCGACGACTGGAATCATGCTGGGTGTACTCATCGAAGGTCTGCAACTGACGATTGTATCCGGTATCAGTCAGGGTGCATCAATCATCTCCCGCATGGCGGGTATGATGCTCGGCACTGCCCTGATACAGATATCGCCCAGGGTGAATTGGTACTGGTTGCACCCGTATATACGTCCCCTGCTGCTGTTAGGGCTGATACCCTATCTGGGCGTTCTCGTCCTTATAAATTACCGACTCTCCGGTAATTGGCTCGGACTGACTGAAGGGATAGAGAGGCTGAAAGAAATACACTTCCTTCCTTTTTACTACCACTACTTTACAACGGAGCTGGTAGCACTAATGAGTCTGTTGCTTCAGGCTGGTGCTTATCTACCTGTTGGTATCGGTTTCTGGCTCTGGCACCGGACGAAACTATCATTCAACTCGCAACACTACTGTATTTCACATCCAGGCGTTACTGCAGGCATATTGTCCTGTGTAATTGAAGCGGGAAAACTCTTCTCACCTGATACACACCCCGATCCAACCAATGTTCTGATAGCAGCAGTATCTGCATCACTGGCCTGCTATCTGCTCAATTTACTGTTTCCAGTAAAATCAGAAGTCAGCCCAAACAATGGCAAATTAAACATCCCTCAAACAACTGACTCCGATCACAAAGTCATATCAGGTAGTAATGGTAAAGCTGCTGACCAGATCAATGATCCGGAAAAGATAACCAGCCAACATAACCGGCAATCTCCTCCACCGACATTCTCTGCGACACTTTCTCGAACAGAAACCAGTGCATTTACCGGTGCGTCAGAACAACAGCCTCCCCCCTCTCGTCGCCCGGGTTGGCCGGCCATCGCAGGAACGATTGCACTTCTTCTTGCAGGAATTGCTGCCATCACAAGCCCGCTGGGTGCGCTATGGGTCTCGTTTCCCCTCATCATTTACTCTGCGCTGCTTTGGTGGCGACCCGATTTATGGCTGGTCTGGGTACTTGCATTCCTGCCTCTGCTGGATCTGACACCATGGAGCGGCCGACTGTACTGGACAGAGTATGACACTTTGTTACTGGCTACAGCAGGTATCGGCTATCTCCGTTTATGTTTCCATCCTTATACACAACCCATCCTGCGCCGTCCGGCAGCTCTGGCACTGGCGCTGTTTGTCATTTCGACAGCCATCAGCCTCGGAATTGCCTTATTCCCTCTAAGTCCGCTCGATCAGAATGCGTTTACAAGCTACTACAGTTCCTATAACGGACTGCGTTCGGTAAAGGGCATTTTATTCGCATTACTCTTCATTCCTTTACTGACACGTGAGTGGAATGCACCTGAAACAGCCGCACGACGACTGGCACTTGGAATGTCACTGGGGTTTGCTGCAGAAATTCTGTATGTGCTTTGGGAAAGGATAACTTTCCCGGGTCTGTTCAATTTCGAAACTGATTACCGCATTACGGGTTCTTTCCACGGTATGCATACCGGTGGAGCATATATCGAGGGATTTTTAGTGCTGGCCGCGCCATTTACAGTGCTCTGGGCCTGGCAGCAACGCAATACATTAATAACATTACTAACTATCGGATTATATTGTCTGGGTGCCTACTGCGTCATGGTGACTTTCTCCCGCGGGGGTCAGATTGCGTTCGGACTGGTAACAGTATTGCTGGCAACCGGTTTTTCAGGTTTTGTTCTACGCAGACGAACACGTATTTTCTCCAGCATCAGTATTACAATCCTGATTACAGTGCTGGCAGGAACAATCGCCTGGCCGATACTCAGCGGCCCGTACAGTCAGTCACGTTTTGCGACAGTCGAGAAAGATGTCGTAACACGTGCAGATCACTGGCAGGATTCAATCGATATCGCACTGGTGCGAGGCAGCCCTGTTTTCGGAATGGGCTCAGGCTCGTTTCCTTACGCCTTCTTCTGGTACTCGAGCGTACCCGCACGACCTTCAACCTATACATTTGCCACAGAAGACAAAAATACCTATTTGCAGCTGGGCAGCGGGGAAACGTTATATTTTGAACAACCCGTAGCCGTTGAGCCCGGACAGCGTTATATGCTTACGATGAATCTGCGCAGTCAGGCGCCCAATGCCGCAATCACAGCACCTGTTTGCGAAAAGGCCCTGCTGTATTCATTCAGATGCTTCTGGCTCTCATTGAGACTCGATAAAGTACCGCCCGGAAAATGGGGCTATTACGAAGCTGCAATTTCTACCAGTGAATTCAATACGGAGAACAGCCGGGTCAGACGCCCGGCAAAACTTTCTCTGTATAACGGACAGCCCGACACTACTGTCGACGTCGATAACATTTCTCTGAAGGATGCAGAAGGTAATGATCTGGTTCTCAACGGCGATTTCTCCGATGGAATGTCGCACTGGTTTTTTTCTACCGACAGCCATCTTCCCTGGCATATCAAAAATCTTTTTTTACACATCTTCTTCGAACAGGGCTGGTTTGGCCTCGCCTGCTTTATCGTATTGACAGGCTACCTGCTGACACGCGGGTTGATACGTACATGGCACAATGACGTACTCCACCTGGTTTTATGCATATCATTGGGAGCGTTCCTCGCCATTGGCATTGTCGATAGTCTGATCGATGAACCCCGGCTTGCTTTTTTGTTTTACCTGCTGATGATTACCGGGTCGATCTCCGATACACACCCGCTACCTCTTCTTTCTGGCAACCGTACCCGAAATACTGCATGACAAATCTTGATAAAGTGTTCCCCAACGAGAGATGTGTTGGTATAATTGCCGCCTTCGGGTCGTTAGCTCAGCCGGTAGAGCAGCGGACTTTTAATCCGTTGGTCGCGCGTTCGAATCGCGCACGGCCTACCAGATACAGGCACTTGGTCATATACTGATCAAGTGCCTTTTTTATTTCTTAGATTTTTAAGGCGTTTGGATCAGATCCGGACCATACTTCACACTGGTTGTGACGCGATCGAACCCGTCAGCAGAGAGAACCACTTTTCCTCCACTCATGTTTCTTGTTGATTTCATTATTCATATTGATAGCCATCTGCAGGAACTCGTCTCGGAATACGGTGTATGGGTGAATGGCATTCTTTTTCTAATCGTATTCTGCGAAACCGGGCTGGTCGTATTTCCTTTTCTGCCTGGAGATTCCTTGCTGTTTGCTGCAGGCTCACTGGCATCCTTGCAGGGATCGCAGCTCGACCCTCATTTCCTGTTCGTCGGACTGACGCTGGCGGGTATTCTGGGAGACAGCGTCAATTACTGGGTGGGTAAGAAATTCGGAATAACCATTTTTACTTCAGGAAAATTCCGTTTCCTGAAACAGGAACATCTGGATAAGACTCACGCTTTTTACCTCAAATATGGCGGTAAAACTATCATCATCGCCCGCTTCATCCCCATCATCCGTACTTTTGCCCCGTTTGTCGCAGGTATTGGGACGATGCCTTATCGCAAATTCATTGCCTATAACGTCATCGGCGCTGTTCTGTGGGTCGGCATATTCGTTTATGCCGGATTTTATTTCGGGCAACTGCCGCTGATACAAAAAAATTTCAAACTCGTCATTCTTGCAATCATCATTTTATCGATCACTCCTCCGCTCATCGAATATCTCAGACACCGTTTCGGGAAAAACAGGCCAGGCGTGAGTTGATCTGCTTTATTCGGACATATCAGATTGACATAAATCTTACGCCACTACCCGCTGCCGATTAGGATTTCTCAGCAGGGAGGGCAAAATGATGAGTGTACAGATCAGGGTAAACGCCAGTCCGACCGTAAGCAGCGCCCCCATGCTGGCAGTACCTTTGTGCGATGAGAACATGAGGCTGGCAAAATCAACCAGAGCGGTCAGGGCACTGTAGAAAATAGCCCGTGCCGTGCTGGTATGGATCAGGATTTCATTCTCGACCCTGTTATCCATACTGCGGTGGACCATGTGCAAACTGCTGTCGATACCCAGGCCCAGCAAGAGCGGTAATGCGATGATATTGGCAAAATTGAACGGTATATCCAGCAGAACGGTAAAAACCCCGGTAAATATGCTGGATAACAACAACGGGATCAATACCAGTACAGTATATTTTATGCTGCGCAGCATAATCAGCAGCGCAACCACCACCCCCACCAGTGCCAGTGAAAATGCCTGAAAAAAAGCATCGATTACGGCATCACCTGCTTCCAGGCTGATCACCGGCATTCCCGTCGCCTGGGGAGCCACCTGCTGTACCGATCTGACGAAATGGCGCAGTAATCCGTTATCACCGATATCTTCCGACGGATACACGGCAATACGATACTCTCCTGTATGGCTGTGCCAGCGGCCGGCGATCGATTCCGGCAATTCCTGTTCGCTGAAAGGCACCGCCTCGATCAGATTGTATAAACGCTGAAGTGCGACCGATAGCGTGGAAAGCAGATCTTCCTCTAATGAACGCAACAATTTCTGCCTTTCACCCGCATCTGCTTTATCCAATCGGTCGAGTAATGATCTGACTGAATCTCTGAGCCCCCGTGCAGAAGCCGATACGGCCGAATCAGGGTGCTGGACCAGGTATCGATCCAACGCCGTATTCAGAGTAGTAAGCGCCTGTATCTGTTGGGGTATGGTATGTTCATGTGTCGCTGATCTGGTAACGGATAACCCGGGGCCCATGATCAGCGACATTTCTTCGATGACTGCCAGTTTCGCTTCCTGCTCTGATGGCACGAGATCCAGAATCGAAACCACCTTGCTTACCTCGGGCAGCTTGATCAAATTGTTCTGCAGCTGCTGAATCTCCTTGCGATCCTCAGTCAGCACAACTGCATACCACGGTGAATGATCGGGTGATGCCAGCAACTCACGAAAAGTTTGCACGGCCTCTCCTTTTGGATCCTGCATATTGAGCAGATTGTAATCAAATCTGATCTGTGGCCACAGTACGATGGCAAGCAACAGTAACAAACCAACCGAGATATGCGTCAGTTTCCGCCACTTGAGTGAAAATTCGAGCGCCTTGCCCAACGTTTTTCTACCGTTGGGTTCAACGGCTGATCTCCCTGACAAATACCGCAATAGTGCAGGCCCGATGATGAAGGTGACGATCAGGCTGATCAGCATGCCTGTGCCGGAAATGATGCCCAGTTCTGCCACTCCGCTGTAACTGGTTGGTATGAATGCGTAGAAACCAAGCGCATTTGCAACGGTGCAGGCAGTCAGGGCAACACCGGCCTCACCCCCAGCCTTGTATATCGCGTCGTTCGCGGATAGCCCATTCTCCAGCATTTCCCGGAAGCGAAGCAGGAAATGGATGGCAAAGTCCGCACCCAGGCCGATATATAACACCGCAAAAGCGATGGATATCACGTTCAGCTGGCCAATTGCAACCGTTGCAAAAGCGGCTGTCAGAATCAGGCCCACTCCCAGGCAGATCAGCACGGCAAGAGTCATGCCCACCGTATGCATGGCTGAGTAAAGTACCGCACCCACCATGATGAATGTGACTACCCCGGCGACTTCCATACCATCCAGCGAGCTCTTGAGCTCGTCATCCGCCAGTGCTACGTCTCCGGTAATACGCAGTTGGATCGGACCATCATCTGTCAAACCGATCTGTTCTGCTGCCGTACGCACTGCCAGTATGGGTTGCTTACCCGGAAGCAACTCCGAATAATCCGGCCTGGGTTTGACGATGATTATTTCCTGATAGCTGGTTTTTGCAGGCTCACCACGAAACAATGTTTGCCACGACAACGGTCGTGATTTCCCGGCGAGCCGTGCATCCATCGTTTCACTCACACCGTTGAAAACCGGCCCCAGTTCCAGGTACTGGCCTTTATTCAATTCATCAACCGCCTGCGTGAGCAGTCCAATAAAGGAATACAGTGTCGGATCACGGCTGATCTGTGCAATCAGTGGCTGTGCCTCAGCCAGATGATCTGCAATGTGATTGAGCTGTGGAATATCCTCGTAGAGCAGTCCGTTACGCCCAAAAAAATCATCCGTACCGGGCGCATAAACATCAGAAAAGTTTTTACTGTCTTTTTTTAGGGATACCACCAGACGGCTTGCAGTGGAATAGGCCTGTTCAGGAGTCGGTGCACTCAGCACCAGCAGCAGAATGCCTGAATCCTGCGGAAATGCTTTGTCGTACTTTACGCTGTTGATACGAAACGGCAAATGCTCGGAAAGCATATCCGTAGTATCGGTATTCATGCCCAAATTGCGTGCGGTATAAACCGCACTTGCCACGGTAAAAAGCAATGCAATCAGCAGAACCCAGGGAGCATAGCGGTAACTGAAGCTGGTACAAAACGCGAAAAGATTGTAAGTACAGTTATGTGAAAATTTCATTGTTCCCTGCTCTGGCTCCAGATCGTATATTGCATTTCAGATTTCTCATTACGGACAGTATTTTAGAGCAGTTGGGGTGAAAATACCGTCAGATCTCTGATGACTGCTGCACAGAACACGTGCAGGCAATACAGATAGAGAATAGTTGGCGCGAGAATACTCGGGAGATGCAGAATGAATCAGGTGTTCAATCTCGCTATGCACTGACAGTGGCATCAGTGCAGGGAATCCGGAAAAAATCCAGAATTCCCCGCATTTTTAAAGGCTGATCAGCTCCGGAAAACTAATCGTGAATTGTAGTAGTTCAGATTTGATCTGACAGCAGGTCTTGCCAAGAGGTGGGATTACCCGGTTTGATAGAGGTGCGAATCTTTATCAACCAAACGCGAAAGCGTAAAGGAGTAATCCCATGAGCAGTGTTCATCATAAAATCATTAAACACAAGATTGGCTTGCTTAATCTGGCAGCTGAGCTTGGCAATGTATCCCGTGCCTGTAAGGTGATGGGTTTTTCTCGCGATACTTTCTATCGCTATCAGGCAGCTGTGGAAACAGGAGGTGTTGAAGCTCTGATAGATGCAAACCGACGTAAGCCCAATATCAAGAACCGTGT
>NZ_FUWK01000084.1 GCF_900167395.1 Nitrosomonas europaea
GGGTAATCCCACCTCTTGGCAAGACCTGCTGTCAGATCAAATCTGAACTACTACACATTATGAATAGCAGCAAAGACAGATGCCTATATCGCAGAAAGGCCGATGAGAAATCCAAGTACCTGTCCTCGGGCGATTTGTTGCTTTGATGCTTTCAGAATTGCATGGTCATATTCATGCTGATGTTCCATGAGAACCGCGACTTGTCCTCTATTTTTCCTTTTCTGTTTTTTTCCCTTGCACGAAAAATACCGTCTTGCTCCTTTTCCGGACACCTTTATATGCATGGCTCCTCGGCATTCTTGTTGCACACCTTTTATCTTAAGGAAACTCTGAAAATGTCAGCGAAGCAACCGATTCAAGACAAAAACAGGTGAAAAAGCGGAGCTTACATATAGCAAATGAGCATTTTGAGCTGATTTTTAATGCAGGAAGGCAACACAGATAGTTTTCAGAGGCTCCTTAGGAAATCTACCCAACAGCGAGATCGTCGAGAGTGATTCCAATTTTTGAGGAAATTAAAGATCATTATCAAATAATTGAATATGGCCCTATAACATCGGCACTTGACACCATTTTTTTCTTTTCATAAAGTAAGGAAATGAATTTATTGTAAGGATTTACTATGACTGCTGCTACTCTTACCAGCAAAGGACAAATCACCATTCCAGCAGCAGTTCGCGCTGGTTTAGGCATTGATGTGGGAGACCGGGTAGAATTTATAGAAATTGAACCAGGACGCTATGAAGTAATTGCTGCAACACAATCGGTGAAGGCGCTCAAAGGTATTATCCGTAAACCGAATCATCCCATATCAATAGAGCAGATGAATGCCGCTATCGCCCGTGAAGCGGTAAAGTCGGTTCGATGATTTCGATATGATCGGTCTCGATACAAACGTACTCCTGCGCTATTTAGCACAGGATGATGCCATACAATCACCTAAATCCACCCTGCTTATCGAATCACTGAGTGTTGAGGAACCCGGCTTCGTACCATTGATTGTCATTGTTGAGTCGGTGTGGGTGCTTTCGTCGGCTTACGGTAGCACGCGTGAAGAAATAACAGAGGTGCTGCATAATCTGCTACGTACACGTGAACTACGCATTGAGCAGGCTGAAACTGTTGCTGCGGCATTACACCTATATCAGCGAGGCAAAGCCGATTTTGCTGATTGTCTCATCGAGCGCACAGCAATGCGTGCCGGATGCAAGGCAGTGATGACTTTCGACAAAACTGCTGTGAAATCATGCGGGATGCAGTTGATTGACTGACAGAAATAAATTCTATTAATTACGTAATAATAGGGAACAGGTCACGGTTTTTTATAGACCTAAAGTGTAGTAGTTGAGATCTGATCTGACAGTTACCCGATTTGACGAGTGCCTGTTAGATCAGATTCAGTTATTCAATTCGGTAATTTTATCGTCC
>NZ_FUWK01000045.1 GCF_900167395.1 Nitrosomonas europaea
CTGCTTCCGTCGCTTCTTCTACACGGTTCTTGATATTGGGCTTACGTCGGTTTGCATCTATCAGAGCTTCAACACCTCCTGTTTCCACAGCTGCCTGATAGCGATAGAAAGTATCGCGAGAAAAACCCATCACCTTACAGGCACGGGATACATTGCCAAGCTCAGCTGCCAGATTAAGCAAGCCAATCTTGTGTTTAATGATTTTATGATGAACACTGCTCATGGGATTACTCCTTTACGCTTTCGCGTTTGGTTGATAAAGATTCGCACCTCTATCAAACCGGGTAATCCCACCTCTTGGCAAGACCTGCTGTCAGATCAAATCTGAACTACTACATATTAGGGTAGTCTGATGTGCAGTCGAGTCGGTATTCATGGACAGTATTCCGCTTTTCCAGAGAAGGAAAAGTCTTCTTATCCTCGTAACGGAACGATCAGAATGGCAGTTGCTGCCAGAGATGGTCGATTCTGGTTTTGACTGCTGCATCCATTTCAATGGGGCAACCCCATTCACGTGTTGTTTCACCCGGCCATTTGTTCGTAGCATCCAGACCCATTTTGCTGCCAAGTCCTGAAACCGGGCTGGCAAAATCGAGATAGTCGATTGGAGTGTTTTCCACGATCAGAGTATCGCGTACCGGATCGACCCGGGTAGTCATCGCCCAGACAACTTCTTTCCAGTCACGGATATCGATGTCATCGTCGGTCACGATGATGAACTTGGTATACATGAACTGGCGCAGGAAACTCCAGATACCAAACATGACGCGCTTGGCATGGCCGGGATACTGCTTTTTCATGCTGACCACAGCGAGGCGGTAAGAACAGCCTTCCGGTGGCAGGTAAAAATCGGTAATTTCGGTGAATTGTTTCTGCAACAGCGGTACGAATACCTCGTTGAGTGCTACCCCGAGAATGGCTGGCTCATCGGGCGGTTTGCCGGTGTAGGTGGAATGGTAAATCGGGTTGCGGCGCATGGTGATGCGTTCGATCGTGAAGACTGGGAAGGTTTCCTGTTCGTTGTAATAGCCAGTATGGTCACCGTAGGGACCTTCTACTGCCATTTCATCCGGATGAATATAGCCTTCCAGTACGATCTCCGCGCTGGCGGGAACCTGTAAATCATGTGTCAGGCATTTGACGACTTCAGTTTTTGCCCCGCGCAGCAAACCGGCGAACTGATATTCGCTCAGGCTGTCAGGAACGGGAGTCACTGCACCGAGGATGGTTGCCGGATCAGCACCGAGTGCAACGGCAACAGGGTAGGGTTGTCCCGGATAAATTTGGCAAAAATCACGGTAATCCAGTGCTCCGCCGCGATGCGCCAGCCAGCGCATGATTACTTTGTTCGGAGCGATCACCTGCTGCCGGTAAATTCCCAGGTTTTGCCTTGATTTATGCGGGCCGCGTGTCACCGTAAGCCCCCAGGTGATCAGGGGTGCTACATCTCCCGGCCAGCAGGTCTGGATCGGCAGTTTGCCCAGATCGACATCGGCACCTTCCCATATGATTTCCTGGCAAGGGGCGCTGGCCAGTTGTTTGGGTGCCATATTGAGCACCTGCTTCAGTACCGGCAGTTTTTCCCAGGCGTCGCGCAATCCTTTGGGCGGATCGGGTTCCTTGAGATAGGCGAGCAGCTTGCCCACTTCACGCAGGGCGGAAACCGATGTCTGGCCCATGCCTAGCGCCACCCGTTCCGGTGTGCCGAACAGATTGCCCAGCACCGGGATAGTATGTCCGGCAGGCCGTTCGAACAGTACAGCCGGACCGGCCTGTTTGAGCAGACGATCACAGATTTCCGTCATCTCCAGGTGAGGGTCGACCTCGATATCCACGCGCTTCAGATCACCCCGTTGCTCAAGCTGTACGAGAAAATCACGCAAATCCTTGTATTTCATAAAGCAGGCCCGGTGGTTGTAAGTGAGTTGAGCGGCGTGTAATGGGGTTGGAGCTGATCCTGAATCTTCGTCAGAATGATTGATCGGTTCTGAACAGCGTATCCAGCAATATACCCGCAAATATGACTGCACCGATCCAGTTATTATGCAGAAATGCCTGGAAACAGCGAGAAGGTTCACGTTTGCGGATCATGCCGTATTGAACGATGACCAGGCCTAATGCAACCAGCAGGGCGCCATAAAACCAGATGCCACGTTGCAGCAATATGCCTGCGTAAGTCAGGGTGCTCAGGAAAATGATATGGCATAGCAGAATCCCTGCCACATCAAACCGACCGAGCGTAATAGCAGATGTTCTGATACCGATTTTCAGATCGTCCGCGCGATCCACCAGCGCATATTCGGTATCGTAAGCGATCACCCAGAACAGGTTGGCCAGTACCAGTAGCCATGCAAGCGGCGGAACGGTACCGGTTTGTGCTGCAAACGCCATGGGAATACCGAAACTGAATGCGATACCCAGATATGCTTGTGGCATGGCAAAAAAGCGTTTGGTAAATGGATAGGAAGCCGCAAGGAACAGGGCTGGTACGGATAGCTGGATCGTCAGCAGATTGAGCGGCAGTATCAGCAGGAATGCGCACAAACTCAATCCGGCGGCGATCAGCAATGCTTCTCGTGCAGTAATGAGGCCGGCCGCCAGCGGACGGTTGCGGGTACGAGAAACGTGAGGATCGATGCGCCGGTCGGCAAAATCGTTGATGGCGCAACCAGCAGAGCGCATCAGAATTGTACCGAGAATGAAAATCACCAGAATCATCGGATCCGGCATGCCGTCAGCCGCCAGCCACAATCCCCATAATGTCGGCCACAGCAGTAACAGAATACCGATGGGTTTATCCAGCCGGATCAGCCGGGTGTATGCGGAAAGCCGGTCTGCGAAAGTCATGTTTACAGAAGTCATAAGAATGGGTTCAGTAATGTATCCGGGCCTGATGGATCGATCAGGATAAGGTATGGCGTATTTTACTACTGCCTCAGAGTCTGCGGATTGCGGGCAGAAATACCTCGGTGACGAGTATCGGCTGATGTTGCAGGATGAATAACGAGCGCCTTGCCCAGAGATCGGCCGGGCGGTTCTGCAGTCGTTTGCAGGCACGTTCGAACAGCGGGTGGTGCGGTTTCAGTTTCTTGAAAGCAAGAGGAGTGCGCTGTATCAGTGGGTTGGTAAACAGCATGGTGCCCAGTGACTGATTGCCCAGGCGGCTCAGGCCGCGCCATGCACCTCGTAAATGTTCTTTTCTGACGATCGAATGAGCAAATACAACCGGTGTTTCGTTACAGCGCAAATAAACCTCCCTTACCAGTGCCCGGGTCTGTCTGCGCAGGTTCATGACTTCCAGCTCATCGATACACGCCGTTGCCAGTGCCTGAAAAATAGGTTCGACACGAAAATGTTCACAGCGATCCTGAATCAGGCGGGTGAGAGAACCCCGGTGAGTCAGCCACCAGTGAAGGTCGACGGGAGCGGAAACAGGTGCAGGATGCCACGCCAGAGGCGGGTTAACCTTCATTACAGCAGAAATGAAGGAACGGGACGGTAGCCATGATACGAATCTGAATAACCATTGGGACCAGGCCGATAATTGTTATATCGTTTTCCAGCCGTATCAGGCCGGTACCCGGTGGTGTGAAGTGTGTTTACGTACCGTGTCGAGCAGTGCTTCTTTGGTAAACGGCTTGGTAAGATATTCATCAGAGCCGACCATTCTGCCGCGCGCGCGATCGAACAATCCGCTCTTGCTGGAGAGCATGATCACTGGCACAGACTGATATCTGGGGTTCTTTTTGATCAGCATACAGGCCTGGTAGCCATCCAGCCGTGGCATGACGATATCCAGAAAAATGATATCCGGCTGACAGTCGATGACCTTGGCCATTGCATCAAATCCATCTGTAGCCAGAATGACCTCGCAGCCGGAGTGTGCGAGAAAAATTTCCGCGCTGCGCCGGATGGTATTGCTGTCATCAACCACCATTACTTTGATACCTGCTAAATCATTTGCCGTTTCAGTCACGATTTCCCCTTATTTCCAAGGTTTCCTTGCCAAGCTATCTTTCCGCTGCAGTCAGATTTTTGCCCGTTATGATAACGCATTATCGGCCGATCCGATTCGATCTGAATATTCTGCGGCGTCATCTCCGCCAGAAGGCGGGGGTGAAAACAATCATCAGCGTATAAAATTCCAGCCTGCCCAGGAACATGCCAAAGCTGCACAGCCAGATCTGGAAATCGTTGAGCGATGCATAGGTCATGGCCGGACCGACTGCTCCCAGACCTGCTCCCAGATTGTTCAGGCAGGCGACAGCAGCCGAGAAGGCAGTAATCTCATCCAGGCCACTTAACGTCAGCGCCAGCGTCATCAGAACGATGCTGATCAGATAGACGAAAAAAAATCCCAGAATGGCAAAGATGATTTCATTGGTAATGATGCTTCTGCCGATTTTGATCAGTGAAACTGCACGCGGGTGCATGATGATGATCATTTCACGAAAAAATTGCTGAAACAGGATACGTGCCCGGATCATTTTGATACCGCCGCCAGTCGAGCCCGATGAAGTGCAGAAACCCGATAAAAACAGCATCCAGAGCGGAGCAAAGATCGGCCAGAGGGCATAGTCGGTGTTACTGTAGCCGGCAGTGGTGGCAGTGGAAACCACATTGAAAGCCGCATAGCGCAAGGCAACCAGAGGATCCGTATAAATGCCTTTTATCCAGAGGAACCCGGCTACTCCGATACAACTGGCCAGCGTGATCAGGATATACAGTTTTGCTTCCGGGTCGGCACGATAAGGGGAGAAGCTTTTGGCGCGCCAGGCAACGAAATGGGATGAGAAATTGATACCGGCAATCAGCATGAACAATATAGCGATTGCCTCGATCAGCGGAGAATTCCAGTATCCATAACTGGAGTCATGCGTGGAAAACCCTCCCAATCCCAGCGTGCTCAGCGCGTGAGCGATCGCATCGAATGGAGTCATTCCAGCCAACCGGTAGGCAATCATACAAGTAAGCGTCAGCGTGACATAGATCAGCCATAACCGCTTGGCGGTCTCGGCGATTCGTGGTGTCAGTCGGGATTCTTTTATCGGCCCGGGGATCTCGGCGCTGAGAAGCTGCCTGCCCCCGACACCGAGCATGGGCAGAATCGCCACGGCCAGTACGATCAGGCCCATTCCGCCCAGCCAGGCCATGAGGCAGCGCCACAGATTGATGGCATAAGGAAGCTCATCGAGCCGTGTCAGTATCGTTGCTCCGGTCGAGGTCAGACCGGAAGCTGCTTCAAAATACGCTTTGGCGATACCGAGTTCCGGCAAATACCAGACCAGGGGCAGCATGCCAAACAAGGGCAGCGACAGCCAGACCAGCACCACCAGCAGAAACCCGTCACGAATCTGCAGTTCCCGCTTGAAGCGATAAGTCAGTATCCATATAGTAGCACCACACCCGAGCGTAACGGACAGTGCATCGAGAAAAACCGACAGTGATCCATCCAGCGTCCAGTAAGCAACTCCGCAGGGGATCAGCAGAACCAGCCCGAACATCATGACCATGCGGCCCAGGATGTTGGCTACTGCCAGGAAATGACTCAGGACATGGCCCATGGTGCCTGATTACAGAAACCCCACATTCACCTGAAACAGTTTCTCCACCTGCCGTACCATTTTTTTGTTGACGACGAACAGGATGACATGATCATTCTGTTCGATCACGGTATCGTGATGGGCAATGATGACCTGTGCCTGCTTCCATTGAGCTAAGATACTGTCTTCTTCCTGTTCGGACAGGTTCCGGTAAACATCCCCCGGTGGCAGTCCGCGCACGATAGCGCCGATGGTGGTGCTTCTGGGCAATTTGATTTCTTCGATTTTGCGGCCGACCACCCGGGAAGAACGGGTATCACCATGTGCGACCAGCTCCAGCGCCTCGGCTGCACCGCGCCGCAGGCTGTGCACCACGGCTACATCTCCCTGGCGGACATAAGCCAGCAGTGATCCAATCGTGACTTGTGCGGGCGAAATGGCAATATCGATGCCACTGTCTTGCATCAGATCCACGTACATACTGCGGTTGATCAGGGCGATCACCTTGCGTGCACCCATGCGTTTGGCCATCAGCGCAGCCATGATGTTGTTTTCCTCATCATCAGTCAACGCACAGAATATGTCCATTTCACTGATATTTTCACTCTCCAGCAGCTCTTCGTCAGTGACATTACCATGTAGAATCAGCGTGTTATGCAAATTCTGAGTCAGTGATTCACATACTTTGATATCCCGCTCGATGATCCGTACCTGGTGAGACTGTTGTAATACCTCCGCCAGCCGGCGGCCAATTCTGCCACCGCCTGCAATCATCACTCGCCTGACGGATTTGTCCATGCGGCGTAGTTCACCCATGACGGCACGAATGTCGCTGGAGGAAGCGATGAAAAATACCTCATCACCTTCTTCGACGATGGTGCTGCCTTCAGGAATGATCGGGTGGTTATGGCGGAAAATTGCTGCAACCCGGGTATCCAGATTGGGGACGTGCCGGCGCAATTCCTTCAACTGGCGTCCGATCAGCGGACCGCCGCGAATAGCTTTCACCGCTACCAGACTGACCTTGCCGGAGGCAAAATCGAGCACTTGCAGCGCACCCGGAAACTCGATCAGCTTTTCTATGTATTTGGTCAGTATCCGTTCCGGACAAATCGCAAAATCGACACAGAAATTTTCCCGGGAGAATATGTCCGGGTGATCCAGGTAATCCACGGTACGGATACGGGCAATCCGGGTAGGGGTGTTGAACATGCTTGCAGCCAGCTTGCATGCAACCAGATTGGTTTCATCGCTTCCGGTAAGTGCCAGTATCATGTCGGCATCTTCCATGCCCGCCTGAATCATGATGTCAGGGTGAGAGGCACTGCCGACGACAGTACGCAAGTCCAGCCGCTCCTGCAACAGGCTGAGCCTGTTCCTTACCAGATCGACTACCGTAATATCATTGGATTCGCTGGCCAGGCTTTCAGCCACGGTCGAACCGACACGGCCAGCTCCCAGGATGACAATTTTCATTAACGGTACCCGTTTTATAAGCTGATGACAGGGGGTGCAATAATTCGTGTGCCGTTTACCGGCAGATCATGGAGTAGTGGTGTGTGGGAGGAAGAGTACCTTGTATTCATTATCCTGATCTGGAGAAGCGGGTTATACCGATCGCGTATATCGTGGCGGAGTATTTTACTCTTCCCTGCCTGCATCTGTCTTTCCCCAATCGGCTTCTGTTTCTGTGCAGGGAAATTTCTGGGTTGAAGGTATTAAAAATATTCGTAAGTGATTGAGCATATCCTAATAACGCAGCCATTTCAGGGAAGCCACCCGCTGTTCGATCTTATCCATCATTTCGTGATAGCGGGGGCTGCTGGTACTTCCAAAGCGCGCTTTGAAGGCAGTTTCGGACATGTGTTCGGGCAGATCGGACCAGTGTGGGATGAGGTCGGTGTCGTGTATTCCAGCCAGAATGATGTTCCGCATCCGGCGTGCTGAATCCTGGCTGGCCATGGCTTTCTCGGCAAAACGGGTTCCTGAGCGATCTGCCATGAGGTCGTTGAAGGAAAATCCGCTGCCGGAACGTGAATCTTCCAGCTCTTTATATAAACCAATGGCGTTGGACAGGGTTGTATCCGAGTAAGCAGTAATCACTGCGGAAGCCATGAAGTGCATGGCCAGATCGTTGCGTCCATCCAGGGTGACATTGATTCTGACCGGATCCGGCCAGTCGGCTGTTTCCGGGATGACCAGCCTGAGCGGGAATTGAACGACATGAAATGCCGTTACCAGAATTGCGGCGCGGAATTCTTCCAGCACGTTTCCATTGGGCGAATGACGAACGGTTTCCTGCATGATCTGTGTCAGTATCTCTGACAGCGTAATGGTGTGTGAAACCCGTTTACGATTCTGTTCGTTGAGGAAATGGTGATAGTGCGACAGCTTGTCCAGCGCCTGCCGGTCAAAAAAAGGCAGGCTGACGGGGGAGTAACTGGCTTTGTCGATTCCCCATCCTTTCCAGAAATAAGAAATTGCTACTTCATTGCGGGAAAACCGCAGTTTTCTGAAAGCATCGAGGCCGGCGCGCGCATCTGGACTGGCAGTCTGCAGCCATGCCAGCAGCTTTTCGGTCAGTTGACCGGCAAGAATATCCGGGATCTGTATTTTCCCGATGCTTACCGAGCTGAGCTCGGGAAAGCTTTTGCCTTCGGTCAGTGTAGCCTGCAGATTGAGATAGCCTGTGATCATTCCCGGGGGTATCGGCAGGCTGAGCTGTATCTGTGCGCTTTTGTCGTGCATGGTGACTTTTGCATGTCCCTGAGCGAGATGATATGCAAGATAATTCAGAGCATTATCGAGATCATCTGCCTGGATTCTGACTGTGGCCGATGTGCCGGGACGTACCTGGTAACGGTGTGTATCGAGAATATCTTTGGCACGGGCAATCTGTTCCGGTGTGATGGAGATTTCTCGTTCAATCCGGGGATGACTGTCGATGGCAAGGTAAGTCATGATTGCCAGGGTGACAACCAGAATCAGGGTGCAGATTCCTGTCAGATTGAGTAATTTCCACATGCCGGATGAGTGTTGTCGGATATCGGGCCGGCCACTTTCAGGTGGCCGGCTGCTTCATTGTTTACGGTATGAATCGGTAAAATATTGATTGCCCTGAATGTCCCGGGTACTCGTGTCACCACCAGAACCGGTAGGGCCGGTAATACCCGTTGTAGAAAAACGGGTAGCCATATCCATAATAACCGGGATAGGGTCCGTAACGGTACAGGTTGTCTTCACGATAGGCCTGCGGCCAGAGATGGATGGTCTTGGCAGTGATGAGTGGAATATGGATGGTTTTGTTTCCGATTGTGCGTTCGATATTTCCTTTTACTGTGCCGATGACGGTTACTTCTACACCTTTGGTATAAATTGCTGGATCGAGAAACTCATTGATCTCTACCGCGAAACGTCCTTCTCCGGGTTTTCTGGTTTCCGGGTATCCGCTGCGATCGAGCGGATGAAAAAGCACCTGCATCAGACTGAAATCCGTTTCGTTTTCCACCTCGATCACAGTCCCTCCCCAGCGAACCGGTGCATCCTTATAGGTTTCAGCGTTCTGGCTGACTGGCTGGTAAGGGATATCCACTGCTGAAAAATTTCTGATTTCAGGCGGCATGCTGGTGCAGGCGCCGATGAGAAACAAAGTGCACGACAGGAGAAGGGGCAGGGTATGGGTTTTCATATTTTTTCCTCGACGGATAAAGTGGAAAAGTGTAAACCTCAAGTTGGACAAACACTCCGCCTGGATGTTCGGCGCAGACAATACGCGATTTACCAGGTTTCTGATCAAACCAGTTTATTCCGTTTGATTGAAAGGTATAATAACGACTTTTACAGCCGGCCCCGGATTATCTTGCCTGATTTCATCTTTCACATGTTTTCGCATAGCGCAGCCGGTTCAATACAAGGTATAAGGCTGAGGGATCACTGATATGGATCAGTCTTCCATCCTTGACTTCAGAAGTGGCACCTTTTTCGCACCCATTCTGGTCCTGTACAACAATGATCTGGAAAAGATCGAGCAGCGGTTGCAGGAGAAAATTGCCAGTGCTCCCGATTTCTTCAGCAGTTCCCCTGTATTGTTCGATTTGAGTGAGCTGAATGAGAATGACAAAAAGATCGATGTCGAAGCGCTCATATCACTCCTTCGTAGACTGAGCCTCTTCCCTGTCGGGATCAGGGGGGGAGATCCTTCACAGGAAAAGCGGGCGCTGGAATTATCCGTTCCGGTTGATTCCGGCCGCAGCCGTAATGACGCTATTCTGCCGGAGATACAAAGGAAAGACGATACCATGCCCGAGGTTCAGCCAGTGATCAGGGAGGCGGTACGCGCGCCTGCAATGATGATTACCCAGCCGGTGCGCTCGGGCCAGCGGATCTATGCTGCCAGCGATCTGGTGATTCTGGCACAGGTCAGTGCTGGTGCTGAAATCATGGCTGAAGGCAATATCCATGTTTATAACACGCTGAGAGGGCGGGCACTGGCCGGTGTGCAGGGAGATACCGCTGCCAGGTTTTTCTGTCTGGATCTGCAGGCGGAACTGGTTTCAATTGCAGGTATTTATAAAACCAGCGAGGATCTGAAGGAGACTCCCAAGAAGAAGCCGGTACAGGTCTATTTGCGCGATCAGGCGCTGATCATTGAAGAATTGAGCTGAAAATATTTCTGAGAAGGAGATTCAATTGGCAAGAATCATCGTCGTAACGTCAGGGAAGGGGGGGGTCGGTAAAACCACGACCAGTGCTGCGATCGCCATGGGGTTGGCTAAAAGGGGGCATAAAACAGCTGTCATCGATTTCGATGTCGGTCTGCGCAATCTGGATCTGATCATGGGATGTGAGCGCCGCGTGGTGTACGACTTCGTCAACGTCATCAATGGTGAAGCGAATCTCAATCAGGCGCTGATCAAGGATAAGAACTGCAATCAGCTCTATATCCTGCCTGCGTCGCAGACACGTGATAAAGATGCGCTGAATCTGGAAGGTGTTGGCAGGGTGCTGGAGGAACTTTCCAAGGATTTCAAATATATCGTGTGTGATTCCCCTGCAGGGATCGAGAAAGGGGCCTACCTCGCCATGTATTATGCAGATGATGCATTTGTCGTGACCAACCCGGAAGTTTCATCCGTAAGAGATTCGGATCGTATGCTGGGGATACTGGCAAGCAAATCGCGCCGGGCTGAATTGAACATGGAGCCTATCAAGGAATACCTGTTGCTGACGCGTTATGATCCGGATCGGGTTGAATCCGGTGAAATGCTGGGTCTGGATGATGTGCAGGAGATTTTGTCGTTACATTTGCTGGGTGTCATTCCGGAATCCAAATCGGTGTTGAATGCGTCTAATTCGGGAATTCCCGTGATTCTGGATGAGAAAAGCGATGCAGGTCAGGCCTATGCGGATGTGGTAGCGCGTTATCTTGGAGAAAAAAAACCACTCCGTTTCATTGACAGTAAGAAAGGATTTCTCAGAAAGCTGTTTGGAGGTAAATAATGAGCTTACTGGATTATTTCAGATCATCTAAATCTAAAACAGCTTCGGTTGCCAAGGAAAGATTGCAGATTCTCGTTGCGCATGAACGTTATTATCGCAACAAACCGTCTTATCTGCCCCAGTTGCAGGAAGAGTTGATGCAGGTCATCCGCAAGTACGTACAAGTGGATCAGGATGCCATCTCCGTTAAATTCGAACAGGATGACAACCAGGAAACACTCGAATTGAATATCATCCTGCCGGATTCGCAGAATACGCGGAATACTCAGCAGGATGCAGTACGAAATTCATTCTGAACGGCCATGTCCCGCCGAATCATTAAAAATTACTGGAGGAGGGCTACCTGCCAGATCTCCTGAAATGAATGACATCGTGTTTTCCTGCATTTCCAGTTTGAGTGCCAGGAGAATGGCATGCAGAAGCTGGGTGCTGGGCATTCTCCTGGTTCTGGTCGGGTGTGCCGGGCCGGAGGTTCATCAGGGAGAAGTGACTACAGTCGTCATTCAACCGGTACAAGAGCAAGCTGATATTGCGAATGAGCCTTTTGTACTCACTGGCAGGTTGGCAGTGAATGCCAGACAGCATCGGTTTTCCGGGGGAATTCGCTGGCAGCATACCGGGCAGAGTGATGAAATTTACCTGTTTTCCCCGCTTGGGCAGATCGTTGCAGAGATTTTCAGGGATCAGACCGGCGTGCGTCTGGTTACTTCTGAGCCCGCCATTTATCGGGCACAGAATGCGGAGTATCTCACCAGCCAGGTACTGGGCTGGGAGCTGCCGCTTGCCGGTATGCGGTTCTGGGTGCGCGGAACCCATTTTCCAGATACGGTTGCTGAAAAAGATCTGGATAAGAACAGACGTACGGTAGCCATTCGTCAGGATGGGTGGCAGGTGGTTTACCAGAATTATTATCCTGCACAGGAGGGTATGTCTGTTTTACCAAGATTGCTGGAATTTAGTCGGCCGGATGTGAAAATGAGGCTGCTGGTCGATCAGTGGCAGGGTGAAACAAAGAGCGGTGACGCCACGGGTAGAAAGTTACCGTAAATAATTTTTCTTTCTCGTGTATGGACATATTTCCAGCGCCGGCCAAACTCAACCTGTTTCTGCACGTGATCGGACGTCGGGAAGATGGTTACCATCTGTTGCAGACCGTCTTCCGCTTTATCGACCATTCAGATCGACTGCATTTTGACATCACTCATGATGGTGTCATCAGGCATGAGAACCTGATTCCCGGCCTGACGGAAACGGATGATTTATGCGTTCGGGCAGCAAAATTGTTGCGGCAACGGTTTGGCAGAGAGTCACTCGGAGTGAAAATTCATCTGGAAAAGAACATTCCGCTGGGCGGAGGGCTGGGCGGAGGAAGTTCCGATGCGGCCACAACACTGATTGCCCTGAACAGGCTGTGGGGGATCAACTGGAAAAGAGAACGCCTGATGGCACTGGGACTGGAATTGGGCGCCGATGTGCCGGTGTTCATCTATGGCAGGAATGCATTTGCCGAGGGAGTGGGGGAAGAACTGCATGCTGTCGATTTGCCATCGGCCTGGTATGTCGTGCTGACGCCGCCTGTCCAGATTTCCACAGCGGCGGTTTTCACCAGCAAAGAGTTGACACGAAATACAATTCCTATCAAAATGGCGGCCTTTTCCATGGGACAGGGGCATAATGATCTTGAGCCCGTTGCGATGCGCATGCAGCCTGTCATTGCTGGATGGCTGGGATGGTTGAAGCAGCAGCATGGCACGACGAAAGTGGCGATGAGTGGTTCAGGGTCGTGTATGTTTGCGGAATTCCCTTCCGAATCGGCTGCGCGCGAGGTATTCGGGCGGTTGCCGGGCGATATGAGCGGATTTGTCGTGTCAGGGCTCGCAAGACATCCTTTGTCGGATTTTTAGAATATTTTTTGGGGAGTCGCCAAGTGGTAAGGCACCGGATTTTGATTCCGGCATTCGTAGGTTCGATCCCTACCTCCCCAGCCAGATCCCAATGAATCTGCCAGTATCGTGGCAGGTATCACGCAAGTGGCCGGATCAGCCCGTGTCGTTTTTTAAACCGGATGTAAAAGTTACCTATGTCCTATGACAGCCTGATGGTTTTTACCGGAACGGCCAATCCGAAACTGGCACATGATGTAGTCAAATATCTGAACATCAATCTCGGGCGTGCAAACGTTGGGCGTTTCAGTGATGGTGAAGTCATGGTGGAGATACTTGAAAATGTCAGGGGTAATGACGTTTTTGTATTGCAATCCACCTGTACACCGACCAATGACAGCCTGATGGAAATTCTGGTGATCGTCGATGCGCTGAAACGTGCTTCAGCCAGCCGTGTTACTGCGGCAATTCCCTATTTCGGTTATGCGCGGCAGGATAGAAGAACCCGGTCTGCGCGGGTACCCATTACCGCCAAAGTTGTGGCAAATATGCTGACCAGTGTCGGAGTGGACAGGGTACTGACCATGGATTTACATTCCGACCAGATTCAGGGGTTTTTCGATATTCCGGTCGATAACGTCTACGGCATGCCGATTCTGCTCGGGGACATCTGGAAGCATGACTATCAGAACCTGATCGTCGTTTCGCCCGATGTGGGCGGCGTGGTACGTGCACGCCATCTTGCCAAGCGCCTGGAATGTGATCTGGCCATCATAGACAAGCGGCGTCCCAAACCGAATGAATCCAAGGTCATGAACATCATCGGTGACGTCAGGGGGCGTACCTGCGTGATCATCGATGACATGGTGGATACGGCAAACACATTGTGTGAAGCGGCATCTGCGTTGAAACGGGAAGGTGCAGCCAGCGTGATCGCCTATTCGACTCATGCGGTTCTGTCAGGGAAGGCAGTGGAACGTGTCCAGACTTCGGATCTGGATAAACTGGTGGTAACGGATACGATTCCGTTAAGAGAAGATGCCAGCAAATGTAACCGTATTCATCAGTTAAGCGTGGCCAGCCTGCTGGGTGAATCCATGCTCAGGATAAGTAACGAAAGTTCGCTGAGCTCGCTGTTTATAGAATGAGATAATGTTCTGGTCCGTTCGCGGGTGGGCGGGCTGTTTGTTTTCAGGAGAATGGAATGCAAATCGAAATCAGTGCCAACAGTCGTAAATTACATGGAACCGGCGCAAATCGTCGTCTGCGTTCCCAAGGAAGATTGCCGGGAGTCATTTATGGTGGCAATGGTGATGCGCAATCGATCGAACTCGATCACAAGGATCTGTACTACAAGCTGAAAATGGAAGCTTTTCATGCATCCATCCTTTCGATCAGTATTGATGGCAAAAAGGAACAGGTGCTTTTGCGTGATGTGCAAATGCACCCGTTCAAGCAACAGGTGTTGCACATCGACTTTCAGCGTGTCAGACAGGATCAGAAAATCCACGTAAAAGTACCGCTGCATTTCATTAACGCTGATATTGCGCCAGGGGTCAAGTTGTCGGGCGGGATGATCAGCCACGTGGCAACCGAGATCGAGATATCCTGTCTGCCTAAAGATCTGCCTGAATTCATCACGGTGGATCTGTCCGGAATGACAGCCGGCAGCACGCTGCATTTGAGTGATCTGATACTGTCGGAAAATGTCGAAATACCTGCTTTGTTGAAAGGTGACAATCTGCCGGTGGCTACACTTATTGCGAAGCGTGGGGAAGCCGGCGAATCCAGCGAAGAATAAACCTGATTCTGTTTGTATGCCAGGGAGTATCTCCCTGGTATCGTTCACCTCGTATCGCAATCCATTATTAAGTCCGTTCACCCTTTTCTGAATCCCTTGTTGCCGAACTGCACTGAGTTATGGAGTTACCCGTAAGGCTGGTGGTGGGTCTTGGCAACCCGGGCGAGAAGTATGCCTCGACCCGCCATAACGTCGGTTTTGACTGGTTGGACCGTCTGGCCAGTTCACAACGGGTTGCATTCACGCTGGAAACCCGGTTTCGCGGGTTGTGTGCACGCATCATGCTGGCCGATACCGACATCTGGTTGCTCAAACCCCAAACCTACATGAATGCTAGCGGTATGTCGGTTGCTGCTGTATGCCGCTATTACAAAATAGTGCCTGAACAGATGCTGGTCGTTCACGATGAACTGGACCTGCAGCCTGGCGTCATCAAACTGAAATCCGGTGGCGGGACCGGGGGACACAACGGCCTTAAAAGTATCGTCGCGGATCTTTCCAGCCAGGTTTTCTGGCGATTGCGGATCGGCGTGGGACATCCGGGAGATCGAAATCAGGTGGTGGATTATGTCCTGCATCCCCCGCGCAGGGAAGAAGCAGCACTGATTGATGAAGCAATAGATCACAGCATGCAGGTATGGCCGCTGATCGCCCGGGGAGATTTTGCCGCGGCAATGCAGCGACTGCATACCCGGCAGGAAAACTGAAAAAAACTGAGAAACTGTCTCACCTGTAAGCTGCTATTCTGTATCGCTTTCAGGAAATCGATGGAAACCGGATTATGAGCCTGAAATGTGGAATCGTCGGTTTGCCCAATGTTGGCAAATCCACTTTGTTTAATGCGTTGACCAAAGCAGGTATCGCTGCAGAAAACTATCCGTTCTGCACCATCGAGCCCAACGTCGGTATCGTTGAAGTACCTGATTCACGCCTCACCGAGCTGAGCAGAATCGTCAATCCGCAGCGTGTGCAACCGGCCATCGTGGAGTTCGTCGATATTGCCGGACTGGTGGCGGGTGCTTCCAAGGGAGAGGGGTTGGGTAACCAGTTTCTTGCCAACATTCGTGAAACAGATGCCATCGTCAACGTCGTGCGCTGTTTCGATGATCCGAATGTCGTGCACGTTGCCGGCAAGGTCGATCCGCTGGCTGATATCGAGGTCATTTTGACCGAACTGGCACTGGCCGATCTTGCTACCGTGGATAAAGCCATTGCGCGTGATGGCAAGAAAGCGAAATCCGGTGACAAGGAAGCAATCAAACTGGTTACGGTACTTGAGAAATTGATACCACACCTCAATCAGGGGCAGCCGGCGCGCACATTCCCGCTTTCAAACGAGGAAAAGGAAATCATCAGGCCGTTGTGCCTGCTGACGATCAAGCCGGCCATGTATGTGGGTAATGTGCTGGAAGACGGTTTTGAAAACAATCCATATCTCGATCGCCTGCGTGAATATGCAGCAAAAGAAAACGCACCAGTCGTGGCGCTGTGTGCCAAGATCGAAGCTGAACTGGCCGATCTCGACGAAGCAGATAAAAAGGAATTTCTGGCTGACCTGGGGCTGGAAGAACCTGGCCTCAACCGCCTGATTCGTGCGGGTTACGATCTGCTTGGCCTGCAAACCTATTTCACTGCCGGTGTGAAGGAAGTGCGCGCCTGGACCATACACAAGGGCAATACTGCCCCGCAGGCAGCAGGCGTCATCCACACCGACTTTGAAAAAGGCTTCATCCGGGCACAAACCGTATCCTATGCTGATTTCATTGCCTGCGGCGGCGAAGCCGGCGCGAAGGAAAAAGGCAAAATGCGGGTGGAAGGCAAAGATTACATCGTTCAGGATGGTGATGTGATGCATTTTCTGTTTAACGTCTGAGGAAAGCTATTGACGTCTGTGGATGAAAGTAGACGTCAATGGCATCGAAATTGGGCTGAAAATCGTCGATTTCGTTGATAGGTTTCCGGTTCAGGTCCTTGATGCTTTATCAGGGGTTTTTCGTTTTTACCCCATCACTTCACGCCAATAAGTGCTTATAGATCAATGTGTTAATATTGACACCCTCGTTGGCTTCGATGATGCCACCACACCATTTCGGGGGTATATCTGGTGGTATCTGGAAACGTAAGTGGGGGTATTTCCGAGAGCACTTGCTCTCAGGTAATTCGCGTTATGTGACAAGTAGTGATGCATTCTGCGAAACAATTGATGACGCTGCCATTTTCGCTTTCAACGAAGCCAAACGCTTCAGTAAGCTGAACCTCACACACAACACATCCGCGCGGCATTGCCTGTCAGTATCAATTCAGCAACATGTCAGTCATTGGCCCGTGGCAACCCAGCCGCCCGAAGGATGCGCAATACGTTCCGAAAGACATCGTCGAACGGAGGCAGAGCACTCATCTGATGCGCGAGCCGGGTCGTCCAGAGACGCCTCAGCCGCTCTTCCTTGGCTGCGATCGCCTGCTCGATGCCCGCGGCGGTACGTTGCCGATGTGCGAGCTTGGCGTCGAGTTCGGTGCGCAGTTCCGCGATGCGCAGATCGGCGGCGTTCAGCAGATACCAGAGGTCATACAGATCACGCGGTTCGTTGCGGGCGCGATCACTCAGCGCGAGCAGCTTCTCGATCACGATCTCTTCGAGGGCGTAGACCTTGACGGTCGGCCCTTCCGGCAGATCATCGAAGCCGTCGTAGGCCCGATGGATCGGGCGATCGACCAATGGAAAGCACAGCACCTCGTCGATCGTGATGTCCACCTTCACGTCGTTGGCCGCAGGCAGTGGACCCTGGTAGCGCAGGTAGAAGGTATGGCTGTTCTGATGACCGTGGCGGTCCTCGCGGTCGAAGGCGATCCGCAGCCCGCAGGCGTTTTCGATCACAGCGAAGATGTCGTTCAAACCGGCCAAAATTTCGTCGAGGGTGATCGGACGGATCAAGGTGAAGTCCAGATCCTCCGAGAATCGATAGTCCACGAACCAGCAGCGCCGTAGTGCCGTGCCACCCTTGAAAGCCAGCACGTCGCGCAGCGGATGGCCGGCCAGGCCCGTCAGGAACCAGGCCAGCACGTAGTCGCGCTCGATGACCGCTTCGGGAATGCGTCGGCCGCCGGCGAACACCTGCGTGTTCGAGATCAAGGACAGGTTGCGTTGGGGAATCATCAGCCGAGCCTCACTGCGTCGAGTTCTTCGGGTGTCACGTTGAGCCGCAGGCGCCAGCGCGAGACGAACGGGCCTTCGGCCGGCAGCAGGGGATCGAAACGCTGGTAGGTCGCGGTCAGCATGCCGCGCAGCGATTCCAGCGTCGCCGCGTCGCCCAGGCCGTAGTGCTCCAGCAGGTAGCCGAGGCGGCGCACGACCGCGCCCACGTCGAGGCGGCGCACGTACTCCACCAGGCGGGGCAGGTCGAGTTCGGCACGCTTCATCCACAGGCCCTTGGCGACCTCGGTGATGCCGCCGACGAACGCCGGGTGCCGCAGACCGTCGAGGATCGTGCGCTCGATGTCGCTGATCGCCACGAAGCGTTCCTTGTCGATCCAGTGCTTCGTCACGCCGAAGACCTGCTCGGGGGTGACGTGGACGAAGCGGAAGTCATAGCCGCCCACCGTCTGCGGGCGCACGCGCCGCGTGCAGGACACGTACACGGTGAAATTCGGTTGCGTCACCATGCGATGCAGCTCGAAGGCAGTGCCGTGCGACAGGAAATACGAGGCCTCGCCCGCGAGTTCGCGTGCGATCAGGTAGGGGCTGTCGACATGCTCGGTGGCCCGCCCCAGCTCGAACGGCACGAGGTTGTACAGACCCGGCTTGAGCCGGGTCACCAGGCCGCGCTGCCGGGCCTTGTGGACCAGCGTGCGGGCCGCGGTCGGCGACAACCCCGTGATCGTGCGCACGTCCGCCACGGTGAACGTGCTCTTGCGCAGCTCGTGCAGTTCCGTGATGAGCTGTGCCGACCGTGGTCCGAGGGTCTTCGTATGATATTTCTCGCTCAAATCGAGCCTCATAGGGATACATATTGGCTGTGGAATATAACATTAATCATATTCCATGGTAAATACGTGCCCTATGAGGAGACGAATCGAGCGAATGATATGACTGCCTCCGGGCGGTCGCGCCAAGGCTGGCGTCATGCGCAGGACATGGTGCACTACGAACTGGATCAGCTCTCGACGTACTTCACGCGCAGCGTGGTGGTGCAGGAGCCGGGGCGCACGGCGCATCGGTTGGTGGAAGGTGCCTATGAGTGGGTCTTCCTCAAGACCGGCATGCTGGAGTGGGTGCAGAACGCCTCAGCGCACGCCCGCACCGACAGCTAGGTAGCGTCCAGGAACTTCCGCTACTACGTGGGGCAAGTCTACGCCTTCTCGGAAGGCTACCCAATCGCGGCGGCCTACACGGTGCTGGCGCTCCTCGTCCGTTTGCTGGTGTTATACCTGATGCTGCCGCTTTTCCTGATGGCGCTGATGGTCCTGCCGTGGGCGGTCTACCTAGCGTTGCCGATCAGCGTGAGCCCGATCCTGATTCTGCTGCCGAGTGCGATCTTGCTTGGGGTGGCCGTGGACATCGCGGCGGCGACGTTCAAAAAGTACCTGTAAGAGCGCGCGATAGATTCTCCATCTCGGACTCCGTAGGCATGCTGCATGATCTGTTAAGAGCAGCCTTCTTGCGGTCGTGGCCGTGATCGCTATTCAGCGGCGCCTGCTTCGCCCCGGCCATGGCAGTTCTCCGGTCAGCTCAGCCAAGCCTCCATCGTCTTGAATACGTGCGCCGAAGCGGCTTACCTCCACCTCCGGTAAATCGTCGCTGTCGAACCATAGCAGGGAGATGGTGGTATCGGTCCGCAGGTAATGCCTTGCAAGCTCCCAGAGGTCAAGGCCCTTTTCCCAGTTGTCGAACCAGACGTCCTGTGAAACTTCCCCCGTCTCAGTAGCGCTCTTCCCTGAAGAGCGGATTCGGTGAGCCACGGAGCCTGCTGGAATTACCGACCGGTATCCAGGCCCCTGCTTGCCGCAAGGCAGTGGAGCGTGCGGCATACCGCACTGCACCGCGCTCCATGGTGACGAATGCGCATGGCATATCGCTAAGACTGGCGAACCTTGACGCCGCTGCAGGGAATGATGTGCCAAACAAGTCGGCCATGTGTTGGATGAGATCCAAGGAGGGCTCTTCCTTGGGAACAGCGGAGAGCCATTGCTGATAGGGCATCAGCAGTTCAGCGGCAAACGTATCGCAGGCGATCTCGTTCGGATGTCGCTTTGCATAGGACCAAGACGGCACCTCTTCGTGACTCGACTCCAGGCCGAGCACTATATGAGCTACCTCATGGCAGATGGTGAAACGCTGGCGCTCTTCCGTTTCCAGCGAGTTCACCGTAATGACGTGCTTCCCGTTCGGCTTGGTGATTGTGTAGCCGGACTCTCCCTCACCAAGCTCTTCCTTCTTGACCTTGGCGTTAGCTTCGGTCACATACGGGGACAGGTCTTCTCGGATGTTCGAAACATCGACGCGCGCGACAAACGCGCGCGCTCTCTGCCTGACATCCGCCTCGTCCATGTTCAGTCATCCTCGTCGTCGAAGGCCCTTTTGATTCGGGCGATCAGAGTTGCGGGATCAGGCCTCGTGTTTCCGCGATGCCTCACTCCCGCCGCAGCCGAAAAGATGTCGATGCTGATGGATGGGTCTTGTAACACGAACTCGACAAGACGGGGATCGGCTTCGGCATGGTCAACAAGCCACATCACAAGCGCGGCATCCCTCTCCCCGGGCTTGAGAACCCTCAACAACTTCTCAACCAGATCCGGCGACGGATTGGTCTTCTCGCCCGACTCTAAGCGGTGGACATATGCATGATCCACCGACGAGAGCTGACCGATCTCTCGCAGCGAAAGGGTTCTGCGTTCGCGCAGCGTCTTGAGGGCGACGCCCAAGCCTGTTTGTGACATCCGTTCTGTTCCTCGCGGTTGCGGAGAGGGAGACGGCTCCGCAGCTCCGCCCCCGCACCAGTTGTGTTCAATGGCTCCCGCTGGGTATTTGCAGCCAGGCGCCAACTCTGATACAGTGTTGAACCGTCCCGACAATCGAGGAGGCTATTTGGTTAAAGTAAAATATCCATCAATGTCTTATTATCCTGGGTTTGTCGGTAGTTTTCTTCAGCCTGAGCTGGAGGAATATACCCGATAGATCCAAGCAGGCGTTGATGGTTATACCAGGCAACCCATTCCAAAGTTGCCAGCTCCACAGCAGCCCTGGTTTTCCAGGGAGCTCTCCTGTGTATCAGTTCAGCCTTGTACAGGCCATTGATCGTTTCAGCCAGCGCATTATCGTAACTGTCACCGCGACTGCCGACAGACGGTTCAATACCGGCTTGTGCCAGACGTTCGGTATAACGGATCGACACGTATTGCGAT
>NZ_FUWK01000041.1 GCF_900167395.1 Nitrosomonas europaea
TCTTGATCTGATCAGCGGGTTCAGGCCCTCGCATGTTCTGGCGGATAAAGGCTACGACAGCGATAATATTCTCGACGCCATTGCCTCCATGAAGGCCGTGCCTGTCATTCCACCGCGATCAAACCGCAAAATACGAAGAACGTATGATCGCGAAATCTATAAATGTAGAAATATCATTGAGCGCACATTCAACAAACTCAAGCATTGGCGCAGACTCTCAACCAGATATGACCGTAAAGCTATTTACTTCTCCGCCTTCATACATCTGGCTGCAGCAACTTTATGGCTTTAAATGTCGATTCGACCTAGGGAACTACACAGCCAGATGGCCGTCCTGAATGGGAAAATGGCGTAATACCTGCTGCCTGCAGCGGGAATAGTCGTTACTGTCAGGTAAAGCTTCTTTAGTTTTACCCGAGCCTCATCATGAGTAAATATACCTCTAACCATTTTTAGTATTCTATGCGGAAGACACACCGTGTGGTTGTGCTGCACCACTCAGAAATTCCCAATCCTCCATGAATTCAGCATGGCACCCCCGTGTCCATTCCAATATCCAATATCTGAAGAGTTCACCCAAGTTGGCTGAAATACGCGGTAATTTGGCAGTAAATGAAGTCATTTCATAATTGCTACACCAACAGCCTTGCAGTGTAATAACCCCACAACGACGCAACCCAATTGAATCTCTTTCAGAACTTCCAGGTTAACCAATCGTTGTAAATACACTTCACTCAATCCAGAAAAATGGAGGCCCAAATGAAATCTTATGAATATCGTGCTGCCACAGTGCAGACGCTTGCTGAAGTTGGCAATGTCGACGCAAACCTCGAAATATGTGCGCACTATGTAAAGCAAGCCGCACTACAGGATGTTCGTGTAATTGTTTTTCCCGAGTGCATGAACGCGGGTTATCTATACGAAGACAGAGGCCAGACGGCTAGCATCCATCAATAGCGAACTGCTTGAGAAATTCGGTGAGGTTTGCAAGGCCAGCAAATGTGCGATCCTGGTTCCAAATGTCGAAGAAGTGGACAGCAAACTCTATCCCGCCTCATTCCTCATCGGACCGGAAGGCGATGTGCTAATGTCCTATCGGAAGGTTCACCTCTTCAGTGATGAGCGGATGTGGGCAACAGCAGGCTCTGAATATCCGGTTATGGACACGCCATACGGACGTATCGGCATCATGATGGGCTATGATGGCATGTTCCCGGAGGCCGCAAGCTGTTTGGGTATCAATGGTGCCGATGTGATCCTGTGGCCGGCTCGTCTGCAGGACGGGAAGGAGCGTACGCTGATCGCAGTACCGCGCGCCGTCGATAACCGCTGTGCTGTCATTCTTGCCAACCGCGTCGATGCACCGTTCGGAGGTGGAAGCATGATCGCGCTGCCGGCACAATTCCCCGTGTGGGATGTTGACGTAGCCAGGCCGTACTATCCGGATATGCACAAGATCATCTTGGAAGTCATTGAGATCGCCAGTGCACGCCAGAAAAACATGATGGCCAATGTGCATATGTTCGCCAAGCGCCAGCCCTGGACTTATAATGCACTGGTAGCAGATAAGCACTGATGAGCATTACTGCCGGGCAGGCTTGGAGAACACTGACCCGTAAGTCTGTCCGGCCTGACGGATGTTATCGATCTAAAAATCTAAAGGATGAGATTGCTTATCGATAATTGCTGTCTGTTGGATGATCACTGAAGGAATCGAACGATGCAGATAGCCTTGCTCGCTCCACCGGGTGTACAGTCGCTTGATGTCGTTGGGCCGGCGGAAATCTTTTGGGAAGCCGGACGACGGCTGGGCAATCCATCTGCTTACGAGGTACGAATCATCGGAAGCAGGCGTAAGCGCAGGAATCGATCTCGCCCTTGCCCTGGTCGAAGAAGACTATGGACGGGATCTCGCGCTGATTGTTGCGCGTTACATGGTCGTATTCCTGAAAAGGCCTGGAGGGCAGTCACAATTCAGTATACATCTGGTCGCGCAAATGTCGAAGCGCACACCTATCCAGCGCGCACAGGAATATGTGCTGCAGAATCTTTCATCCCATCTTTCGGTGGAGGAAATGGCAAAGCAAGCATGCATGAGCACGCGCAACTTTTCCCGTTTGTTCCGCCATGAAACTGGTATGACATCTGCTGATTTTGTCGAAACAGCCAGACTCGATGCAGCCAGGTGTCTGAAGATACATCAATGTCACTACAACTTATTGCTTTCCGCTGTGGCTTTGGCACCACCGACCGGATGTGGAGAACATTCCTGCGAAACCTTGAAGTCAACCCTTTAGGCTATCGCAAGCGCTTTCAAAGTGCGCGACATCCTGCGTTATAACCCATTCTTCACAGACACGAGTACCAGGAAATACCGGCAATGCAGTCAGGTACGGTACAACCCTGGACAAAGCAGGATAAGCAGAGATGCTACAATACTCAGCCGCTGCAGGACTGTAAACAACAGACAAAATCCCTTTCATACGGATCTGTATGTAAACGGGGCCAGAAACAGTTCCCGGACTAGCGGTACATGTTTGAAATAAATAAACAGGAGTTTGATATGGGATTTCTTGCCGGCCGGCAAATTCTGATTACGGGCCTGCTCAGTAACCGCTCTATCGCTTACGGTATTGCCAAAGCAATGCAGCGTGAAGGGGCCAAACTGGCATTCACTTACCAGTCGGATGATTTACGCGAGCGCATCAGTAAATTAGCTGCAGAATTCAACAGTGACCTGCTGTTCCGCTGTGATGTCAGTCAGGATGAAGAAATCAGCCGTTGCTTCAGCGAGCTGGCAGATCACTGGGATGGATTGGACGGAATCGTACACTCCATTGCCTTTGCACCGCGCACAGCCTTGGCCGGCGATTATCTGGAAAGTGTCGATCGACAGGCTTTTCATATTGCACACGACATCAGCTCATATAGCTTTGCCGCGCTGGCAAAAGCCGGACTGCCACTGATGCAGGGAAGGCCGGCTGCTCTGCTGACACTCAGCTATCTCGGTGCGGTACGTGTGATGCCCAGCTACAATGTGATGGGATTGGCCAAAGCCAGCCTGGAGGCCAATGTTCGTTTTATGGCATCGAGCCTTGGTAAACAGGGGATCAGGGTCAATGCAATTTCAGCTGGACCAATCAAAACGCTCGCCGCAGCAGGAATCGGCAATTTTGGCAAACTGCTGGGATATTCTGAAAAAGTTTCGCCTCTGAAACGAAACGTGACCACTGAAGAAGTCGGTAATGTAGCGGCCTTTCTTTGCAGTGATCTGGCCAGTGGTATCACTGGTGAAATCACTTATGTGGATGCGGGATTCAATACCGTTGCATTCAATCTGGATGCAGAAGGGCAGTAACTTGAGAAGAACGGGCAGTAATCCCTGAAGGGTTACTGCCACTATCACTGTCAGTCGTTCTCTTCAAGTGGTCTGATTGTTACTTCGTAGCGCTGTCTGAGTCCCGCAATGTAGGCGCTCAACTCCTCCTGACCATATATCTGTTGTAACTGATCGAAAAGAAGGTTGTATTGGGAAGATTCATTCCCGATATCAGGTCTTTTTACCTGATTGATCCGAATCAGATCGTATCCACCTTTGCTGGTGACAACACCAGTATAAGCAGGGAGTTTTTCCACATCCGTCTGAAAGAGGGCATGCAGAATTTCTTCATTGTCGCCTTTCTTCTGGGCAAAAGAAACTTCTGACGATTCTCCCCATTCCAGAGATTCATCGACCTCTCCCGCCTGTAACCCGGCAAGCTTCTGTTTACCCTCATTTTCAGCTTGTTCCGATGCAAGCTGCTGTTTCAGAAGCGCAACGATCCTGTCTTTGACCAACCCGATGGATTGAGCACTGGCAGGGCGATGTTCAACCACTCGTGCAGCTACAAAAGTATCAGGTGCGACCTCAATGGATTCAGTGTTGAAATGGTCACGAACAGCACTTTCCGAAAATATTGCCTGCAACATGCGCTCATTGGTAATGACCGATGGCTCTCTGGAATTGCGATCGATCCAGTCACTCTGCTGAACAGACAGGTTAAACATCTGCGCTACCGGCTGCAGCGTATCGTTCTGCTCATAAACGATATTACTGAAATCTTCGGATAATTCACCAAACCTGTCTGCCACTTTCTGATGCTGCAAAAGCTGCCTGATCTGCTCCTTGACATCATCGAGGCCGGCAACATCTGCCCCCTTCACTTCAGTCAGCCGGATAATGTGAAAACCGAATGGTGTTTCTACCGGACCG
This sequence comes from Nitrosomonas europaea, assembly GCF_900167395.1. Taxonomy (GTDB): domain Bacteria; phylum Pseudomonadota; class Gammaproteobacteria; order Burkholderiales; family Nitrosomonadaceae; genus Nitrosomonas; species Nitrosomonas europaea. Next base: position 4,253 of record NZ_FUWK01000041.1, read on the forward strand.
CGTATCTCACCGCGTTGCATCTGAAATACTTCATCCTCAAAGGGTTTGACCATCAGACCACGCGCAAAAAAGCCAAGATCTCCACCTTCCTTGGCCGAACCCGGATCTTCTGACAACTCTGCTGCCAGCTCCGGTAGTTTTTCCGGATCCTGTCTGACCTGTTCCAGAATCTGTTCCGCACGGGCCTTGGTGGATGTTTTCTGCTCTTCGGTGGCATCAGCAGGAACACTCAGCAATATATGGCTGGCTCTCCGCTCCTCCGCCTGACCAAACTCATCCTGATGCTCGTCGTAGTATTTCCTGATTTCTTCATCAGAAATCTGTTCCTGCCGGGCCAGCTCATCCAGTGACAGCACGACATACTCCACTTTAACCCTTTCCGGCAGTGTGAAATCCTGGTAGTGACTGTCATAGTACGACTGAATGGCAGCCTCATCCGGCTCAGCCTGGTCAATGTACTGCTCAGGACTGATCGTCATCCGGTTGATTTCATACATTGTTGCACTCAGTGACGCCACTTTGCCTGCAACCGTCCTGGGTACGATGACACTTCCGGTGATACCCTCCAGCAACTGTTGGCGCATGAGCTCACCCGCTACTCTTGCTTCAAACATCGCAGGTGACATTCCCTGGCGCTGAAGCAGATCACGATAACGCTGGTACGAAAACTTTTCATCTTCGTGAAAAAACGAGATGTTCTGGATTTCAGCAGTCAGGCGGGAATCCAGCACTGTCAGTCCGACTCGCTCGGCTTCACGGCGCAGCAGCCTCTCCTGGATCAGATTTTCCAGAACGGCCAGACGCATCTGCGGATTGTCCAGCAAGCTGGCATCAAATTTTTCCCCTAACATATTGCGCAGATTTTCCTGCTGATTACGTATCGCTTGCTCGTACTCCTGACGGCTGATTTCCTCACCATCGACGACTGCAGCATAGCCCGCATCACCGGCGCTTCGATACGACTCTACTCCCCAGAACATGAAAGGCAGAACAGCAATCAGAAGTACGATCTGAACGACCGTCTTTTTTTTGTTTACGAAATCAAACACGATAGCTATCCGAAAAAAAGAAAATCGGGAAAAACAGGAAGAGAAAAAGATACCACATCGCCATGACTGGATCACTAAAGGCGGAAACGATATGGCGGAGTGGACGGGACTCGAACCCGCGACCCCCGGCGTGACAGGCCGGTATTCTAACCAACTGAACTACCACTCCCAGTATTGCGCTCTCTAATTAGAGATCAGCTTCGAGACAATCACTTACCCGATATACAGGCAGGCTTGCTGGTGGGTGCTGAGGGGATCGAACCCCCGACATTCGCCTTGTAAGGGCGACGCTCTACCAGCTGAGCTAAGCACCCGTCTCGCTGATCCCTGTCATCGAAGGAGCGCTAGTTTACAGCATCTTTCAGCGCTTTGCCAGCAGTGAATTTAGGTACCTTGGCTGCCTTGATTTTTATCTCTGCACCGGTACGCGGGTTACGTCCTGTACGTGCTGCCCGTTTTCCAACCTTGAAAGTTCCAAAACCTACCAGGGTGACACTGTCATTCTTGCCAAGAGCATCCTTGATGGCGGACAGCGCACCATCCAGCGCATTGCCTGCCTGAGCTTTGGTAAGATCGGCAGATTGGGCAATCACATCGATGAGATCGGATTTATTCATAAAATTCCCCTTTGTTTTGCTTTGTTAGGTTGCAGGAAAACTCCACCTTTTGTACAGACAACTTCTGTAGACGCCCTTATATCAAGCCATTTTGCGGCGGTCAAGTGTTTATGCGGAAATCAGCCTGATTTTTGATAAATTCTTGCCCGATCCTGTTCAACCAAGCGTTACATCATGAATATGCCACTCAGGAAGACTTGATCAAGGGTTCCTCAGTCTGTTTCAGCTCCAGGCTCACGATCAAGCATATCCTGAATCGCTATCTCAACCGGAACCTGCTCATACAGAATACTGTAAACCGCCTGAGTCACGGGCATATCGATTTGCAGCCGCTGTCCCAATCCATACGCTTCCCGAACCGTATAGACGCCTTCAGTGACATGCCCTATTTCAGGCAGGATCTCTGCCAATTGCCGCCCGGCAGCAAGCATCATCCCAACCCGACGATTTCTTGAAAGATTCCCGGTACAAGTCAAAATCAGGTCACCGATACCCGTCAGCCCGGTAAAGGTTTCCCGGCATCCGCCAAGTGCCATGCCCAATCGGGTAATTTCCGCCAGCCCGCGGGTAATCAGCGCTGCTCTGGCATTATTGCCAAACGCAATTCCATCAGAAATCCCGGCAGCAATCGCAATCACATTTTTGAGTGCTCCACCGACCTCCACCCCGATCACGTCGTTGCCTGAATAAACCCGCAGGCTTGCTGTACGAATCTCACCGGCAACGCTTCTGGCAAAAATTTCGTCGTGAGAAGCAAGTGTCAGCGCGGCAGGAAGGCCTTGTGCCACTTCCCGGGCGAAACTCGGGCCGGATAGCACACCACAAGTGATACTCGCTGGATAAACTTCCTCAACCACCTGACAGGGAAGTTTTGCGGAACCTGTTTCAAATCCCTTGCAGGCCAGAATAAGGGGCAATGATGGGTTCAATGCCACCATCTGCTGCAAAGTGGTGCGTAATCCTGCAACGGGTACGACGACAAAAACCAGTTCGGCTCGTTCCAGTGCCTCACTCAACGCAGAGACAAGATGAATGGAATCCGGCAAAGGTTGCCTGGGCAGATAACGCTGATTGGTGCGTAACGCCGCCAGTTCAGCCAGATGTTCCACATTACGGGTCCATAGCGTCACACGGTGACGCGCAGACAGACAAATTGCCAGCGCAGTTCCCCAGGCGCCCGCACCGAGTACTGCGATATTCATACGCCCCAGATCTGATCGGTTCTGATATAGCCGGTCTGGCCGTCCCGATGTTTCACCTTCACCCATCCACCCGCAACGACACCCAACAATTCCAGTATCACATCCTGCTGGGCCTGAAAAATCAGTGATGAAGTCGGATTGGGAGATTGATAAACACTGCCGACAGGTATTTTGACGATCACAAAACGCTTCGGGCCGAGATTCTTGTCTTCCACCCAGGCAAGGTATCCGTGATAATCACGTACTTTCACCCAGCCGACCACCTTCACTACCACTTCCAGAGGCAGATTCACACCTGCCACGTACAGTTTACCGGCATTGAGGGAAGGTGCATCGTACAGAACAACCGCAGATTTCGCGATTGACAGAAACTCATTCCGGGTACTTTCCTGTGCGACTGCCCTACAGGAAAAAATCAGCAGAACGAACAGCGAAAACAGCAGACCGGTCGTAATGCTCTCGCCTCGAAGTGGCTGAAACTTCATGAATCAGTGCCTGGTGATCGTATCTGCAGGCTGATCAGGCTGTTCTCCAGCCGTTTCCTGCTGTTTTTTCTGGTGATAAATTGCCTCGAAATTAACCGGATTGAGAATCACAGGCGGAAATCCGGCGCGCGTCACTGTATCCGAGATCGTTTCACGTAAGTAGGGAAACAGAATGTTCGGACATAAAACACTCAGCACAGGCTCGACTTCATCTCCAGGAACATTACCTATCCGGAAAATACCAGTCTGATGAGCCTCCACCAGAAACATGACCTGATCCTTTTCCTTCAACCGTGCCGTGACAGTAGCAGTTACAACCACCTCATGGATTTCCCCATCCACGGCATTATGACTGGTAGCCAGTTGAAAATTGATCTCGGGAGCTTCCCGCTCCAGAAAGATACGAGGGGCATGAGGAATTTCCAGTGATAAATCCTTGACGTAAATTTTTTCAATAACAAAAACGGGTTGCTGCTGTGATTCAGTCATGATGAGTTCCAGTTAAATACACTTGTCAAAAATTTTCCGGCTGCCAATATATCGGGAAGATTGACAGCCAGCGCTTAGCCAGCCAGCAATCCGCTCAGTTCCCCCTGGCGGTCCAGCATTGCCAGATCGTCGTACCCCCCGACATGCACCGGGCCGATATAAATCTGCGGAACGGTTCGCCGTCCGGTACGCTGCATCATCTCGGCACGCAGCCCCGGTTGCAGATCCACCCTGATTTTTTCGATCTCCTCGACCCCTCTCGCACGCAGCAACTTCTCCGCCATAGTGCAATAAGGACAGTACCCGGAGACATACATTACAATCTTGGGCATGTCATCCTTCCCTGCATCGTTCTCGCACGGATCATTTCTTCACCAGCGGCAGATTCTCCCGCCGCCAGGTATCGATACCACCGTTCAGATTGAATACCTGTTTGAAGCCGTTCTTGCGTAGAACAGCCCCCGCCCGTCCAACGCGCAATCCGGGAGTAAAGATAATGACGACAGGCTTATCCTTGAACTTTTCCAGCTCCTGCCAGCGATCTTCAATCTTCTCCGCTGGAATATGTTTGGCATTAGGTGGATGGCCACCGGCATATTCACTGTCATCTCTGACATCCAGCACCAGTGCATCCTCGTAATTTATCAGCCGGATGGCTCGTTTCGGATCGATATCACGGACAGAATTACGCGCGACTACCGGCCACAGCAGCATACCGCCGCTCAGCATGGCCGCTATGATAAAAAAAATATTGTCCACCAGAAATGTTGATTCCATATGATGCATCCAGAGCCGGCAAAAACTGCTATTTTAACAAAGTACTTGTGAAACTCCATTCCATTGTGATGAATATATCCTGGCAATCAGGCAGTTTCTTATGGGATAGGTTACGATAATAGCTTTTCATCACACGAATCTTCGTTTATGCCAGTCAACATTCCTCCTTTACTACCCGAACAACTGCTGCCGATCCCCGGCCTGTCACTAGGTACAGCAGAAGCCAGTATCAAACGGCCCGGCCGTAAGGATATACTCGTCATCACGCTGGCAGAAAATACACGGGTTGCAGGTGTGTTCACCCGGAATCGATTCTGTGCCGCGCCTGTCACGGTCGCCCGATCACATCTTACGGGTTCGCTGCCGATCCGTGCACTGGTGATCAATACCGGTAACGCCAATGCCGGCACCGGTCAGTCCGGCATCGATCATGCACACGCCACCTGTGCTTCACTGGCCAGGCTCATCGGCTGCCAGACCCAACAGGTACTGCCTTTTTCTACCGGTGTCATCATGGAGCCGCTGCCGGTAGAAAAAATCATCACCCATCTTCCGCAGGCCCTGGCAAATCTGGCACCAGACAACTGGTTCGCCGCTGCACAGGCGATCATGACGACCGACATCGTGCCCAAAGGAGTTTCCCGTCAGATCCAGATAAACGGCACAACAGTCACCATTACCGGAATTGCCAAAGGCTCGGGAATGATCCACCCGAACATGGCCACTATGCTCGGATATATCGCCACTGATGCGGCCGTGACACAACCCTTGCTCGACGACCTGGTGCGTTACGCAACTGATCGATCCTTCAACTGCGTCACCGTGGATGGAGATACCTCCACCAACGATGCACTGATCCTGATGGCCACCGGACAGGCTGGCAATACGCCGATTACTGTATCAACCGACCCTGCTTTCATCTCACTACAGGCAGCCATCACCGAAGTGGCCGCCCTGCTGGCACAAATGATCGTGCGTGACGGTGAAGGCGCCACCAAATTCATCACCGTTCAAGTGGAAAGTGGCAAAACCCGGGAAGAATGCACTAAAGTTGCTTACGCCATCGCTCACTCTCCACTGATCAAAACAGCCTGCTTTGCGTCCGACCCCAATCTGGGACGGATTCTGGCAGCCATCGGCTATGCCGGTATTGAAGATCTGGATGTTAATCTGGTTCAGCTTTACCTGGGCAATATTCTGGTTGCCGAACACGGAGGCCGTGCCGCCAGCTATCGTGAAGAAGACGGTCAGCGCATCATGCAGGCACCGGAAATCACCATACAGGTGAAACTCAACCGGGGAAACGCGTCCACTACCGTATGGACCTGCGATCTTTCCTACGATTACGTCAAAATCAACGCCGATTACCGCAGCTAACCCGCTATGAACGATCCTGAATCGATTTTCCAACGACTCGACCGACTGCTGGCCCGTATCGAGGATACGCTGCCCGTCCGGCCACAGCACGCCGACCCTGCTGAATATATTGCCTTGCGCTGGCGCAAACACGGCGATACCGGCTATCTGCAAGCGATAAACCATCCGCATACGATTACGCTGAATGAGCTGCTGAACATCGAAGAGCAGAAACAGACACTCGACCGCAATACCCTACAATTCGTTTCAGGACTTCCAGCCAATAATGTATTGCTGACCGGCGCGCGCGGCACTGGTAAATCCTCTCTGATAAAAGCTTTGCTGAACCGCTATGCTGACCGGGGCTTGCGGATGATCGAAGTGGATAAGCTGGGGCTCACCGATCTGCCCGATATCATTGAGTTCATCGGCCAGCGTCCGGAACGCTTCATTCTGTATTGCGATGACCTGTCATTCGAAGCCGATGAACCAGGTTACAAAGCGCTGAAAGTCGTTCTCGACGGCTCCATCTCTACCGCATCCGACAACGTACTGATCTACGCCACTTCCAACCGCCGCCATCTGATACCGGAATTCATGCATGAAAATCTGGCAACCCGGCACGTGGATGGCGAAATTCATCCTGGAGAAGCTACTGAGGAAAAAATTTCCCTGTCGGAACGTTTTGGCTTGTGGCTGTCTTTCTATCCATTTGATCAGGAACAATATCTGGAAATCGTCCGTCACTGGCTCTCGCAACATGGCATCAGCAGACTGTCCGGCCCGGCCCGGCAGGAAGCACTTCGCTGGGCACTGGCACGTGGTTCCCGCAACGGGCGGGTCGCCCGCCAATTCGCTCGGGACTGGGCAGGGCAGCAAAAACTGGCAAAAACCGAACCGGTCAGAGTCGACAAGGAATAGCATGGCCGGTCCGTCGCTGGTTGAAGTTGCTGCTGCCGTTCTCATTCGCCCGGATGACAGTTTTCTGCTTGCCTGCCGGCCAGATGGAAAACCTTACGCCGGTTATTGGGAATTTCCGGGTGGAAAGATCGAAACAGGCGAATCTCCACTTCAGGCGCTCGCGCGTGAATTGGATGAAGAACTTGGCATCACCGTTCGCCAGGCCACCCCCTGGCTGACACGGACATTCAGCTATCCGCATGCCACTGTACGGCTTCGGTTCTACCGGGTGACTGACTGGCACGGCGAGCTCACCCCCCGTGAACGACAACAGTTCGCCTGGCAGACAGCTGAAAACATCACCGTTTCCCCGTTGCTTCCAGCTAATACACCCATTCTGCGCAGCTTGGCATTACCTTCAATTTATGCCGTTACCCGTACAGTTGAAACAGACATAGAAGCGTCACTGTTATCCATCGGGCAAACTCTCGGCAACGGCGTGAAACTGCTGCAAATCCGCCAGAAAGCAATGTCACACGACCAGCTGGAACATTTCAGCAGGACTGCACTGCAACTGGCCCGAAGTTATCAGGCTACCGTACTGATCAATGAAAATATACCGCTTGCGCAGACGCTTCAAGCAGATGGCGTTCATCTGACCGCTGCTCAGTTGCGATCCCTGCACTCCCGCCCTGCTGTCAATTGGTGTGGCGCTTCCTGTCACAACGAACAGGAACTTCAGCGCGCAGAACGACTGGGAGTCGATTTCGTTACTCTGAGTCCCGTGCAACCCACCCTCAGTCACCCCGGCGCAGCTGCATTGGGATGGAAAGAATTTGCCGCGCTCATCCGGGATTACCCGCTGCCAGTTTACGCGCTGGGTGGATTGCTGCCGGCTGATCTGGAAACTGCCCGGGAATATGGTGCCCATGGTATCGCCATGATGCGTAGTATCTGATCTCTGTTTTGCAGCATTACCCGGACTTTCAAACCAGATAGGTATCCACCCCGCTCAGCAGCAAATCGTACTGCGCCTCGACAATCTCTTTGATGGCCAGCGCAGGAACCCCCGTCACCACATTGTTTTCAACTGCCAGCCAGCCTACCGCATCTTCCGGACCCAGACTGACCACATATCCCAGATCATGATGCAGATAAGGCTCAAGCACTTTGAGCACACCGGAATGGCGCAAAATATTACGGGCAGCCAGTTTTCCCTTGCGCACCGCCGACTGGGCAGTCATTGTATTCGATCCCAATGATGGATAAACCGAACAATCCCCGGCCGCAAATATATTTCCCAATGGCTTGCCGTCCACCATCACCTGACCGAATGCATTGGTCTTGATCAGATTGTCCTGCCTGTTACCGGTGAATACCAGTGAAAGAACAGAAGGCAATTCGAAATGCCGTCCGCTGGTTTTATCCTCCAGCAAAACTGTGTCAGCACGCTGCTCCAGAAAACATACTCCCGGATAAAATTCGATATCCAGTTCCAGCATGCGCATTTCGACATAACGGGCAAATCCTCCCGGATACCGCTGCAGCACTCGTTCATTGTCATCCACCAGTTGCAAGCCATGATTGATCCGGCGGCGACGCAAGTAACCCGCCAGCTCGAACAAAAACTGAATACCAGTCGCCCCGCCACCTACGACAGAAATGCAGGAGGGTGCAGTATTTCCCGCCCTATCCTGTGTTGCCAGAAATCTGTCCAGCAGATCCGCACCGGAAACCGTGAAGAAATTTTCCAGACGAACTATATTTTCCGCATCTGCCGCAGTACGCTCATCTGTCTCATTCCGGGTGAACGATCTTGCACCCGATGCCACCAGCAGATAATCGAACGGAACTTGCTGATCATCCACCTGCAGGTAGCGATCACGCTGCCACTGGCACAACATCGATTCATCTACTGCCAGCGCGCTGCGAATATGACGACACCCGAAACGCTGTTCCAGAAATGCATACGGCACCAGAAAATCAGACAACGGATAGCGAAAGGTTTCATGAAGATGAGTAATCTTGAGATGATCGATCCCCGGATCGATCAGCGTGATCTCCGCATCCGGGCTGTATCGGTGCAACGTAACCAGCGCCGCGATCCCGGCATAACCGCCACCAACAATTACGATTTTCAGCCGCCTGCCTTTCGGTATATACAATGGCAGAAAAGCCATTCATCTCCTCCCTTCCACACGTTGATCAACAGAAACTAGCGTAGCATGGATATATCCGCCCGGTCACGCGCTCTGCGCCCGCTCCGGAAAGCATGCCCCCAACGGACTGACGTATAATCGGCAGTCGCCACATCATTTCATTTTCAACCACCCACAGCCGGAACATTCATGCACATCCACATTCTCGGAATCTGCGGCACCTTCATGGGCGGTCTGGCGGTACTGGCACGTGCAGCCGGCCACACCGTCACCGGCTGTGACGCCAATGTCTATCCACCGATGAGCACGCAGCTTCGCGATCAGCAAATCGAGCTGATCGAAGGTTATGATGCTGATCAGATCAAACTGAAACCGGATCTGTTCGTCATCGGTAATGTCGTCTCGCGCGGTAATCCGCTGATGGAAGCGATTCTCGATGCCCACCTGCCTTACCTGTCCGGCCCGCAATGGCTGGCACAACACCTGCTGCACAACCGGTGGGTATTGGCAGTTGCGGGCACGCACGGCAAAACCACCACCAGTTCGATGCTTGCCTGGATACTGGAATACGCCGGGCTCTCTCCCGGATTTCTGATCGGTGGTGTTCCGGAGAATTTCGGTCTGTCTGCCCGTCTGGGGATCATCGAAGCAGAGCAGACACCTTCCCCTTTCTTCGTCATCGAAGCGGACGAGTACGACACTGCTTTTTTTGACAAGCGCTCCAAGTTCGTACACTACCAGCCAAGAACGGTGGTACTCAACAACCTTGAATACGATCATGCAGATATTTTCCCGGATCTGGCCGCGATCGAACGCCAGTTTCATCATCTTATCCGCATCGTTCCCCGCAATGGACTGCTCGTCGTCAACGGGCAGGATACTGCGTTACAGCGAGTATTGAATCAAGGCTGCTGGACGCCGGTAGAACAGTTTGATGTGGACGATGGCTGGCAAATCACCATGGAGCAGAATGAAAGTCTGTCAGTCCGTTTTCAGGGAGTGTCGCAAGGAATACTGCATTGGGAATTGCTGGGAGAACATAATTGCATGAATGCCCTGGCTGCATTGGCTGCAGCCAGGCATGCCGGCGTACCGGCGCAACTCGGTATCGAAGCTTTGTCCCGCTTCAAGAACGTGAAACGACGTATGGAACTGCGCGGTGTCATCAACGATATTCATGTTTATGATGATTTTGCACACCACCCCACTGCCATCCGCACGACACTGGCCGGATTGCGCGCCAAAATCGGCCAAGCACGCATCATCGCCGTGCTGGAGCCACGTTCCAACACCATGAAACTCGGCGTCTGGCAGAATGATCTCGCAGCCAGTCTGGATCAGGCTGACCAGATTTTCTGCTATGCCCACCAGATTGGCTGGAATATCGATTCAGCTCTCGCTTCTCTCGACGATAAAACCGAAATCCATCACGACCTGACCACCATGATCAGCGCCATTGCAGCCACCGCACACCCGGGAGATCATATCCTGATCATGAGCAACGGCAGCTTCAGCGGCCTGCACGACAAATTGCTTGATACACTTCGCACCTGATCCGGTACATCTCTCTGAACTCCATCATTACCATCGCCCGCAAAAAAAACACCCCACCGAAACTCCAGCGGGGTGTAAAGGCTTCGTCACAAAATCGTTACTGCATGGGCTTTGACTTTGCCCGAAGCAAGAAGAGAGAAATACTCATCACTACTGAGAAAAACACACTACGATTACAACGACTTCCCCATCAACCATCTACTTCAAAATAATAACCAGGTAGCTTTAGAATCCAATTCCGAGATAACCGCCAACGGTAAACCCGTTGACATTCACTCCATCAATCTTACCGCCTGCCAGCTGATATCTGGCATCGGCCCCAACATAAATTGCTTTCCAGATGTTGTAATCAGCACCCACCCCGAACATGACACCCGGCTGCAGCACCGTAATGGATTCAGACGGCGGGCTGATGACATGCAAAGCCAGTCCGGCCGGGATGATCCATGGTCTGAACCGGTTTCCTTCCAGAAACTTGATTTTTGGTGCTGCGGTGAGCGTAAACTGGCTGACTGTCACTTTACGCGGATTAAGCGCCCCGCCTGCCAGCTGAGTTGGATTATTAGCCAGTGCATTCCCCGAAACACTATTGCTGAACTGTTTGTATTCAAACATCAGCTCGGCAAACACACTGGTCCCCGGCAGAAAACCCCACACATCATTGGTCAGATTGAAATCAAAACCAGCGCCGATATACCAGGCATCTTTTCCGGCCTGATCCTGCGCTCCGACAGGAGCAACATCACTCTGGATGGAAACGCCATTACGAGTATGGTTGCTATGTGCAAAACCACCCCGGAAAAACACCATGTGCTTGCCGCTCTCCCCTGCACTTTTTTGCGCCCCGACAGAAGCAACCGATTGCTCGTTTTCCCGGATTTTCTGTTCATTTCTTACAGTATCCGTCTTGACCCTGTCCAACTCACCCCGGATAGACTGCAGTTGCTCTTCCAACAATTTGATTTGTGCTTCCAGAGCCTGTGTCGATGTACTGTCAGCAAATACCTGAGGTGCGCTCAACAATGTTGAAATACTCAGCATGCCGGCTGTAACACTTAAAACTGCACGCTTTCCGATAACATAACGATTCACTCGTTTCTCCTTTTTTTATGTGCTTGGATATGTTGTATGGCAAATACTAAATAGTTAACGATCCGGATACTTTGATCTAAGTCAAAACAAAGCTGTTTTCCGTCATTCCTTTCGATAAATGCCAGCCGGGATCGTTACCTTCCCGTTTGACTCACGCTTTTCACCATTCAGGAAATCCGGATCAGGCTGAAACGCCACCCCCCTCACGGTCGTTTTGCTAATAAATCCAGCCAAACAGGGCATAAATGTTGCAGGCACTGGTACATTTACCAATGGATGTTAGATAATTACCAGCGCAATCATCCTGACCCACATCAAGAAAACCTGCTTTCCACTTGCTGCCCGGAGACATTATTTCGGCCATGATTCGTACACTCTATTCCGATACGCCTTTTCCCCCGCTGGAACAGGCACTGATCGAACCCAATGGTCTGCTGGCTGCGGGCGGAGATCTGTCACCAGAACGCCTGATCTCCGCTTACCGCCAGGGAATCTTTCCCTGGTTCAATCCAGGGGAAATCATCCTGTGGTGGAGTCCAGATCCAAGAATGGTACTGTTTCCCCGAGAATTAAAAATTTCACGTTCACTGCACAAAACCCTGAAGAAGAATGACTACCAGATCCGCACGGACAGCGCCTTCACCGAAGTCATGCAAGCCTGTGCCGCGCCGCGTGAGGACCAGGCAGGTACATGGATACACGAGGAAATGATCGCGGCTTACACCGCGCTGCATCAGATGGGGGTGGCACACTCGGTCGAAACCTGGATAGAGGGCGAACTGGCCGGTGGACTATACGGCGTAGCCATTGGCAGGGCTTTTTTTGGAGAATCGATGTTTTCCCGAGCGACCGATGCATCCAAGATTGCACTGGTTCATCTGGCCAGACAACTGGAAAATTGGGGCTATGGCCTGATCGACTGCCAGATGAAAACTGCACATTTGATGTCGATGGGTGCACGGGAAATCCCAAGATCACAATTCTCCAAACGGCTGAATCAACTGAACGCTCTACCCGGCCAAAACAGAAAATGGTATTTCGACTTTACCTATCCCGGGCGATCGGAGCAGTGACTATGGATTTCCAGATCACCAGACGTTATCCCTGCAGCTATCTGCCGGGAGAGCTCGCTCGCTCGCGTATCGTGGTCACTGACGACACTCTGTCGGACAGCAATACCTATGCCCAACTGATTCAGCAGGGGTATCGACGCAGCGGCAGCTTAATCTATCGCCCGGACTGCGATTACTGTCACGCCTGTATTCCGGTGCGCATCCCGGTGGAGCTGTTTGATCCCAATCGCACCCAGCGCAGAATATGGAAACGACATCAGCACTTGCAGATCGCCTGGCATCCCCTGCATTTCGATCCTGTACACTTTGATCTCTACCAGCGCTACCAGAAATCCCGTCACACAAATGGCAGCATGGATCAGGACGATGAAAACGGACGCAAACAGTACCGTGATTTTCTGCTGAAAAGTACAGTGGATTCCTTTCTGGTAACATTTCACGAAAATGAACAGCTGCGCATGGTCAGCATCATCGACCGGCTGCCGGATGGACTGTCACCGGTTTATACCTTCTTCGAGCCGGATGTACCCGGATCGAGTTACGGCACCTTCAACATCCTGTGGCAGACAGCTCAATGCCGTGCTGACCGGCTGCCTTACCTTTATCTCGGCTACTGGATTGCAAACAGCCGGAAGATGCACTACAAAGCCAATTTCCAGCCGCTGCAGTATCTGATCGACAACCAGTGGCAATACCGCACAACGAACCGATAAATATGATGTACAACCTGCTGCGCCCGCTACTGTTTCTGCTTGACCCCGAAACTGCTCACACCGTTACACTGGATACACTCAACCTGCTGAAGAGAACCGGGTTGCTGCCCGATCGCACCATCGACTGCACTCCTGTTCGCGTCATGGAGCTGGATTTTCCCAATCCAGTCGGGCTGGCAGCCGGCCTCGACAAGAATGGGACCTGCATCAGCGCACTGGCCTCTCTGGGATTTGGCTTTATCGAAGTGGGAACCATCACCCCGCGCCCGCAGGTCGGTAATCCCCGGCCACGACTGTTTCGCATTCCACAGGCTGAAGCAATCATCAATCGGATGGGATTCAATAACGTTGGTGTGGATAAGCTGATAGAAAATGTCCAGCAATCCGGCTACCGCGGCATACTGGGTATCAATATCGGTAAAAATGCGGATACCCCTCTGCAGAATGCAATCGATGATTACCTGATCTGTTTACGCAAGGTGTACCTGCATGCCAGTTACGTCACTGTCAATATTTCCTCTCCCAATACCCAGCAGCTCAGACAACTGCAAAATGAAACCGAGCTGGAACATTTACTGGGCGCACTTAAGGCGGAACAAACCCGTCTGAGTGATCTCCACGGTCGCTACACGCCACTAGCCATCAAGATTGCCCCTGATCTGGAATCCGAACAAATTACCGTAATTGCATCGCTGTTAATGAAACACCGCATGGATGCGGTGATTGCGACCAACACCACCACTGCAAGAGAGGGTGTCGAACATTTGCCACGCGGCAATGAAAAAGGTGGATTGAGTGGCGCACCATTAACGGAACGCAGTACCACAGTCATCCGTCAGCTTGCCAACCATCTCCAGCATGCCATTCCCATCATCGGAGCGGGTGGCATCATGTCAGCCCGGGATGCGCAACTCAAAATCGAAGCAGGCGCCAGTCTGGTACAGATTTATTCCGGGCTGATTTATCGCGGCCCGGATCTGGTTACAAAAACCGTCTCACTGCTTTGCTCCCGCACTACCCATGCTGGATAAAAATTCACTGACCGAACAGATCGACGCCGTGCTGCCGCAAACCCAATGCGGGCAGTGTGGATTCGATGGATGTAAACCCTATGCGACAGCCATTGTTGAAGGCCATGCGGATATCGACCAGTGTCCACCCGGCGGTGACGCTGGTGTGGCTCAAATTGCAGCGATCCTGAATATTGCCCCGAAGCCACTGAACACGACTTATGGCCATCCCAAACCGCCTGCCATCGCCGTCATCGATGAATCTCAATGTATCGGCTGCACATTCTGCCTGCGCGCCTGCCCGGTAGATGCCATCATTGGCGCAGCCAAACATATACATACCGTTCTGACCGAGTTATGTACCGGTTGCGAACGTTGTATCGCCCCCTGCCCGATGGATTGCATCAGCATGGTATCCGTACCCGCCCCGGCCACACCCGAAATCCGGCAACAGATCGCTGACGGTGCACGGGAGCGATATCACTTGAGACTACTCAGGCTGGCACGCCAGCAGCAACGCACCAGGAAACCAGAGCAGAACAAACCGAAAGAAGCCACAATCCCCACGGCACAACAGGCAACCGATACGAAACAGGCAGCCATCCAGGCCGCCATGGAACGTGCACGAGCTGCACTTGCCCGCTCAAACATCCCCAACAAGGACTGAATGAACACGACCAAACGCCGGGAGATATTCACCCGATTCAGGGCAGCCAATCCCCGTCCGACAACCGAACTCGAATACCAGACACCGTTTCAATTACTGATTGCCGTCATCCTCTCGGCACAAGCCACTGATAAAAGTGTCAATTTGGCCACACGAAAACTGTTCCTGGTGGCGGATACTCCCGAAAAAATCCTGCAACTGGGAGAAACCGGCCTCAGCCCGTTCATTCAGCGCATCGGGTTGTTTCGCACCAAAACCAGGAATATTCTTGCCACCTGCCAATTATTGATCGAACAGTACAACGGTGAGGTCCCACGCACCCGCACGGAACTGGAAAAGCTGCCGGGAGTCGGTCGGAAAACCGCCAGCGTGATTCTGAATACTGCCTTTGGCGAACCCACCATTGCAGTGGATACGCATATTTTCCGCGTAGCCAACCGTATCGGTATCGCACCAGGTAAAAATGTCCTGGAAGTGGAACGCAAACTGCTCAAGGTGGTACCAGATGAATTCCGTCACGATGCCCACCACTGGCTGATCCTGCACGGGCGTTACATCTGCAAAGCCAGGAAACCCCTATGTCACCAGTGCCTGATCGTGGATTTATGCGAATTCAAGGAAAAAAATCTGGAAGGAACTGCATCCTCACTCGATATGAAACAGTTGACATGAAGCGTAATGCTCTCATCCATTCTCTGCAAACCCACATATCGGATCTACTGGCAATTTATGCTTTCGGCAGCCGTATTCAGGGTACAGCCAGGTTGGACAGCGATCTGGATCTGGCCGTACTGGTAGCGGGCTATACTGATCCATTGATTCTGTTCGAAGTCGCGAACGAACTGGCCGATGTGGCAGGCTACGCGGTTGATCTGCTCGACCTGCGAGCTGCCTCCACTGTGATGCAATACCAGATCATTACCACCGGGAAACGCTGGTGGACACTGGATATGCAGGCAGCCTTATTTGAGGCATTCATCCTGAGTGAGAAAACCGCTCTTGATGTAGCACGTGCCGGGTTACTGGCTGACATCCGACAAAGAGGAACAGTCTATGGCCGATGATGTACTGATCAACAAAGCAGCAACGATTGAACGCTGCGTGGCGCGGGCACATGAGGAATACGCTGCCAATCCAGAAAATTTTGCCACTGATTACACTCGCCAGGATGCGGCCATTCTCAACATTCAGCGAGCCTGCGAAGCAGCGTTGGACATGGGCCAGCATCTGATTCGCCGTGAAAAACTGGGAATTCCACAAAGCACCCGTGATGTGTTTTCCTTACTGGCACGCGGTGGCTGGATCAATATTGAACTGGCTGACAGTCTTAAACGGATGGTGAGTTTTCAGAATATCGCCGTGCATGATTACATTGCCCTGCAACTGCCTATTACCGTAAGAATCATCGAAAATCACCTGGATGAATTTTTACAGTACAGCCAGACTCTGTTGCTGCATGACGCAGCGTTAGGCGGGAACCAGAGAGGATAACAGTTTCGTGAGATGACCGACAGCCTTATTGTCCTGATGCGGCAGAGGCAAAGATGAAGGAAGTTCTATTGACCACACCAGGCTGGTACGGGTGAGAGGTCTTGTTGTAGCGTGACATAATTTTGTCGACATACTTTACAGTTTCAGGATAAGGTGGAATACCGCGATATTTCTCGACGGCACCTTCGCCCGCATTGTAGGCTGCGGCCACCAGCGCCACATCTCCTTTGAAGAAGGCGAGCAACCATCTCAGATAAGCCATCCCACCCCTGATATTTTCTTCCGGATCAAAAACATCTCTGACCTGAAATCTTTCAGCAGTCGCGGGAATGAGCTGCATCAACCCCTGTGCATTTTTGGGAGAAACCGCCTGTGTATTGAAACCGGACTCAACCGCAATGACTGCGAGTACGAGACCCGGATCAATCTCGTATTGTGGAGCCAGTTTTTCCACAAGTGCAGAAATAGACTGATCAACATAGTATTTGTTCGGTGTAATGTTTGTCCGAACGTAAACATTTCTACTCAGACAATTTGGTAACTGCACTTTCCGTTTATCCGGTAGAGGCATGAATCGCAGTAACTTTTGTGCATCCGCATGCTTCCGGGCAGCAGCCATCTCGAATAATCTGGCAGCAATCCCATCATTACGCTCGACCCCACGTCCGTTGGCATACATCCACCCCAGTGCATACTGCCCCTCGGCCGAGCCTTGCCGGGCTGCTTGACAATAAAGCTCCACTGCTTTTTCCCTGTCTTGCAGCACACCTTCACCATGCTCATACTGCCGAGCCTGTGCTACCAGTATGTCGCCCCCCCCCTTAACACCAGCATACCGTACAGCCTGAATATCCCTCCCACTGTGAGCAACGGCAGTATGTAATACCAGAAAACTCAATACAGCCCATTGCCATTTGAAGGAGATACGCATATTTCTCTTCTGCTCCTGAGAGTTAAAGTATTGTTTTATTGATAATTAACGGAGCAACAATCGTGCCAGAATACAGAAACATTCCGGCTTCAGTGATAACTGTTTGCTTACGGGCAGAAATTTTTCAGATGTTTCCCGGCAAATTCACCAAGATAAACTGGCCTTGCAAACAATGTAAAAAATTCCGACAAATACGGATTTGACGATACAAAATATTTCAGCGAACCCCCTCATAAAGCTTTTATTCGTTTTCAGGCTGTGTACGATGCACGCGCACTTTGCCGATATTATGCTTATTGACCGAAACGATCTCAAAAATCAGGCCATCAACCGTAATCTGTTCCCCCGCTGCAGGAATATAGCCAAACTGCCAGAGCAAATAACCACCGAGTGTGGAATAACGTTCAGCCTCGTCCACCAGATCATGCTCCAGCAGATTGGATGCCTTGCGAATACTGATCCATCCATCCATCAGCCAGGTGCCATCAGCCTGTTGCTCTGCCACTACTTTTTCTTCACCCGCATCCAGAAACTCACCCGCAATCGCCTCCAGAATATCCGCCGGCGTAACGATTCCCTCAACCGATCCATACTCATCCACGATCACTGCCAACTGTAACGTCTGGTTACGAAGCTGCTCCATCAGCTTGATCACAGGAACCCGTTCAAGCACCACGATCGGATGACGCAGCGACTTTTCCAGATTGATCTTCCCTTCTTCCAGCATGTCACGCAGCAAATCCTTAGCAAATGCAGCACCTACAAACTCATCAACATTACCGTGTGCCAGCAGAAAACGTGAGTGACCGCTATCAATTATTTTTGCCCTGATCATCTCACTGGTATCTCCCAGATCCAGCCAATCGATATCAGTACGCGGTGTCATGATGGACATGGCAGGGCGCCCGGCCAGTGTCAGCACTCCTTCAATCATTTCCTTTTCTTCACGGGCGAACAGGTCATTTTCGGCCACCTGCTGCGCGATCACTTCTGATGTCTCACCCAGCCCGACTTCACCATGCCGCCCGCCAAGCAACCGCAACACGGCTTCAGCAGTACGATCACGCAAATCCCCGGTAGTAATGAGCTTTTCCTTGTTATGTCTGGCAATCTGATTAAAGGTCTCAATCAGGATGGAAAAACTGATCGCAGCATAGAGGTACCCTTTGGGCACATGAAAGTTGAAGCCTTCGATCACGAGCGAAAAACCGATCATCATCAGAAAGCCCAGGCAGAGAATGACAACGGTAGGATGTCTGGAGACGAAAATCATCAACGGCCCGGAAGAAACCATCATGACAATGATCGCGATGATAACGGCGATCATCATCACCGAGAGGTGCTCCACCATTCCGACTGCAGTAATCATGCTGTCAAGCGAAAAAACCGCATCCAGCACGATGATCTGCACGATGACCTGCCAGAAAACGGCATGCACACCCTTGCCTTCTTTTTGTCCATCCTGCCCCTCCAGTCGGCTGTGCAGCTCCATCGTTCCCTTGAAAAGCAGGAATATCCCCCCGAACAAAAGAATCAGATTTCGCCAGGACAGCTCGACATCGAACAGTGTCAGCAGCGGCGTAGTGAGCGTTATGACCCAGGAAATGGATGCCAGCAGAATGAGGCGCATGATGAGCGCCAGAGAAAGACCAACGATGCGCGCTTTTCCGCGCTGATGTGGCGGCAGCTTATCCGTCAGTATTGCAATGAAAACCAGGTTATCGATCCCCAGTACGATTTCCAGAATAACCAGCGTTGCCAGCCCCGCCCACGCAGCGGGATCGACTACCCATTCAAAAAACACTTTTTCTGATACCTGAAAGAAATTGAAAGACTGTAATCAAGGATATGAAGTATCCAAATCCGGATAAAAGGAAATCACACCGTAGACGAGTGCGAACTATCAATATAGTACAAGTTTTTTCAGACAAGCAAACACTGAAAAACGGGATGAAGACTCCTGAAGGTAGTTTACCCCCGACTTCGTGAGCTGCATAAGCGGCATGGAGATCCAGAAATCTCTTAATTGGCTTGCGAAGTTGCTCTTTCACACAGAGCTATATGTAAAGGTACGCCAATCCCCCCTAAAAGCATGTTTGTAGTAGTTGAGATCTGATCTGACAGTTACCCGATTTGACGAGTGCCTGTTAGATCAGATTCAGTTATTCAATTCGGTAATTTTATCGTCCCATATCTCCTTTGCGTCAATTAAAGTTTGCATCGGGGTGCGTCCACAGCACATTTTTCCCTGGTGAGTCCGCACACTGTTGTAGTACGCCATCCAATCATCCAGATCGTGTTGTAACTCTTCAATGGACTGGTAAATCTTGCGCCGGAATGTCACCTGGTAGAACTCCTGCAAGATGGTTTTGTGAAAGCGTTCGCAAATACCGTTGGTCTGCGGATGATTGGCTTTCGTTTTGGAAT
>NZ_FUWK01000056.1 GCF_900167395.1 Nitrosomonas europaea
TACCATCAGGATGGACTTTGACTATCGTACTATCCAGCGACATGTGATCCACTTCCAGCTGTATCAGCTTGTTTTGCTGAAGCGCGAGGAAAACCCGATCCAGGACGCCATTCCTGGCCCAACGGTTGGCGCGCGTGTAAATGCTGTGCCAATTGCCGAATTTCACAGGCAGACCACGCCACTTACAGCCGTGCTCTGCAACATACAGAATCGCGTTGAGCACTTCCAAATTCGAAAGTGTGACGTTACCCCGTTGTATCGGCAGTAGATTTTCAATAAGCTTGAATTGCGATGCGGATATTTCCATTCGGTAATTTTAATACAAATAGTGTTAACAGACCCTAGCATAAATGACAATATATTCATTGAGAATCAATCAGTTATTATATTTCTCAGGGACGACTAGCTATTGAAAGAATTATTCTGTTACAGTCATTAATTGAACTGGAATACAGTCATTTTTTCGATCAGTTATCACCATATTTGACAATTGAGCCAGCTTTCAGTAGATTTAAAACTCATCGGAAAGGCGGTTTATTTTTTCTATATCCCACAGTCGAAAAACATTCCCTTCAGTTGCAGGTTGCCGATTCCCTGCTGTACGGGGTTTTTCTGTCCGTCAAACCTCATCTCAGTCTGATATTGCTTCAACCAATCTAGCGACCGCACTGAACATGCCCCTCCCTGTTTTTGTTGCAAATACCCCGGCCTGTCGATGACACGTAGCACCCCCCGCCACACCACAGTGCGCCAGGCACTTATTCTCAGTTCCCGCGACCTTGGATCCCGTGTCGCCCGTGGTGCTGGCTTTACCCTGCTCGGCATCGTGTTGCGCACTACGCTCACGATTGGTTCGATGGCTATCCTTGCCCGGCTGCTGACGCCCGCTGACTTTGGCTACCTTGCCATGGCCACGGTCGTCACCGAATTTGCTGGTCTACTGGGCAGCTTTGGCTTTGCCAACATCCTGATCCAGCGTCGGGTTATCACTCGTCTGCAGCTTGACACTATGTTCTGGGCCACGCTTGCCTTGGGCTGTACCATCGCTGCGGTGATTTTTGCTCTGTCTTTTCTCACTCACTGGCTGTTCGGTGATGAAGCTACGGGACCATTGCTTCGTGTCATGTGCCTCACTTTCATTTTCGGCAGTCTGTCCACCGTCCATCAAGCGATTCTTTCGCGACTGATGCGCTTCGGCACCGAGTTCATCATCCAGATCGGCACGATTGGACTGCGTTCTGCCGCAGCGATTATACTTGCCTATCTGGGCTTCGGCGTCTGGAGCCTGGTGTATGGTTCGCTGGCTGGCTCGATCATCGGCACCTTGTTGATGGTGAGCGCAATCCGCTACCGGCCACGCCTGCGTTTTCATCGCCAGTATCTGCTTTCCACCTGGAAAACGAGCAGCAGTTACATGGGCAATACAGTGCTGTACTATCTGAATATGAATAGCGATCTGCTGCTGATTGGCCGTCAGTTTGGCGCCAGTGCACTGGGTTACTACCAGAACGCACGTTCGCTGACTGACGAAGTACGCGGCCGCATTGCGATGCCTTTGCAGCGCGTGCTGTTTCCTGCGTTTTCTTCCCTTCAGGCCGATCAGGTCCGACTGCAACACTCAGTACTGCGGAGCGGACGTCTGCTTGCCGCCATCATCTGCCCGATCGGTATCGGTTTGTCTGCCGTTGCAACCGAAATCGTGCCGGTACTGTACGGCGAACAATGGCTACCAATGATCCCGATCCTGTCGTTGCTTGGCATCAGCGCAGCTCTGCGCGGCTCGACCGCAATTGGTTCTTCTTTGTTCAATTCACAAAACCGGGTGCCATTGGCGTTTCGCTACAACATAATATATACCGCACTGTTGCTGTGCTCGATACTGTTTGCTATGCCATACGGGCTAAACGTGGTTGCCCTGGCGATTGCGGCGAACTCACTATTTTCCGTTTTTGTCTTTCGCGTCGCACTTGGTTTGATCGGACTGGGCACTTCTCATTTGCTGCACATCCTGGCGCGTCCTTTCATTGCCGCTCTGCTGATGTGGGCTGCAATCGCTTTTTTACGCAATCTGCCGATATTGACGGCCCTCCACCCTGGAATGCATCTCGGGGCATTGATCGCATGTGGAGCAATCAGCTACGCCAGCGTGCTCCATTTGCTTTCCAGACAGTATCTGCAGGATTTCACCGAGCTCGCCGCTCGCTTCACCAAACGGAGATGAATACCACATGAAAATAGCTCTGCTGTGCTCGGGCCTGGGCAACGTTCAGCGCGGTCACGAAATTTTTGTCAGAGATCTATTCGACATGTTGAAGGGCAGCGTCGACATCACCTTGTTCAAGGGCGGTGGTGAGCCAGCACCGAACGAACTGGTCATCGACAATGTGTCACGCAATGCGCCCAGCCTACAGAACATCCATCTTGCTGTTTCGCCACGCTGGAAAGTTGCCATGCAGGAGCAGGAGCGCATCCGCATCGAAACCGAGACTTTCGCCCATGCCGCGCTACGCCCCTTGCTCGAAGGTGGCTACGACATCATTCACTGTCTTGAGCAGGAAGTGTGCAACCGGCTTTACGGCTTCCGCCATCTGTTTGCACATACCCCCAAGTTCCTCTTTTCCAATGGTGGCGCGATTCCAGCAGCCAAACTATCCAACTGCGATTTTGTTCAGGAGCACACCGAATACAATCTGCAGCACAGCGCCCGTGAAAAAGCTTTCTGCATTCCCCACGGTGTCGATATCCAGCGTTTCAACCCCTCGATCAGCAGCGATTTTCGCGCCCGCTACGGCATTGCCGAGGATGCCTTCGTCGTCATCAGCGTCGGCATCATCTGCTACTGGCACAAGCGCATGGATTACCTGATCAAGGAAGTTGCCCAGATACCTGAAGCGCATTTGCTCATCGTCGGTCAGGAATGTGCCGATACGCCAGCGATCAAGGCGCTCGGCGAAAAACTGATGCCGGGGCGGATCACTTTCACCAAAATGCCTCATGATGAGTTGCCCCAGGCTTATGCGGCGGCCGATGTCTTTGCGCTGGGCTCATTGTTCGAGACTTTCGGTATCGTGTATATCGAAGCGCTGGCGATGGGCTTGCCGGTGTTCTGCACCGAACATCCTAACCAGCGTTCGATCGTGCGTGAAGGTGTTTTTCTGGATATCAAGCAGGCAGGTGCGCTACGCGACGCCCTGTTGAAGCGTGACCCTGCACAAATGCGGTATTTACGCGAACGGGGACCGCAGATTGCACGGGAAACTTACGCACTCGAGAAGCTGAAGTCTGCTTATATCGAGCACTATCAGCGCATCGCGGCAAGCGAAGTAAGCTTGCCGCGCTACACCTTCAAGACAAAACTTCAAGACAATGTCCGCAGCCTGTACCGCCGGCTGTCCAGGGGCTGATCAAGAAAACTCAGCTATCCTTGCCAGGGTTGATTCAGGCTGGAGATGCGATCGAAACAGCGCTGGCACGCCAGTTCATCGTCGAGCGGCATGGCACGTTCCATGCGCTCGCGGTAAAGTGCTGGCACTTCACCACCATTTTCAAGGAAAGCGAGCAATTGCTGCAGTAACTCATTTTCGCTGAAAGCGACAGGGCCGAAACCATCGCGCTCGTAATCGAAATAGCCTGGCCGCCAGTTGTGCCCACCGCCGTAGAAAAGCGTACGATCAAACTGGTAGTAAAAACTTGGCCGACGCAACAAGGCGATATCGAAAGTGACCGAAGTATAATCAGTCAGAAAAGCATCAGCGCTGACCAACGCCTCCTGAATATGGCCGTCGAGCACCGAAACTAATCTGATCTCGGGGGACAATTCAAAGACATCCAGAAAAGGCAGGGTATTCATGTGCGGCATGAAACTGAGCTGCCAGCCATGCTGCTGCAAAGCCGCATGCAAGGCAGGATTATGCAGCAAGGACTTCCATGCCCTGGCATAGTCGGTCTGGGCAAAAAGCTGCTGGCGCTCATCCGCACTCAAATCCTTGGCCTGCTCCTCGAAAGTGCCACCACGCCAAGTTGGCATCACCAGCAGTGTTTTGCTCGACGGCGGCTTTCGCTCACGTGCCTTTCTTAACAAACAGTCATGGCGAGGAAGGCCAGTGAAGCTTACTTCACGTTTCGAGTATGGATAGTTGCCACCGTCTTCAGCGATGGACTGATACTCCACTAAGCTACTTGTTGAGAATAGATCGAACTGGAGCGGTCCAAGCCAATGTGAAAGATCGTTCAGAATGGTTCCATGCTGAAGAAAGGTGTAACGCCAACGCATATACGGTGCATACACCCTTGGGTCAAAACCGCCCGCACCATACTCGGCATGTGAGGAAATGATGTTCTCGCTATTCAAAACCAGCAATTTTCTCTGCAGGCCATTCGGTGCCAGCAACTGAAATCCTTCCTGCTCCAGCCGCGCCCAATCTGGCGAATCGGGTTTCAGCAGAAACCAGGCGTTGATTTGTGGCTGTTTCGCCGTAACCCAGCGGTAAAGATGTTCGGCATTGTCATCGGCATTTTCATGTCGATCAAGAAATACCCAGGCCCGCCGGTATCTCGCCCGCACCCAAGGCAGCGCTGCATATAGGGCAAGCAGCCCGGCTTTCAGTGACTTCAATAACGGTCGGGAACGTCGACGTCCACCCCGTCCCGGCCAGAATGCTGCGCGCGCACCAGCCAGATCGAAGGTCTCATCCTCCGATACGGATCGGGCAAAAAAACCTGATTCATCAAGTTCGATAGCATGAGGCTGACCATTCAGTCGTAATTGCAGCTTGCTGCCCTGCGCAACAGGTAACCAGACGATGCGCTGTTGCATACAGCTGCGATGGTAATAACGGCAACCGCGGTATTTGGCGAAGGCAGGCTCAACAGCCTTGCCATCCACCAGCCACGCTTCGACAGGTGGTTCTCCATGCACAAAGTAGCGCAGTTTGACGAGTTGCTGAGCATGGTCATAACAATCCAGTATCGCCGCTGAACAGACTGGCTTTCCATGCCAAGAGTACAGCACGTGACGAATTTCACTCGACACCGCAGGGTCAGAGAAGCGGCCAATCAAGCCCGGATCGACATACTGTAGAATTTCCCCGATCAGTGCATGAAAAGCCTGCGCCGCTTCTACCCCCACAATCGCCGTTGGCGCTCGCTCGCGCCCATCAACAGTAAAATACCAATGCAAGCGGCGCAGCACGTCGATTTGCATCGGCTGCGGTACGGCACCAAGCGTGGTCGAAGACGATTTCAAAGACGCAAGAAAATCTTCGCGCAGCCGCGCATCGTAGCTTGAAGGGGCGCGCCAATACGCAGTGGGTGGTTCTTGGTAAACAGGTTCAGAACCTGACATTTTTTCAGCTCCGATTGAACTGCGCGGCACCCTCATCCACATCAGCCTTGTACGGCCGATCTGGGTTCTCGCTTGAAAAACGAGGCCAGCCAGAACAACAAAGCTTTGTAACGCCGGGGATCATGACGCCAGGCTTGCAGCGCAGCACGGCGTGCAATGCGTGCCGATCCCCAGCGGTAATGTCTATATGCGAAGTCAAAGGCAAGTTTGCCGAGGCGGCGCTGAAAATCAACCGCTGCAAGCGCACGTCCGTCGGGCGCAGCTAGTCCCCACTTGGCCGCTGCCGCGCTGACCACGTTGTATTCATAATTTACCGGCTTCACACTGTTGGTGAGACTGCCGGGCGAGCCGCGATAAAATGAATAGACTCCTACCAACTTGTCGATCCGGGTGAGGCGGGACAAGCGCAACCAGTAATCGTAGTCCTCGCCATTGATCAGTTCAGCGCGAAAAAAACCGAGTTGTTCGACAAACTCGCGCCGCATCATGATAGTGGAAGTGTGCACGATACAATCCATCAGCAACTGCGGATAAATCCAGCCCGATAAAGCTGGATCAATGGCCGTGGAATCCGCCACTACTGGCGCAGGCATGGAAACAAAATTACCCTCTGCATCAGGTCGCCAGACCTGCCAGGCGTGATAGACCGCACCTGTTTGGGGATGTTGCTGCAAATACTGGACCTGCGCATGCAGCTTGCCAGGACACCAGCCATCGTCAGCATCGAGTAGGCAGATAAATTCTCCACAAGCGTTGCGTAGGCCGGTATTGCGTGCCTCGGCCACGCCTGTATTGTCCTGGCGGATGATGCGGACAGTGGGCATCTCGCGGCGTACCAGATCTGCAGTGCCGTCGGTCGAGCCGTCGTCCACCAGCAGGATCTCAAGCGGTTCGTAGTCCTGCGCGGTAATGCTGCGCAGCGCCTCGAGGATGAAATCCTCTGCATTGTATGCCGGCACGATGACACTGATCAGTGGACGCTGTTGATTCGTCCTGGAAGTTTGTATACTACCCGGCAGACTGTTCATTGCTCCGTGCTCCCTACACGATCTGCCCTATATCTGAGCCCGATCCACGGCAGCTTGACGCAGGCAACCACATTCTTCCAGAGCAGATCGAACAAGGCGAGGCGCAGGCGCAAGGCTTCCGCCAGCCGCCCCTTGCGGCTGCAGCGGTAAGCCCAGTCGAAATACTCCTTCGCCATGTGCTTGCGAAGCTGCTCACGATTACTTCGTGCCAGACCGGGATAGCCAAGCATCAAGCGGTACGTATGGAGCATGGATGGGGTATTGCCAGCGGGATCCTTGTCCGCTTTGAAGGGGATGTTCGCGGAATGTGAGCGATACCGTATCTGCGGCACTTTCAGACAGGCAAATATCTGCTCGTGCGATAAGCGTACCCAGAACTTAAAGTCCTCGGCGATGTGCAACGACTCGCTCATCAGTTGCCGTGCCGCATCAGCGGTCATGACGACTGCCGACAAATTGAAGTAGCAGCTATATTTAAGCAGGTGCCCGAAATAGCTTCGATCGAAGACGACAGCATCCTTGTCTTCCGTAGCAATCGATGCGTAGCACAGTTTGCATTCGAAGTTCGGATCCATGTAGGGCACTTCAGTCTCATCCTGCTCGTAGCGTGCCCGACTAAAGATGACGCCCACCTTCGGATGGCGGGCAGCCAGGATGCCGGTGTTTCTGGCTCCTGCCGGTCTTTTCCCTCGCCCATTCACCAATACCCGAACCCGATGCTCGCCGGCAAACGCGGTCTCCAGCCAGGCTGCGGTACCGTCGTCCGATTCGTCATCGACGATCACCGCCTCGACTTCTAGTTCGGATGAAGCCTGGTCGAGGGCCGAGTTTATCGCCTCTGCCAGCAAATGGCAGCGGTTGAAAGTGGGAATAACGACCGAAATTTTCATTTTATTCCAACGCCAGAACCTGCGTATGCTGTAGATTGCCGAGCAAACGGGCACTATAACGCCAGTGCTGCTTTTCCCACGGGGTGAAGCGCAGCGGCTGAAGCGGATTCGCATTCCGTGTATTGGCCTCCCAGCTCATGGATACCGCAGCCTCGAAGCCAAGACGTTTGACGATATCGACGTCGCGCCGGGCATAGTTACTACCGAGCTTGCCATTGGAAGAGATAAACCGGCGCACAGGCTCGCCAAGCAGGTTTTCCAGGATATCCCGACTTGCGGCGCTTTCATGCCCTACCTCGGCCACGCCGGTTTTGGCCAGAATCGGGTGACTGAGCGTGTGTGCGCCGATCAGCATGCCTGTCTGGCGCAGATCGCGCAGCTGTTTTGTGTTGAGCGTGAGATCGTTGGCAAATCCGCTTGGCTGATTTCAGCAATGCGTTCGATCGTCTCCTGCTGTACAGCTGGCGCTTGATCGCCTGGATGAGCCTGCCGAGAAAGCTGTGCTTTTCGGCGTCATTGCGCATCGGCGCAGCTTCGACGCCTGGTATGTCGGCATCAAGGAAATCCACTTTGGTTCCGCGCACCGCTTCGATGATGGTGTCGTTCCACATGCGCTCGCCATCGAGAAAGTTGGTTGCAATGAAAAACGTTGCCGGCAAACTATGCCGTTGCAGTATCAGCAACGCTTCTGTGTAATTGTCGGCATAGTCATCATTAAAAGTGACTGCCATCGCGCGCGCTGGCAACTTGCTTGCCTGCAAAAGGCGGATTGCCTCATCCAGTGGCAGCACGTCAAACTGCTGCACCACCCAGCTCATTATCAAATTGAAACGCACTGCATCTGATTCTTCGGAAAACAAGGGATCGGGCGCACTGAGTGCGCGGTGGAAAATCAGAATGCTCAGCTTGCCCCGATCGCTTGCCGGAGAAAACAGTTGAAAGGCAGTTTTGATCAGCATCAATCAGTATCCTGTGCGCCTCGGACGCGCACTGCTCACGTCTGCCCGTTCACGCTTGCCAACCCGCAAACCGGCGTATTCCATAAACGGTATGGCCGGATCGCGCTCCCAGCCGCGGGTTTCCACCCAACGCCGCGCCAACACCACCAGTACCATCAGATTGTAAGGCAGGTCAAAATAAGGCATGGAGAGAAAAGCTCCCCCTACCGCAAACCCGATCAAACTGACCTGAACCATGCTGCCAAGGTCAACTGTCCATTTTGCTTCGGGAATCGAGCGCGCATGACGGCGCAGCCAGCCAGCCTGCCACAAGGTACTCGCCCACAGCCCCAGATAGAGCGCCAGCCCGATGAATCCATGATTACCCAGAATCTGGAAATAAATGCTGTGGGCCGCAATGACGTTGGTGTTATACACACCCCACATCGAAAAAAAGAACTCGTGCTGATAAGACATGCCACCACCAAACAGGTAGTGCTTGGCGACTTCGATGGCCACCAGCCAGCCATTGATGCGCCCCATCGCCGACGCGTCTTCCTCGTAGGTCTGGATTGTGCCCATACGCGCCCACCATTCTTCCGGCATCATCGGCAGCAGCAATAGCAGCACGACCAACACCCCGAAACTCATCAGACCCTTGCGATTACTGCGCCACCATAGCACTGCACCCATGGCGCTGATCGCCAGCAAGGCGCCGCGCGAGTGACTGCCCAGAGCTGAAGCAACACATGACAGCATGGTCACGGTCATGAGGTGGCGTTGCCACGGTTTCTGTAACTGTAGTTGCAGAAAATGAAGCAGTGGCACGGTCATGATCAATGCAAGGGCAAAATGATTGTTGTCGGCGATGAACGAACCTGGTGGCCCCCAAACACGATAGTTGCCGCCATGAAGCACGGTGAAGAATCCACCTTTGGCGCCCAGCAAAGCTAGGGAGCCCACCGTTACCCAGGCAAAAGCCATCAGATGATACTTATTCGACAACAGCATCAGCGCAACAAAGGTCATGAAATAAATCTTCATCACCTTACTCCACTGCACATAATCCCCTGCTGGATCGTAACCGAAGAGCCATGATAATGTAATCCAGATCGTCAGCAACGCGAACCAGGCGACCGGTGCGCCCTGAAACGGGCTTTGCCGCTCTTTAGTAAACGCCAGACCGAGCAGGGCCACGCCGGCTGCCACCGCAGCCAGCGGCGCTGAATAAGCAAAGCCCCAACTGTAGCGATGCGGATTCATGATACTAAGCCAAGTCCACAGCATTACCCCGACCCACGGGCGACGCAGTGCCATCACGGCCATCACCGCCACAATCGACACAATCAGTAAATCACGCATGAGTGGAACCCTCAGTGCAGTACAACATGGCTGGCCACATAACAGAATTTCCCCGATTTCTCGGCGAGGACTGCGTCGACGAACTTCACCGTCACCTTCGCCCCCAGTCGGCACCGGAAGCCATCGATGATGATAGTGTCGATGCCGGTCATATCGCCGCCAGCCTCGGGTGCGAGCAGAATCCGCGTATGTTCCCGATTTTTCCGCACGATCTTGAACGTCCGCACCTCATTCAGATCGTGCACCACATAGATCAGCGCCAACCCATGAAGCACCGTGCCCTCTGCAGCGACGACAAAATCCGTATTGCGCCCTTGAATGTCGGTCAACAGCGGCAGGCCACGGCCGCAAGAACACGTCTCTTCGCTCAGGCTGGCAATATCGCCGGTACGGTAGCGGATGAAAGGATAGTCTCGCGTGGCGAGATGGGTGACGACGATCTTTCCAGACTGCCTATGCGGTAGCACTCGGCCTGCCTCGCCGATAATTTCGACGACGATATCTTCGGTTATGACGTGCATGTTGCCGTTTGGGCACTCATGTGCGATGAAACCAGCGTCCCGTCCACCATAGCCATTAGCTACTGGGCAGCCGAACAGACGGACGATCGTCTCGCGCTGGTGGTTATAGAGCCGCTCTGATGTGCAGAACACCACCTTGATCCCTAGGTCATCGAATCTAACTCCGCGCTGCTCGGCGCATGGCACGATATGGCTCATGGCAGAAGGGTAACCGAAAATCATTTTTGGATGGCGTTCGCGGATGCGTGCAATAAAGCCATCGACCTTTTTGTCCGGCATTCCGAAGGTCGGCAGTAACTCGGTCCGCATCAATGCGTGGCGTGCCATTTGGCAGCAACATCGTGGCTGACACGCTTGGTGCCGATAAAGAAGATCGAAAGTTCTCCGCTCGACCCCTCTGTATTGAAATGAGCAAGGCCAACGGCATTGTCGGCGCGCAGTGCATCACTGCTGGCACGGATGTCGGCCACGCTGTCGACCTTCGCTGGATCGAAGCTGATCCTCGCGAACAGGTCTCGGTAATGCGGTACGTGTGTGCCCGCATGTTCGAGCAGCGTCCGCAGGCATTGTGCCTGCAACCTCAGGATGCATTCGCTCAGCCACCATTGCAAAACTTCTATTTTGCCATGCACCTGCACGGTATCGTGCTTCTTCAGGGGAAACAGGACATTGGCAACGAAGCGGGTATACAGATCGGACATGTCATTAAATTTGGGATTTAAATCAATCTCTAACGGTTAAGATTGGCGCAAACTTTATTCCAGACAGAATTTTGGTCTGCATTATTATGCAGCTTCTCATCCTTAGATAAGAATTGATGTGTTGGGAGCGCCTAATTTTTAGCCATCTGTGTAGCGCAAGTATTGATATTATTCAGCGTTGATGACGTTATTGCAGCCTCCATGGGAAACTTGCTGTTTTCCAGCCGCTAATATACTGTCCTGATGTCCTAGTGAATCTTTACTACCTTCAAAACTATTATATCTGATTAGTAATGAGCGTCAGCAACCCGAATGGAGCGCAAGGGTTGCGGAATAATCGAAGCGGCGGCAATGAGCAGTTGTTTGTGCAGCGAACGAAGATTAAGAGCTTATCCTTAAACGGGCATGCTCTTATTTCGTAGCCTGTGCATGAGCGCGATACGGGGAG
This sequence comes from Nitrosomonas europaea, assembly GCF_900167395.1. GTDB lineage: Bacteria > Pseudomonadota > Gammaproteobacteria > Burkholderiales > Nitrosomonadaceae > Nitrosomonas > Nitrosomonas europaea. The sequence goes on from NZ_FUWK01000056.1 coordinate 11,233, forward strand.
GATGGATGGCCAAAACAACAAGCGTGGCGTCGCGGGAAGTATCCGATGCTCTTTGGGAACGGATGGAGCTGCTGATTCTGGCGGCCGCACCGCGGCGATCGGATCGGATATACATGCACAAACCTGGAGGTGGGCGTAAGCCCAAGGATCCACGGCTGGTGTTCGAAGCGATTGTCTACGTGTTACGCACAGGCTGCCAGAGGAAGGCGCTCCCTCGAATGGCAGGTCTCCGGCGTATTCGAAGCGTTATGGGAAGGCTGGTCTGGCCGAATACGACGACATGGAGGGCATTGTCTGGCGCTGACAAAGCATCGACGGCTCCATGATGAAGGCACTCCTGGCACAACAGATTGTCGGCTCCAACTCGACGGATCGGGGAAAAAATGGGAGCAAGCGACACCTGCTGGTGGACGGTCGTGGCGTCCCGTTGTCGCTCATCGTGACCGGGCCAGCCGGCATGACGTCAGCCAGTTGCCAGCAGTGCTGGAGGCCATCATGGTCAAACGTCCGAACCTACCGAAGCGACGTCACAAACACCCGTGTGCCGATGCCGGTTACACTGGTGCTCCCACACTCTTGAGAGCATCGAAGAACACGGTTGCACTGCACATGTCAAAGGCCGTGGCCAGCAAGCCAAAGAGAAGCGACGACACCCCGGCGCTCACGCCAGACGCTGGATCATCGAGGTCTCGCACGGCTGGTTCAATTGCCTTCGCAAATTGCTCATGCGTTACGAGAAGCTTGCACGCAGCTTCCTGGGACTCAATCACTTGGCTGCTGCCATCATTGCTTTCCGGAAGGTGCCGCTGGCCGTTAATATTATTTACGAATAAGTTCTTATGCAGACGGCTACAGGAGATATGAGCATAAATAGACTTCCCAAATTTCTTCTTGAAGGCAGTATTCATTGCTCGCACTGTCATTCCATACCGTGATGCAATCAATTCGAGCTTTGGAAGCTTTCCCTCGAAATTAACCAACTCATCATGTATCTGTTGAATCTGAGCATTTATTACAGATAAATGAGGTATATTTTCTCGACAATCATAAAGCACAAACATTGACCACCTTTTGTCTTGCACGATGCTCTATAGTCGCAGCGCCTGATGTCATTTACACAAAAACATGGGCCACTTTCTATGGAATGCATCATCATATTTGGCTCGGAAAATCCGATTGAAAAATTTCCGATGCCAAATGGCGATCCATCTCGGGAGGTGTGTGGTTGATGGACCGTGTGTAATAAAACTACTCCTGGCAAAGGTTCCTGCCACTTTATCCCGCTTGTTCCGATCCAGGATGGCATCGGTTATCCGAGACGCTGAACATCAGTCGATAAAGTTATTTCAAAGTCTCTGGGCGCGGCCTCTGTAAGCCAACTAATCCGAACAAATGTAGCCATATCTCTTGCTAGTTGTTTAGTCCCACTTTGTGATGGTATGGATTGATGATAAAACGTTCAGGTTCGTTTTGCCAGCATTTGATGATGTATTCGTAAGGTGTGAGTCCTCGTAAGGTTTTGAGTCGCCTGGCGAAGTTGTAGGCATTCAGGAAGCTGTAAAGATGCTCTCGCAACTGTTGATGATTTTCATAATGATAGCGTTTGACGGTTGCTTCCTTGAGGGTGCGGTTCATGCGTTCGACTTGACCATTGGTCCAGGGGTGATTTGGCTGGGTCAGGCGATGTTCCGTACCATTTTCCAGGCAGACACGGTCGAAGATATGCAA
>NZ_FUWK01000051.1 GCF_900167395.1 Nitrosomonas europaea
ATCGTACTATCCAGCGACATGTGATCCACTTCCAGCTGTATCAGCTTGTTTTGCTGAAGCGCGAGGAAAACCCGATCCAGGACGCCATTCCTGGCCCAACGGTTGGCGCGCGTGTAAATGCTGTGCCAATTGCCGAATTTCACAGGCAGACCACGCCACTTACAGCCGTGCTCTGCAACATACAGAATCGCGTTGAGCACTTCCAAATTCGAAAGTGTGACGTTACCCCGTTGTATCGGCAGTAGATTTTCAATAAGCTTGAATTGCGATGCAGATATTTCCATTCGGTAATTTTAATACAAATAGTGTTAACAGACCCTAGTAGTATCCGGTTAAAAACCGAACAAATTTAGTTAGAAAAATCAGCCTGATCTTTATACCGACAAATCAATTCGCCCAATCAAGGGTAATTTGATGGCCAATGGATCCGGCTTGATTCCGAAAGTCAATCCAAGTATGTTGATTTCAAAACCTTCCACATCACTGACAATAATCCCGAACAGACCGAGTACAGATAACTGCCAGCCACTGCCGCTTGGTGCCGTGGCTGTCATGCTGTTTCCCAGATAATCCTTGCCGATGGCTGTTGGTGGCAGATCCAGACCGATTTCCGGCACGGCTCGAGATAACCATGCGGTAAACGTATTCGAATTTGGACCTGGCCAGATCGTATATTCTTTTGAGTAAGGGTAAGTTTGTACTGTCTTGTCAATACGTTTGATCAGTTCATCCACACCTTCTCCTCGCTTTTCCGCAAGCAACATCGGTGCATTACCAAACCAGCGTTTATCTGGCGCCTGTTCATGAATTGCAACAACTGAACCACCCCAGCGGGCATACCATCCAGCGACTTCGTACACTGTAAATGATTCGGCGTGAGAGGGTTTGACAGCAAACCAGGTGTGTACACCAAAAATTCCCCGCCAGCTGTAGGCACGTGCAGCATATACCTGAATGACCGCTTCTGGTGTTTCAGCCGGATCGGGCGCAAGCCCTGTCCGTGCACGACTTGCCGTTCTCCAGTCAGAGCTTCCGAAATTACAGCTCGTTACAATAGCGATAAGCGCAAGAACAATTACATAATTGCCAATATTTTTGACAGACATCGCTCGTCCAAAATAGATTCTGGTGTTGGGTTATTCGCTGGGGCAGGGTAATCGTATACTGCCAAATATCCTCACCCGACCGGGGAAATCCAATATGAGAGCAGCATCATGCAGCATGTTCAGCCAAATACTCAAGCTCATTCTGCGTACCGGCTGTGATGGATTGTCAAGGAGGCTGGGGCAAAATCTTACAGTAGTAAGGAAGGCAGTGAAGCTATGCCTCGTCCTGGATCATAACGGCTACTTGTCCGCTCCGGCATCATTATCGACGGGTAAGGTCGTGGAGGTCAAAGTGGACGAGATAATGGTTGGGTGTGTAAAAAAGCCCACCAAATTTGGCGGGCTTTTTTAGCAATGGCGCCTGATTCCCGGTTACAGCAGCGGGATGATCAGTAACGCTACGATATTGATAATTTTGATTAACGGGTTGATGGCAGGGCCAGCAGTATCTTTGTAGGGATCGCCAACCGTGTCGCCTGTTACGGCAGCCTTATGAGCATCGCTGCCTTTACCGCCGTAGTTGCCATCTTCAATGTATTTCTTTGCATTGTCCCACGCACCACCACCGGCAGTCATGGAGATTGCAATGAACAGGCCTGTGACGATTGAACCCATCAGTACGCCACCCAGAGCTTGCGGACCGAGGAAAACGCCAACCAGCACCGGAATCAATACAGGCAGTAGAGATGGAACGATCATTTCCCGGATTGCAGCTTTGGTGAGCATATCGACTGCACGGGAATAATCAGGTTTGCGGGAGCCGTCCATGATTCCCGGAATTTCCTTGAACTGCCTGCGAACTTCAAGGACAACGGAACCCGCTGCGCGGCCGACTGCTTCCATTGACATTGCACCAAACAGGAAAGGCACCATCCCGCCGATAAACAGCCCGATGATTACCAGATGATTGGATAAATCGAAAGTCATTAATTTGTTGGCATGTTCGAGACCATGGGTATAGTCGGCAAACAGAACCAGGGCAGCCAGGCCGGCTGATCCGATGGCATAACCTTTGGTAACGGCCTTGGTCGTGTTGCCTACTGCATCCAGCGGATCGGTAACGGCACGTACGGATTCAGGCATGCCTGCCATTTCAGCGATACCACCCGCGTTGTCAGTGATTGGGCCATAGGCATCCAGTGCGACGATGATTCCGGTCATGGACAACATGGCGGTGGCAGCGATCGCGATTCCATAAAGACCGGCAAGTGAGTAAGCGACGATGATACTTGCACAGACTGCCAGTACAGGTGCTGCAGTTGCACGCATCCCTACACCGAGACCAGCGATGATATTTGTGGCATGTCCGGTAGTAGAGGCGTTGGCGATATGCTGTACCGGTGGATATTCAGTAGAAGTATAGTATTCGGTGATGACGACCATTAGACCGGTGAGAACCAGGCCGATGGTTGTGCTGGCAAACAGACGCATGATCAGTTCACCTCCACCTACTTCGGTACCATCCAGCGTCAGAGTGGCGCCCCCCATGAACCATACGGTGATAGGCAGGTAGGCGAAGAAAGCAATTCCACCGGCAACTGCCAGTCCGCGATACAGGGCGTTCATGATTTTGCCGCCTTCACGCATTTTGACGAAATAGCAACCGATGATTGAAGCAACGATAGAGGCTGCGCCCAGTGCGAGCGGGTAAACGGCTGCATCACCGGTACCGGTTTTGAACAACAGGGCACCCAGCAGCATGGTGGCAATGATCGTGACCGCGTAGGTTTCGAACAGGTCGGCTGCCATTCCTGCACAGTCACCCACGTTATCACCCACGTTGTCTGCAATGACTGCAGGATTGCGCGGATCATCTTCAGGGATTCCAGCTTCGACCTTACCGACCAGGTCTGCACCAACGTCTGCACCTTTGGTAAAAATGCCGCCACCCAGCCGTGCGAAAATCGAAATCAACGATCCACCAAAGGCAAAGCCGATCAGCGGGTGGATGAGATCACTGATACTGCTGGTTTCATCTGCGCCACTGACGAGCAGTGCGGTATAACCTGCTACACCAAGCAATCCGAGTCCAACGACCAGCATTCCGGTCACGGCGCCGCCACGAAAAGCGATGGCCAATGCTTCATTCAGACCACTGCGTGCGGCTTCGGCTGTCCGTACGTTGGACTGGACTGAAACGTTCATGCCCATGAAACCGGCCAGACCGGAAAGTATTGCACCCAGAGCAAAACCGATGGCTGTGTTCCAGGAAAGTGCCAGGCCGATGATGACGAATAAAACCGTCCCCACCATGCCAATTGTCAGATATTGTCGCTTGAGATAGGCCGACGCACCTTCCTGTACGGCGGCTGCAATTTCCTGCATACGTGAATCACCAGCGGATTGTGCGTAAATACGCCGAATCCACAGGCCACTAAAAATCAGGGCAAGTATCGCGCTGCAGATTGCAATCGTTAAACCGTTTGCCATAAAGAACTCCAGTTAAAATCAGACCACCCTAATATATATACGGAGCCAGGCCTGACGGCCCCGCATCAATCCACAATCAAAACCATGAACAGCCTAAATGCATATTTTATATGCTCTTGCCGTCAAAAAACAAAACAGATTAAATTTTGAACTCAGCCAGCTTTTTAGTTACTGCAACATTTTTCAGCCTGACATAATCAGGTAGTCCGTTTTTATACGGCGGGTAATCTTCTCCTTCGATCAGTGGGCTGAGGTATTCACGACATTTGCCGGTAATGCCGAAACCATCTTCACTGATGAAATCTGCGGGCATCATCTTTTCCACATTTGCCACTTTGGAAAGCTCGACCATACCGGTTTTCCAGGCGTAGGGCGAACTGGAGATACGTTCGATGGTCGGCATGACGGAATTATGTCCGGCAATCGCGTATTCTACTGCTGCTTTACCCATGGCATAGGCTTGCTCCACGTCTGTGCCGGAAGCAATATGCCGCGCAGCACGCTGCAGATAATCAGCGACACCCCAGTGATATTTCAGCCCCAAACCATTTTTGACGATATTCGCAATTACCGGCGCTACTCCGCCTAACTGAGCGTGCCCGAAGGCATCGCGCAATCCCTGATCGGACAGAAATTTGCCATCGGTACCTTTTACGCCCTCTGATACTACAACCGTACAATAGCCGTATTCTTTGACGTAATGATCCGTTTTGGCCAGAAACTTTTCCTGATCAAAAGTAACTTCCGGGAACAGGATAATGATCGGAACCTCGTGATCTTCATTGGAAGCCAGCCCGCCTGCAGCTGCAATCCATCCCGCATGGCGGCCCATTACTTCCAGAATGAATACTTTGGTTGAAGTTTTGGCCATGCTGGCCACATCGAAACTTGCTTCCAGCATGGAAACGGCAATATATTTTGCAACTGAGCCGAATCCCGGGCAACAATCAGTGATGGGCAGATCGTTGTCAACCGTCTTGGGTACATGAATTGCCTGAATCGGATAACCGAGTGTGCCGGCAAGCTGTGAGACTTTCAGGCAGGTATCGGCCGAATCACCACCGCCGTTATAGAAGAAATAACCGATGTCATGGGCCTTGAATACTTCGATCAGACGCTCGTATTCGCGCCGGTTGTCTTCCAGGCTTTTCAGTTTGTAGCGACAGGAGCCAAAAGCACCGGAGGGCGTATGGCGCAGTGCCCGGATTGCTTCAGTGGATTCTGCACTGGTATCGATCAGATCTTCGGTCAGTGCTCCGATGATGCCGTTACGCCCGGCGTAAACTTTCCCGATTTTGTCGGAATGTGCTCGTGCCGTTTCCAGTAAACCTGCTGCTGAAGCATTGATTACAGCAGTTACACCGCCAGATTGAGCATAGAACGCATTTTTTATAGCCATTTTCTACTCCTGGTTGATCAAAACCTGTTTTTCAAGAACCGGGTAATGGTTTCCGCGGCACACTCATTTGGTCTGTTTGAGTGCTGCGATAATATTTTCCTGTATGGCTTCTACATTGCCGGTTCCGGCAATTTTGATGTAACCTGGCGCATTGGGATCACCGCTGTTCGCCCATTCGAAGTAGTATCCAACCAATGGCCGGGTTTGTTCATGATAGACCTGCAGGCGCTTACGCACGGTTTCTTCCCGGTCATCCTCACGTAGAACCAGTGCCTCGCCGGTAACATCATCCCGGTCGGCGACTGCCGGCGGATTGAACTCGATATGATAAATCCGGCCTGATGGCGGATGTACACGACGCCCGGACAAACGCTTTATGATTTCGGCATCGGGCACATCAATTTCGATGACATGATCTATGTGTACGTTGGCCGTCCTGAGTGCATCAGCCTGAGGAATGGTGCGGGGGAAACCATCGAATAGAAAGCCATTGGCACAATCCGGTTCTTCAATTCGCTTGCGTACCAGATCGATGATGATTTCATCTGGCACCAGACCGCCGGATTCCATGATTTTTTTTGCCATCATGCCCAGCTCTGTCCCTGCTTTTACAGCATTACGGAGAATATCGCCGGTAGAAATCTGGGGTATGGAAAAACATTCACGGATAAAACTTGCCTGCGTGCCTTTGCCCGCTCCTGGCGCGCCCAGTAAGATGATACGAATGTTGGCCTCCTTGAGTATTGTCGGGGATGGTGAACATCCCGCAGTGGTGTGTGCCGCGGATAGCCTGTGAAAAGCCGTTGCAAGCAGCCGGGTCAGGCAGATCGGCACCCTTTCCTTTATAGTTTGCTGCCGATTATATCCCAGGCAGGTTGGCAGCTTGAAGTTTTTGGGACTGATCAGAGGTTCTTTAGCGTGCCGGCATAATGGCAGACGTCGGATCACGTTTTTTACAGACCGAATATGCGATAATTTCAGCCTGCTTTTTTCGGGAATAATCATGGACGAAAACAAAAATAAGGCACTTTCAGCAGCGCTTGCCCAGATTGAGAAGCAGTACGGCAAGGGTTCGATCATGCGGCTTGGCGACAGTGATGTGGCAAAAGATATTCAGGTGGTATCCACGGGTTCGCTGGGTCTGGATATTGCACTGGGTGTGGGCGGCCTTCCGCGCGGACGCATCATCGAGATTTACGGACCGGAATCTTCGGGTAAAACTACCCTGACGCTGCAAGCTATAGCCGAAATGCAGAAACTGGGCGGGACGGCGGCTTTTATCGATGCGGAACATGCACTGGATCCGCAGTATGCTCAGAAAATCGGCGTCAATGTTCAGGAATTACTGATTTCCCAGCCGGATAACGGTGAACAGGCACTGGAAATTACCGATATGCTGGTTCGATCCGGATCGGTCGATGTGGTGGTGGTCGACTCAGTGGCAGCGCTGACTCCCCGTGCTGAAATAGAAGGGGAGATGGGTGAGCCGCAGATGGGGCTGCAGGCAAGGCTCATGTCCCAGGCTTTGCGCAAGCTGACGGCCAATATCAAGCGTACCAATACCATGGTGATTTTCATCAACCAGATACGTATGAAGATCGGGGTGATATTTGGTAATCCTGAGACGACCACGGGAGGAAATGCGCTGAAATTTTATGCTTCTGTGCGTCTGGATATCCGCCGTACTGGTTCGATCAAGCGTGGTGAGGAAATGGTCGGGAACGAAACCCGGGTCAAGATCGTTAAAAACAAGGTTGCCCCACCTTTCAAACAGGCAGATTTCGATATTTTGTATGGCGAAGGTATCTCGCGTGAAAGCGAAATCATCGAACTCGGTGTATTGCACAAATTGATCGAGAAAGCGGGGGCCTGGTACTCCTATAATGGCGAAAAGATAGGGCAGGGCAAGGATAATGTGCGTGATTATCTGAAAGAGCACAAGAGTATTGCGCATGAGATCGAGCAGAAAATACGCGCTGCCGTCGGGCTTGCAGAGACAGACAGTCGGGTTGTTCCACCCTCCTCCGGTGAATAAGGATGAGCTTGTATGCGCGTGCACTGGAATGTCTTGCGCGACGGGAGTATTCACGGCACGAGCTGGAAAAGAAATTATCCTGTCACGAGCAGTTGCCCGATGAGCTGAAAAGTGTTCTCGACAGGCTTGAACAGCAAAAACTGCTATCCGATGAAAGAGCAGTCGAGCAAATTCTGCACGCGCGCAGTCGCAAATATGGAAGCAAGCGGATACGTTACGAGCTGCAGATGAAGGGAATTGCCGATCATCTGATTGAAGCTGCTTTGGGAGAGTTTAAGCAGACGGAATTTTCCAGTGCACACGCGCTGTGGTGCAAAAAATTTGGCGTTGCTCCATCCACGCCGGAAGAACGGGGGAAGCAGATCCGTTACCTGGCAGGAAAAGGTTTTTCTTCCGAAGTGATAAGCAAAGTCTTGTCCGATGCCCGTGAAGCAGAGAATTGAATGATGAGGTTTTACAGTGGACAGGTTTGTACCGCATAACGGTTGCACAAGGTGCTGATATGAAAAGTAGTGAAATCAGACAGAAATTTCTTGAGTTTTTTGAGGCGCGGGGCCATGTCATCGTGCCATCCAGCCCGCTGGTGCCAGGGAATGATCCTACTTTGCTGTTTACCAACGCGGGTATGGTGCAGTTCAAGGATGTGTTTCTTGGCCAGGATAAACGCCCCTATGTTCGGGCTGTCAGTTCACAGCGCTGTGTACGAGCCGGTGGTAAGCATAATGACTTGGAAAATGTGGGCTATACCGCGCGGCACCATACTTTTTTCGAGATGTTGGGTAATTTCAGCTTCGGAGATTATTTCAAACGCAAAGCCATTTTGTTTGCCTGGGAGTTTCTGACTGGCTCGCTCGGCATCCCTAGAGAGAAGTTGTGGGCAACTGTGTATGCGGAGGACGATGAAGCAGCGGATATCTGGCTCAACGAAGTAGGGATTGATCCCTCACGGCTGGTTCGCATCGCGACATCGGATAATTTCTGGCAGATGGGAGATACAGGCCCTTGCGGCCCTTGTTCAGAAATTTTTTACGATCACGGGCCTGCTGTGGCGGGTGGGCCGCCCGGATCAGAGAATGCAGAGGGTGACCGTTATATCGAAATCTGGAATCTGGTGTTCATGCAGTACAACCGTGATGCCAGTGGTGAATTGCATCCATTACCTAAACCCTCGGTGGATACCGGTATGGGACTGGAACGTATTGCAGCGGTCATGCAGCAGGTGCATAGTAATTATGAAATCGATCTGTTCCGCAGCCTGATCGAGGCCGCAGCCAGAGTAACGGGTTCCAAGGATCTCTCAAACAACTCGCTTAAGGTCATAGCAGATCATATTCGTGCCTGCGCCTTTCTGATTACCGATGGTGTCATTCCCGGTAATGAAGGTCGGGGTTACGTGTTGCGGCGTATCCTGCGTCGTGCCATTCGTCATGGATATCGGTTGGGGCAGAAGCAGCCATTCTTTTATCTGCTGGTGGATGATCTGGTTGATGTTATGGGACCGGCTTATCCCGAATTGACACGAGCCAGAAAGCATGTAGCCGGCGTTATCAGGCAGGAAGAGGAGCGTTTCGCCGAAACACTGGAAAATGGCATGGAAGTGCTGGAGGCAGCGCTATCCCATGGAAACGAGACGCTCTCAGGGGAAATCGTTTTTCGCCTGTACGATACCTTTGGTTTTCCGGTCGACCTGACAGCAGATATTGCCCGGGAGCGAGGTATCGTGATCGATATGGCCGGGTTTGAGACATGTATGGCGCAACAGCGGGATCGCGCTCGTGCCAGTGGCAAATTCACCATGCAGACAGGCCTTGAATATACCGGACAACCAACCGAGTTTCATGGCTATGCTACGCTGCAGCACGAGGCGCAGATTCTGGCGTTATACAAACAGGGTAGTCGTGTGGATTTTATAGAAGCCGATGACGAAGCCGTGGTCGTACTCGACCAGACTCCTTTTTACGCAGAATCGGGTGGACAGGCGGGTGACAGCGGAGAGTTGCTGTCAGGGAGTGGCACATTTACCGTAAACGATACCCAGAAAATACAAGCCGGGGTATTCGGCCATAATGGAATGCTGAGCAGTGGCCGGATGGCAATAGGTGATCGGGTGATCGCCAGAGTCGATCAGATTGCACGAACCAATACTGCTTACAATCACTCTGCGACGCATTTGCTGCACGCCGCATTGCGCCAGGTATTGGGTAATCATGTCACACAAAAGGGATCACTGGTGGATGCCAGCAGGTTGCGCTTCGACTTTTCGCATAACAGCGCCATGCAAGAGAATGAGATACGTCAGGTTGAAAATCTGGTTAATGCCCAAATACGTAAGAACCATGAAGTTGCGACACAGTTGATGACCTATGATGACGCTGTCAAGCAGGGAGCCATGGCATTGTTCGGTGAAAAATATGGCGATACGGTGCGCGTTGTGGCAATGGGTGATTTTTCAACTGAATTGTGTGGTGGTACGCATGTGAGTTACAGCGGGGATATCGGTTTTTTCAGGATCGTTGCCGAATCCGGTGTGGCGGCGGGGATCCGCCGGATAGAGGCACTGACAGGTGATGCAGCACTGGCTTATACGCAGCAACAGGAACAGCAGCTGCAGCAGGTTGCCGATGCGCTCAAAGCAGCACCGCAGGAAGCAGCGCAGAAGCTTTCCCAGATACTGGACAATATTCGGCAAATGGAGAAGGAGATCGCCACTTTACGATCGAAACTTGCCGGCGTGCAAAGCACTTCCCTGATTGAACAGGCACAGGAAATCAAGGGAATCCGGGTGCTGGCGACAACGTTGGAAAACGTCAATGTCAAAACGCTGCGGGAAACACTGGATAATTTCAAGAATCGGTTGAAATCCTGTGTTGTCGTACTCGGGACGATCGAGAAGGATAAAGTGACACTCATTGCCGGTGTGACGGATGATCTGACAGTAAAACTCAAGGCCGGTGATCTGATCAACTTCGTTGCGCAACAAGTGGGCGGAAAAGGTGGTGGGCGTGCTGATATGGCGCAGGCAGGCGGTACGTTACCGGAGAAGCTGCCACAGGCTTTGGCCAGTGTGCCGAGCTGGGTGGAACAAAATCTTTGATCCGTACAGGACGTTTTAAGAAAAATGATGGCAACAGCCGACAGTTTTCCAGGCTGAAGTGTGATTTTTAAAGCTGGCAGGGCTGTAGAGTACTGTCGGCACCAGCCATTTCTGAGAATTTATTCTGATAACTTTATTCAATCATGACGACAACCAGACATTGCAAACTACTTATTCTCGGATCCGGCCCTGCCGGCTATACAGCAGCTATTTATGCGGCGCGTGCCAATCTCAACCCGGTGCTGATTACCGGGATGGCGCAAGGCGGGCAGCTCACGACGACGACCGATGTGGATAACTGGCCGGCTGATGTTGCAGGTGTGCAGGGGCCGGAGCTGATGGAGCGTTTCCTGAAGCATGCCGAGCGTTTTCAGACCGAGGTCATATTCGATCACATTCATACTGCCAATCTGTCAGAGAAACCGTTTGAGCTGATTGGTGATCAGGGGACCTATACCTGTGACGCTCTGATCATTGCAACCGGTGCTTCTGCAAAATATCTCGGGCTACCCTCTGAAGAAGCATTTATGGGGAAAGGTGTTTCAGCCTGTGCGACATGTGATGGTTTCTTCTATAAAAATCAGGATGTTGCAGTGATTGGTGGAGGTAATACTGCGGTGGAGGAAGCGTTGTATCTCTCCAATATTGCCCGTAAGGTGACGGTGGTGCATCGGCGCGATAAATTCCGTTCGGAAAAAATCATGATCGATAAGCTGATGGGAAAGGTGAAAAGCGGCAAGATCGAGTTGGCACTGGATCATGTTCTGGAAGAAGTAAAAGGTGATGACAGCGGTGTCACCGGAATCCGTATCCGCCATGTTCGCGACGATACGGCACGTGATCTGGAGTTACAGGGTGTGTTCATTGCCATTGGACATCACCCCAATACTGATCTGTTTCAGGGGCAGCTGGAAATGAAAAACGGCTACATTATTACGCAAGGCGGTAATGAGGGGAATGCAACGGCGACCAGTATTCCTGGCATATTTGCAGCCGGCGATGTACAGGATCATATTTACCGTCAGGCAATCACCAGCGCGGGCAGCGGCTGTATGGCTGCTCTGGATGCAGAGCGATATCTGGAAAAATCTGCCTGAATACAATAAGTTTCTCGTTTGCATGCGTACAGATGGGGTCGGACGATAAATCTTCATCTGAAGAAGTTGCTGGTGATGAAGATGCCGCTTTGTTCCGCGAGGCTATGCGGGATGTCAGGCCACTTACCCGGACGAAGAAAATCATCCGTGCGCATTCTAAACATCAAGCGCTTCCGCAACCTGGTGCGTCAGACTTGCCGGATATTCAGGATGTTCTTGCTGATGACGGCTGGCAATGGGATATGGCGGAAAGTGAAGAATGGTCGTTTGCTCGTCCGGGTTTGCAGCGGTATACCTTGCGGAAACTGCGACGCGGTAACTGGCCTGTGCAGGATGAACTCGATCTGCACGGCCTGAACCGGGATGAAGCGCGCCGGATACTGGTGATATTTCTGAATCAAGGTGTCCTGCGGGGATTGCGTTGTGTGCGTGTCATCCACGGCAGAGGACTCAGTTCAAGAAACCGCAAACCGGTACTAAAAATTCTGACGGGGAACTGGCTTATGCAACACGGCGATGTGCTCGCTTTTTGTCAGGCATTGCCTGAGCAGGGGGGAAGTGGTGCTGTGCTGGTTCTTCTGAGAAATGCCGATAAATAAGCCATTGTTGCGCATATTTGCTGATTTTAGTGGCCATATACTGAGTACTGAGAAATTTGCCTGATTAATTGATTGAATATCAATGTGATGCCGAGAGATAGAGTAATACCGAATTAACATGATTTTTGTTTATGCTATACCTAATAGGTATAAGAAGGAAGGGCAGATTGTTATAAGGTAAAAATAGACATTCAGTTTGATAGGGCCCGAGTAGTATCCGGGGCCGGATTTTTCCAGATTTTTCACTTGTTTTTATAAGTGATTTCGATTTAAACCGCCAAAAATACTACTTATCACCCACTCAGAATGATGAAACTAGGTAACTTACAAAACCATATGATCCTGCGGGATTTGTATGCCAGTATCGTTGTCTTTTTCGTAGCTTTGCCACTTTGCCTGGGTATAGCCATGGCATCGGGTGCTCCGCTTTTCTCCGGGATTATTGCTGGAATAGTAGGCGGTATCATCGTAGGCATGGCCAGCGGTTCGCAGTTAGGCGTAAGTGGGCCGGCTGCCGGTCTGGCTGTTATCGTCCTCAATGCCATTGCTACGTTAGGTTCGTGGGAAGCATTTCTGCTTTCAGTCATGCTTGCAGGCGTTCTTCAGATAGGCATGGGTTATCTGCGTTTGGGGGCCATTGCCTATTATTTTCCTGTTTCTGTGATCAAGGGGATGCTGAGCGGGATAGGGCTAGTCATCATACTCAAGCAAATTCCTCATGCTCTTGGCTACGATAGGGATTTCGAAGGTGATCTTGCTTTTTTCTCACCTGATGGTGAAAGTACATTGGGATATCTGGTAGACACCCTGTATGACGTTTCACCTGCAGCAATTCTGGTTACTGTGATCTCGATGTCGATACTGCTGCTTTGGGAAATGGTGTTATACAAGAAATACCGTATTTTCCAGATATTGCAGGGGCCGCTGGTAGTCGTCGCAATTGGTATTCTGCTGAGCTATCTTTTCGATGAGTACATTGAGAGTTTGAATTTTGAAACCGATGATCTGGTTAATCTTCCGGTAGCTTTGTCGATACAGGATTTTGCCGGTCAGTTTACCTTTCCGGATTTTTCGCATCTGGCCAATCCGGAAATTTATTTTATTGCCTTGGTCATCGCGGTTATTGCCAGCCTGGAAACGTTGTTGTGTGTGGAAGCAACTGACAAGCTCGATCCACTCAAAAGAGTTACTTCGACCAATCGAGAACTGGTTGCGCAAGGTTTGGGTAATACCGTATCGGGATTGATCGGTGGCCTGCCTGTTACCCAGGTTATCGTCAGAAGCTCTGCAAATATCACTTTTGGGGGACGTACGAAGTTATCGGCCATTTTTCATGGTGTGTTACTGCTTATCTGTGTCATTGTCATCCCCGGTGTCCTTAACATGATTCCGCTGGCTTCACTGGCGTGTATTTTGTTCGTAGTAGGTTATAACCTTGCGAAGCCTTCATTGTTCAAAGCGATGTATGAGTTGGGTTGGACACAGTTTGCTCCCTTCATCGCAACGGTGATTGGCATTCTGCTGACAGATTTGCTGAAGGGGATCGGTATCGGAATGGTAGTAGCCATTTTCTTTATACTCAGATCAAATTTGAAAACTGATTACGAACTTTTTCACGAGAAAAATGATGGGGTGAAAAAGATCAGGCTGGTACTGGCAGAGGATGTTTCATTCCTTAACAAGGGCAGTATCGGTAAAGCACTCAAGGAGTTCGAACCGGATTCATGGGTCATTATTGATGGCAGCGAATCCAAGTATATCGATCACGATATTATCGAGATCATCAGGGATTTCACTGTCAATGCTCATATACGTGATATCAATGTTGAAGTTATCGGTATACCTACTTTGGAAACAAAGAGCAGGTATCAGCGCATCATGGAAACCCGGTACGGGCGGCCTGATTCTCCTGCTGTAAAGAGCTAAAGAAGTTTTTTCTATCACCCTTCAATTAACAGATCAATATGAGAACGCTTACCAGGGAAATGCAGGCACATTTGTCGCCTGAGCAGGCGATACAGCTGTTGAAAGATGGTAATCAGCGTTTTGTGAGCAATCTGAAGCTGAACCGGAACTTGCTGCAGCAGGTGAATGAAACATCCGAAGGGCAATTTCCGTTTGCTGTGATTCTGAGCTGTATCGATTCTCGTACTTCGGCTGAGTTGATATTTGACCAGGGATTGGGAGATATTTTCAGTTGCAGGATAGCAGGTAATATTCTGAATGAAGATATCCTGGGAAGTATGGAGTTTGCCTGTCATATCGCAGGTTCAAAGGTCATCGTGATACTGGGTCATACCAAGTGCGGTGCAGTCCAGGGAGTGTGTCACGGTATTAAACTGGGTAATCTGACTGCTTTGCTGGATAAGCTGCAACCGGTTGTGGATGCAGAATTATCTGGAAAAAATATTTCTGATATTTCAGATCCCGAGTTTATGGAGAATGTCGCGCGCTTGAATGTGCATTATGTAATAAATGAAATTCCTAAACGGAGTCAGGTGATTGCAGAGATGCTCGGCAATGGTAAGGTTGCTCTGGTAGGTGGCATGTATGATGTGGATACGGGGATAGTTACGTTTTACGATAAATAAAAGTTTTTGCTATAACGTTATTTATATATGCTGGCTGGCAGTTTCTACCGTCAGACCATTTTTCAGAGACCCAGTTTGGTCATCAGATTATCTGTAGTAGTTCAGATTTGATCTGACAGCAGGTCTTGCCAAGAGGTGGGATTACCCGGTTTGATAGAGGTGCGAATCTTTATCAACCAAACGCGAAAGCGTAAAGGAGTAATCCCATGAGCAGTGTTCATCATAAAATCATTAAACACAAGATTGGCTTGCTTAATCTGGCAGCTGAGCTTGGCAATGTATCCCGTGCCTGTAAGGTGATGGGTTTTTCTCGCGATACTTTCTATCGCTATCAGGCAGCTGTGGAAACAGGAGGTGTTGAAGCTCTGATAGATGCAAACCGACGTAAGCCCAATATCAAGAACCGTGTAGAAGAAGCGACGGAAGC
>NZ_FUWK01000042.1 GCF_900167395.1 Nitrosomonas europaea
AAGCCAAACAGAAAGCCAAACTGGATCCGGCCAAGGACTACACCCAGGACAAAGACTGCGTAGGTTGTCACGTGGATGGATTTGGTCAGAAAGGGGGCTATACGATCGAATCGCCCAAACCGATGCTGACGGGTGTAGGCTGTGAATCCTGCCATGGACCTGGACGTAACTTCCGGGGAGATCATCGTAAGAGCGGGCAGGCTTTTGAGAAATCGGGCAAGAAAACGCCTCGCAAAGATCTGGCAAAGAAAGGACAGGACTTCCACTTTGAAGAACGCTGCAGTGCGTGCCATCTGAACTACGAAGGTTCACCGTGGAAGGGAGCCAAAGCGCCTTACACCCCGTTTACACCGGAAGTGGATGCGAAATACACTTTCAAGTTTGATGAAATGGTCAAGGAAGTCAAAGCCATGCATGAACATTACAAACTGGAAGGCGTATTTGAAGGAGAGCCGAAATTTAAATTCCATGATGAATTCCAGGCCAGTGCCAAACCTGCCAAAAAAGGAAAATAGTGATTTCTTTCCTGACGGTTTGATTATGAGGTTTGTTCCGGAGGAGTAGTCATCGGCTTTTCCGGAATGAGCCCGAATTGATTTTTTAATATCCATGAATACCTCGGACATTGTCCGGGCAGACCAACAGGCATTCGGAATTTGTGTACTTTACTGTCTATCTGCTTATATTTGTTTCCGGCCTGGCAGACAAAATATACCGGGAGTTGCTGTTTTCAACCGTCGGAAGAGGCGGTTTTTTTATTTTTAGAATATGTTGAACATATTTCATAGATTCCCGGAAGTGACCGGGAATCCGGCTCACAGGAAACGTGATTATTTCATTGCAGCATTTACCTTCTTCTGTGTTGCAGTCAGTCTTGTAATCGATGCGCACGGGACGCTGCTGCTTCAGAACGTGCTGGGTGTCATTGCCTGGATTTTCCTGGTTGCGTTACTTCGTGGTGAAAACCGAGAAATAAGGATGCAGGTGGTGATTGCTGTTGCTTTTGCAACAGCAGGCGAGCATTTTGCATCCATTTATATGGGAGGATATACCTACCGCCTGGAAAATGTGCCGCTCTACGTACCGCCAGGCCATGGCATGGTTTATTTGACTGCAGTGACATTGGCCCGATCCGGTTTTTTCCTCCAACATGCACGGAAGATTGCAGCTTTCGTGGTGATTTCCTGTGGTTTGTGGTCAGCATGGGGTATTAGCGGGTTACCTGAACATGGTGATCAGGTAGGCGCATTGCTGTATGTGGTATTCCTGATTTATCTATTCAAAGGCAGATCGCCAATGGTGTATCTGGCTGCGTTCTTCATTACAACCTGGCTGGAACTGATTGGTACCGCCGCCGGAACCTGGCAGTGGGCAACGCTTGAACCAATATTCGAGTTGACACAAGGCAATCCGCCGAGTGGGGTCTCTGCCTGGTATTGTCTGGTGGATGCCGTTGCTATTAGTGGAGCACCTGTATTTCTGAATGCCTTTAACAGAATGAATGGTTTGCTCAAATGGCTTAAAACCAATGGAATCAGTCTCAAAGTGATTTTGAGCAGGAAATGAGTGTGATTTCTACTTTCTGGATTACGAGTAGCCGCGGTTTACGGGTTATCTTCAAACAGATTGTTGAAGATTGATGATGATTCAGGGCTCAACTCATTTGTGCTGTGGGAGTAATGCCTGTAGATTTTTGTGTTTCTACTTGTTGTAAAAATAGACTATGAGTAATGATGTGACGTTTGCCCAACTGGGCTTGTCCAGTGAAATTCTCCATGCAGTTAATGATGAAGGGTATGTGAATCCCACTCCGATCCAGGCCCAGGTCATTCCTTCGATTCTGGCTGGTAAGGATGTGATGGCCAGTGCGCAAACAGGTACCGGTAAGACAGCCGGCTTTACATTGCCGCTGCTGTACCGTCTGCAAGCATACGCCAATACGAGTGTGTCTCCTGCCCGGCATCCTGTTCGTGCCCTGATCATGGCACCGACTCGTGAACTGGCGATGCAGATCGACGAAAGTGTCAGGAAATATGGAAAATATCTTGCCCTGAGAACGGCTGTCGTTTTTGGTGGTATCAATATCGAGCCCCAAATCGCAGCGCTGCAGGCCGGGGTGGAGATACTGGTGGCTACTCCCGGTCGCCTGTTGGATCTGGTCGAACAAAAAGCAGTCAATTTTTCCAAAACCGAAATTCTGGTACTAGATGAAGCTGATCGTATGTTGGATATGGGTTTTTTGCCGGACATCAAGCGGGTGATGGCGCTGTTATCTCCACAACGGCAAAGCCTGATGTTTTCTGCAACATTCTCCGGTGAAATCAGGAAACTTGCCGACAGCCTGCTGAAGCAGCCGGTCCGAATCGAAGCAGCGGTACAAAATACAGTGAATGAATCTATTTCACATGTCATTCACTGGGTAAAGCCAGATAGCAAATTTGCCTTGCTGCTACACCTCATCCGACAGCAGAATCTGAAACAGGCACTTATTTTCGTCAAAACGAAACATGGTGCTTCCCATCTGGCGCAGATGCTTTCCCGCCACGAAATCTCGGCGGTTGCCATTCACGGCGACAGAAATCAGCAGCAGCGTACACAGGCGCTCGCTGAATTCAAGCATGGTGACGTGCAAATACTGGTTGCTACCGATGTCGCCGCGCGCGGTATCGACATTGAAAAGCTGTCACATGTCATCAATTATGAATTACCTGGTAACCCGGAAGATTATGTCCATCGGATCGGACGTACCGGCCGGGCCGGTAGTAAAGGAAAGGCTATTTCTCTGGTTAGCGAACATGAAAAAGAACTGCTGGCCAATATCGAAAAACTGCTGAACGCCAAACTGGAAACAGAACAGATTGCCGGTTTTGATGCGGAACAGTTTGCTCGCAGCCTGCCAGATCGGAAAAACCGGATGTCGGCCGGTAACTCCCGCTACGGCAATAAGCCGATGGAAAATGGGAGTGAGAAAAGCAGAAGTGAGAAACACAGGAAACTGCCATCATCCCAGAAATACTCCGGTTCTCGCCGAGGGGGAACGCAAAAATACAGCGACCCCATCTTTACCCAGCCTTACGTGCCACAGGCTAATTCGACACAGTCGACAACGCCCAAGCAGCCAGAAATCCAATCTCTGTTCCTGACATACAGGCAGGAAAAAAAGACCATTCCGGCGTTGTTTACGGCCTTGTCGAAAAGTAAAGCTGGCCAGGAGAACTGAATACACCTACATTCCCGGTTTTTCCCGTCTTTTTAGTTCATTACCTCCGTTTCAAAGAGTCGGCTGTCTCCAGACTGCGCAATCCGTATTACCAATCCCTCTTTCGTCATGCCGGGAAATTTCCAGTATCTCTGTGCAGTCACTTTCGGCACTTTAGTAGCCCCTGCCTAACGTCTGAATACAAGTAACCGTTGTGAGATTGGTCACAGAGCAACATTGCTGATGTGGCTATGCTTCCCGCTGTACATCGTGTCGATGCACTATCAGCAATATGTGCGAAGCATGAGTGGCCCGATGACAGAGATGTGGGGAGGCAATAGAGTACTCTCCGGCATTGCTGACTATGCACGCATGACTGTTTCCGGGATCAGGTACTCTCAAATATACAAGGGATCGTATGAAAGATTCAATCGGGAGATTCTGTCAAACGGTCTGATCTTTTTCCACCGACCAATGACTCAACTGGAGAATGAATAAAAAATGACATGGCATGGCTCGAATAAATCCGGCGGGTATAACCCTCCGAAATCCATCTCCTATGACCAAGGTAAATTCGGCCGGATGTTTCCTTCCCTTCCACCTTTTGCGCAGGATACCCGGCAAATCAGGGATGCTCTGAAAGAGCTCGGCAGGAAGGGCGGTATCATGGATGCCAAAGAAGATACAGACATTGCTGTCAACCCCAATCTTGCCCGCGATCTGATCATTGATCCCGCGTTGAGCCTCATTAACCCGAATAATCCGAATCTTGTGGCCGGTATGACTTTCCTGGGCCAGTTTCTCGACCACGACATCACGTTTGATCCAGTCTCCAACCTGGAAAGACAGTCAGATCCGGAATCCATCCGCAATTTCCGCCGGCCCCTGTTTGAACTCGACAGTATGTATGGTTCCGGGCCAAGTGCCTCACCTTATTTATACGACCAGAGTGCTGATGGAGAAGGCATCAAGTTCTATGTTGAGGAGATATCCGGTGCAGCTGCAGTGTCTGCAGGCGGCTTCGTACGTTATGATTTGCCGCGCAACAGTCAGGGAACGGCGTTGCTGGGTGATCCACGCAATGACGAGAATCTGATGGTTTCCCAATTACACCTTGCCATGCTGCGTTTTCACAATGCAGTAGTGGATTATGTGAAAGCACAATCCAGCCTGACAGACCCGGATGAAGTGTTTACTGAAGCCCAAAGGCTGGTGCGCTGGCATTACCAGTGGATCATCATACATGAGTATCTGGTAAGAACCGTTGGCAAGCCGCTGGTTGACAATATCCTGATCAACGGGCGTAAATTTTATAAATGGCACAATCAGCCCTTCATCCCGATTGAATTTTCGGCAGCTGCTTATCGTTTCGGCCATTCGCAGGTTCGCCCCTCATATCGCTCCAATTTCGGGCCGATACCTTCCGATATCAATTCGCAAATTTTTCGACTGATCTTCAACGATAATCTGGCAGACGAGCCTGACCCTGATGATTTGCGTGGGGGAAAACGTGCGCCATCCCGTTTCATCGACTGGCAGACATTCTTTGATTTTGGCGATGGCAAAGTGCGCCCAAGTAAAAAAATCGACACCAAACTTTCTACCACCCTGTTCGATTTGCCGGCTGTGCGTGGAGATATCCAATCTCTCGCACAGCTCAATCTGCTCAGAGGATTGACTTTCAGTCTGCCTTCCGGGCAAAGCGTGGCAAAAGCGATGAATCTGCCGATACTGAATACCACTGACCTTGCCGATCTGGTTGATTTTAAACTGCACCAGCGCACGCCACTCTGGTTTTACATTTTGCGTGAGGCGGAGGTGAAAGAGAACGGGGAACGGCTGGGGCCGGTGGGTGGACGTATCATCGCCGAGGTGTTTCTTGGCTTGTTGCAGGGAGATTCCATGTCTTACCTGCGGCAGGATCCGCGATGGATACCCACATTGCCGAGTACAGTGGAAGGCACTTTTAGGATGGCCGATCTGCTCAGGTTTGCTGGCGTAGTGGCTCCATTGTAAGGGCGAACCATCACGATACATTCGTACCCGGCTGATCCCCGGGTACCGGTGCTTCAGCCTGCTTTATCACAGCTCTGATCGACGCAGCCGTTGTCGCGTAATTATGGTGAGGACACATCAATCTGTACTGTATCTGACGATGTTCAGGACGGTAGCATAAATCACGCTATCCTCCATTTCCTGTTTACCTGGTCATCTAAAAAGCTCCCGGAACCAGGGTTATTCCTGTTTTGTTTCTAATACATTTATTGACATAAATCAATGAAATGTGAGCCGATCGGGTGCATGATTTTCCCGGGTTCAAACGAAAAGGAGTAATGAAAATGAGCGAAGTAGTAAAAGGTAGTGATACTGAAACCTTTAGGAAAATGATGGTTGCCGTCGTATTGATTATGACGGTACTGGCTTCGTTGATTGTGGTTTCAGCATACTTTTCACCGGCTGTACATTGATTGCACTGAAAAACTGCGCAGAAGTTGTATCGCTGCGCAGTTTCTTTTATCTAAGTATCATCTCTGCCAGTTTTGCCTGACTGGCGGGAATATCAGTAGTAAAAAATCCGCAACAAAAGGTCTTGCAGCAGGAAGTCTTCTCCAGGGTGCATTTTATTCTTTCCGGCTTGCCCCGTTGCAGCCCAATCGTTTCTTTTTTCCATCCTTCCGGTTCCATTTCCTGATTCTGATTTGTCTGTCGAAACAGCGGGTAGAACATTTACTTGTTTTTAAGCAGATGGAAGACATATTTTGATAATATCTCCAGTTATTTATCTTGGTCCGGTAGAACGCTCCGGGTTGCCGATTTGTTCATGTGTATTGCAAGGAGAGGGTCGACTTGATGTTGAATAGAGCAGGAAAATTGCTGAGCATGGCTCTGGTGCTATTGCTATCCGCCTGCGGCAAGCAGGAGGAGACGGTAAAAGTCGCCAGCCCGCCCTCGGTCAGTGTGATTACCGCTGAACAGATCTCGATGGAAGTACGTGAAGAAACCATTGGCTCGCTGGAGGGGATGATGGATCCGACCGTTGCGGCGGAAGTTTCCGGGCGGGTACTCAAGGTGCTGGTGCGTCAGGGTCAGCATGTGAAGAAAGGGCAGGAAATTGCTTTGCTGAACCCGGTCGATTACCAGTTGCAGCGACGGGAAGCACTCAGTGAAGTCGCCCGGCTGGAAGCTCTGCTGGAAAACCAGCAACGTTCGGTTGAGCGTAATGCCCGGCTGGTCGAGCGGAATTTCATTTCCCAGATCGTGCTGGATGATGTCAAGACCCAGGAAATTGCTTTACGCCGGCAGCTGGAAGGTGCCAAATCCCGGTTGGCCTCGATCGAACATAATCAATCCAAGACACGCCTGCTTTCCCCTGTGGATGGAACGGTTGAATCCCGGCTGGTTGCTGAGGGAGATTATGTCAAGGTGGGTGATCCATTGTTCCAGATCATCAGCAATCAGCGTTTGCGTGCTCATTTGCCATTTCCCGAAAGCATTGCCTCATCTATCAGGCCGGGTCTGGAAGTTCGGTTGAATACGCCTACTTCCAGTGTCGAGATCGTTTCTCGCATCAGAGAATTGAAGCCTGCCATCGGTGCAGGTAACCGGGCGATAGATGTACTGGCTGACGTGGAGGATCAGCCTGGTTGGCATACGGGTGCCAGTGTCAGTGGCGTGGTCGTGCTCGGTGTGCGCGAGAATGTGGTGGTAGTGCCGGAGCAGAGCGTAGTATTGAGACCGGCAGGCGAAGTGGTGTATGCCATCAGCCAGGATCAGGCACAAGCTCATCAGCGGGTGGTGCGTACCGGATTGAGGCAGGATGGCATGGTCGAAATCATTGATGGTATACAGGCGGGTGAGCAGATCGTGCTCGATGGTGCCGCTTTTCTGACGGATGGTGCCAGAATTTCTGTACAAAAAGAAATGTCAGTGCAGGCAGATTCATGACACTGCCGGAACTGTCGATCAAACGCCATGTACTGGCGTGGATGGTTTCCGGGTTACTGGTATTGCTGGGCGTAATCAGTTACCAGCGTATCGGTGTGGACCGCTGGCCATATATCGAATTTCCCATGATTTCGGTAACGACGACTCTGATCGGAGCCAATCCCGATATCGTCGATGCCAGTATTACCAGCATCATCGAGACGGCAATCAATACCATTCCCGGCATCGAGCATGTGCAATCCAGCTCTTCACCGAGTGTTTCGGTCACCACCATTACCTTCAGTCTGGACAAGAATATCGATGTTGCCTATAACGAGGTGCAGGCGAATATCAGCCAGGTTCTGCGGCGATTGCCGGATGATACTGATCCGCCGGTCGTGCGCAAGATCGAAACCAACGCGCAGCCGGTGATGTGGTTGTCACTGCAGGGGGATCGTACCCTGCAGCAGCTCAATCTGTATGGTTTCAACGTCATCAAGAAAAAACTGGAAACGATCGATGGTGTCGGTGAGGTTCGTCTTGGCGGACGCCGTGATCGCACCATACGTGTCAATATCCTGCCCGAGCGCATGGCCTCCTATAATCTGGCTGCCAGTGATGTCATCAGTGCTTTCCGGCGCGAGCACATCCAGTTGCCCGGTGGTTTTCTGGTGGGCAGGAATACAGAAAGGCTGATCAAGCTCGATCTGGAATTCCATAATTTAAAGGATATGAGTAACCTGATCGTGGCTTATCGTGATGGTGCTCCGATCCGGCTGAAGGAAATTGCAGAGATCGAAGATGAGCTGGCCGATTATCGCCAGGTGGCACGCTTTAATGGCCAACCTTCGCTGGGAGTGGGAATCGTCAAGGTTTCGAATGCCAACACAGTGGCCATCATCGAGGAAGTTGAACGCAGGTTGAAAGAAGATATCGTTCCCAGCCTGCCACCCGGAATGCGTATCGGTGTTTCCACCAGTGATGCGATTTTTATCAAGGAACTGGTGAATTCACTGCAGGAACACCTGATCGAGGGGACGTTACTGGCTGCGCTGATCGTCTGGCTGTTCCTGCGTTCGGTCCGATCCACACTGATCATTGCGACAGCCATTCCGGTATCGCTGCTGGGAGCGGTTGCGGTGATGTATTTCTCTGGATTCACCTTCAATACCATGACATTGCTGGCATTGCTGTTGCTGATCGGGGTGGTGGTGGATGATGCCATCGTCGTGCTGGAAAGTATTTTCCGGCACATGAGCCGGGATCAGGCCAGGTATGGCAAGGTGGATACGGCGGCTGCGTCGGTCAGAGGCAGCCATGAAGTGGTATTTGCCGTGATTGCGGCCACACTGTCACTGGTTTGCATATTTGCACCGGTCATTTTCATGGATGGCATCATCGGCAAATTTTTCAAATCGTTTGCGGTGGTCGTCACGTTTGGTGTGTTGATTTCCCTGCTGGTTTCCCTGACACTGACGCCGATGCTTTGCTCGCGTTATTTGCGAGTCGATCGTAAACACGGGCGCCTCTATCACTGGTTGGATAACGGGTTCAATCGCATGGACCGGATATATGGCTCGTTGCTCGAGTTTTCCATCCAACATCGCTGGAAGGTCATCCTGATTACTACCCTTACGGTACTGAGCAGCAGTTTCTTTTTTGGCAAGGTGGAAAAGGAACTCTCCCCGGAGGCCGATGAAGGGGTATTCATGATCACTTTCAGAACACCGCTGGGTTCGAGTATCGACTATACCGATTCCCGTCTCAAGTTGATCGAAGGTGTATTGACTTCCTATCCTTCGGAAGTGGCCAGTTATCTGGGCATGATCGGAGCCGGGCAGGATGGTCAGGTGAACAGGGGATTCGTCAATGTCCGCCTGTATGACCGCAATGATCGTACCATGACCCAGAAAATGCTGATTCGCGAACTGAGGGAACGTTTCGACAAAATCCCGGGTGTACGGGCATTTCCTGCGCCGGTTGCCATCGTGCGCGGCCAGCGTCCGGAGAAATTGCAGTTCAATCTGACCGGCCCCAATCTGCAGGAAGTGGGTCGACTGGCCAAGGAAATGCAGCGACGGCTCGGTGAAATACCAGGAATGGGTAAGGTGGATCTGGATCTCGACCTCGATTTGCCGCAACTGGTAGTGGATCTGGATCGGACGCGAGCCGCCAGTCTCGGTATCTCGGCTACTGATGTCGCCATGGCAATCAATATGTTTACCGGTGGAGTGGATGTGGCCCGGTTCAGTGATGAACCAGGGGATGGGCAACGTTACCAGATCAGAATCAAAGGTAAGGAAAACCGGTTCAATCAGCTCGAAGATCTGAAA
This sequence comes from Nitrosomonas europaea, assembly GCF_900167395.1. Lineage (GTDB taxonomy): Bacteria > Pseudomonadota > Gammaproteobacteria > Burkholderiales > Nitrosomonadaceae > Nitrosomonas > Nitrosomonas europaea. The sequence continues at coordinate 9,457 of NZ_FUWK01000042.1, forward strand.
AAAGTTTATTTGAGAAGCACCGGAAATGAGCTGGTGAGGCTGGATACGGTTGCTAAATTCCGTGATAACCTCGGTGCTGCGGTAATCGGGCGATTCGACCTGCAATATGCGGCAATGTTCTATGCCAACCCGGCATTCTCGCTGGGCAATGCGACCGATATGGTATTCCAGCAGGCCGCCGAATTCATGCCAGTGGGTTATACGGTGAAAATGACCGGGCAGGCAGAAGAGCTGGCCAAAACGATGACGAATACGCTGTTCATTTTTACGCTCGCACTGATTCTGCTCTACATGGTACTGGCCAGCCAGTTCAATTCCTTTCTGCAACCACTCATCGTCATGGTGGCGCAGCCGTTGGCAATCATCGGCGGTATTTTTGCCTTGTGGCTGACGGGGAACTCGCTCAACATATTTTCCATGATCGGTCTGGTGCTGCTCATCGGTCTGGTGGCAAAAAACTCGATTCTGCTGATCGACTTGACCAATCAACTGCGTGAACAGGGTAAATCTGTGGATGACGCACTGAGAGAAGCCTGTCCGGTTCGATTGAGACCGGTGTTGATGACTTCACTGACCGTCATTCTGGCGTTGCTGCCTGCAGCGATGGGGTTGGGTGCCGGTGCTGAAACCAATCGTCCGCTTTCCATCGCGGTGATCGGCGGCATGATTTCCTCGACATTGCTGACACTGGTGGTGGTGCCTGCGGTTTATTCTCTGGTGATGCAGGCAGTGGATAAATTACATCTATCCCGGCACGGATCGGCTGATTGATCCGGGCTGTGTAGTTGATCGAGGTACGATTTGTGCCGGGTGAACGGTATTTATCCTGATTTTCTGATCCGTACCACGTGTGAGTGATTAACCGGGCACGCGGATCAGAAAGCGAAACAGCGGTCCGTGTTGTTCTACTGCCAGGCAGTCATAACCTTTGGCGCGCGCATCTTCAGGGATACCGTTGACTGACTGGGCACAGTCGGTGATGACTTCCAGCACCTGGCCGGCCGTCATATCGGCCAGGGCTTCAAGGGTGGCAATGGCGTTGTACGGGCAATGTTCACCCCGCAAATCCAGTGATAAATCCGGTTGATGATTATGATTCATCGTGCAAGGCCTTCTCTGACAGCAAAACGTCGGGCATTGAGGTATACCAGCAGCATCGCCAGCATCAGGCCGGCCAGACTGAGTAACAGGCCGGTGCCTGCTCCCAGGTACTCCAGCAGATTGATTTTCGGATAAGGCAGAGCCAGTGTACCGCCCAGCTCATCCCAGAAGATGGCTACCAGCGTGCCACCGATGACGTTGCCGATACCAACTATCCAGAAATGTACCTGGCCTTCCATCGCCCGGTACATCCAGCCGGTTTCGCAACCACCGGCCAGCACGATACCGATACCGAACAGCAATCCACCAAGGGCTGCATTGGGGCCCATCCAGAAGATTTTGGGTGTTGCGCCCAGGGCAATTGCGCCGAAGGTACCGAGGCAGGCTACCACCATGCCTAACAGAATACCGTAGGCGATACGGGTGCGCCCGGTAGTCCACAAATCACGCGCGGCACTGGTAAAACAGATTTGCCCGCGCTCGATCACCGCGCCGAAAAACACCCCGAACAGTACTGCCAGGCCCAGAACCAGCGATGTCTCAAAGCGCCAGGCAGCAAAACCCAGCACCAGTACGGCAATCAGCAGACCAAGGCGATTTTGCAGGCGGGCACGTCGCGCCAGGCTGGCAGTATCAGCGAATAGTGAGCTGGGTGCCGTATCCAGACGCAGTGGTGTGCGCAGAAACGGTAACAGGCAGAGTTTTACGCCAATCCAGGCACCGATTACCGTGGTCAGCATGAAGGCCCAGGCGTGCAGTGAGAACATCGGAATACCGGTGAAGAAGGCCGCCAGGTTGCAGCCCATCGCCAGGCGTGCGCCAAAGCCGGCGATGATTCCGCCGATCAGTCCCTGCGCCAGCCGGCGCCGGCTGGTCGGCCAGCGCAGTTGCACATTGCCAGCCCACAGCGCAGCACATAACGCACCGGCAAACATGCCGATGATCATGACGCCATCGATGCGTTCGAGTGGAGAGCCGTTCAGGCCGATCAGTTGAAAATAACTCCATTGCTGCGGGGAGAAGCCGAGCAGCGCGGCAATATGCCCGCCCCAGCGGGTGAATTCGCCAGTGACAGCCCAGAAAGTACCGGTAATGGCGAAGTAATAAGCGGAAGCCACTCCCAGTGCCAGCAGTGCTGGAATGGGAGACCAGAAGCGCACCAGATACTGGGCACGAAACTCGGCAAGGGACATTTTTGAACTCCAATCGTGGGACTGTAAACGCCGCATCAGAACGCGGAATGATGATTATTTTAACGGTAACTTGCCGCGTGCGAAGCTGTTTATGCTGCCAATGGCTGTTTGAACGGGAACGTGAGATTCAGCGTTCATTCGTACGAATCATAGTTGCCAGGCATATTTTTTGTGATTGTTTATGTTTTGATGAAAGCCATTTTGGACAGCAGGAATAGATTGATTGGCAGGATGGCATCAGATACCGTTATTTCCCGCCAGGATGGCCGAGATTTCCTGCATACCCAGTTCTGTCAGCTCTTCCTGCTCCAGAGAGCCAAATATCGTGAGCAGGGCGGCCAATGCGCCTGTCCAGCCGGTCTGGTGACTGGCTCCCAGCCCGGAGCCGTTTTCGCCGTGAAAATATTCATAAAACAGCAGATTGTCCCGCCAGTGGGGATCGATCTGAAATTTTTCAGTATTGCCAAAAACCGGGCGCCTGCCCTGTTCATCCGGCAGGAAGATATGGAGTAATCGTCCGGCAATCATTCTGGCAATCCGAAACAGATTGTATTGTTTGCCCGAACCGGTGGGGCATTCAACTTGGAAATCTTCCCCGTAGTAGGCATACAGTGTCAGCAATGCACGAATGATCAGGATATTGATCGGCACCCAGACGGGACCGCGCCAGTTGGAATTGCCTCCAAACATGTTTGAAGTAGATTCACCCGGCTGGTAGTCTGCGGTGAAAGTCTGTCCGTTCCAGTGAAACTGGTAAGGATGTTCCAGATGGTATCTGGAAAGTGACCGGATTCCGTAAGGACTCAGAAATTCCTGTTCATCGAGCATTTTCGACAAAATGCGGCGTAGTTTTTCTTCATCTACGATGGCCAGCAGGCGACGGCCTTCGACTCCGGGTGTGGTCGGACAAAAGATGTGATCAGCCAGGAATTGCCTGCGTCGGACCAGATTTTCAAAATGTTCTGCCACCAGTGGCAGTTTGTCCAGTGTGGTTCGTTCGATGACTGTCACGGCACATAAAGGCAGCAGCCCGACCAGCGAGCGTACCTTGATGCGGGTAGAGTGACCGTCCGGAAAACGCAGAACATTGTAGAAAAAGCCATCCTCGTCGTCCCACATATCCCGATGTTCATCGCTGATATCCTGCATGGCTGCAGCGGTTGCCATGAAGCGGTTCAAATAGGAAAGCACTCTCTGTTCGTAATCCGGATCATGGAGGCTCAGTTCCAGTGCGATCTGCAGCATATTCTGCGAGAACAGGGTCATCCAGGCAGTGGCATCCGATTGTTCCAGATGACCACCAGTCGGTAGTTCAACGCTGCGATCGAATACACCGATGTTGTCCAGACCCAGGAATCCACCTTCATATACATTCTTGTCCGGTTCGCGATGTGTTTCCCACCAGCTGAAATTCCGCTCCAGGCTGGCAAAGGCAGATTTCAGAAATGACAGATCGTTCTGGTCATGGTAATCCTGACACACCTGATAAACCATATAGACAGCCCAGGCATGCACTGGCGGATTTACATCACTGAAATTCCACTCGTAGGCCGGAATCTGCCCGTTCGGGTGCTGGTAGCGGTTTTCCAGGAACAGGCCGAGCTGCTGTTTGGCAAAGGCAGGGTCTATCATTGCCAGCGGCAGAGTGTGGAAAGCCGTATCCCAAACAGCAAACCATGGATATTCCCATTTATCCGGCATGGAAATGATATCCCGGCATTTCATGTGCGCCCAGCCGGCATTGCGTGCATTGTGTCGGGGGTGCTCGTTCAGCCAGCGTTCCACATCGAACTCGTAATATTGTTTGGTCCATATCATGCCGGCCAGTGCCTGCCGCAGAATACGCTGCTGTTCCTTGTTCAATCTGCCGCCGGACAGGGAGGCGTAAAAATCATCTGCTTCCTTTTTTCGCTGATCGATAAGCGTATCGAAGCCGGCAAAAATTTTGTCTGTAGCGGGAGCGGAGGATTCAGCGCGGCGCAGGCGCAATCTGAGCACGCGAGTTTCTCCGGGAGGAATATTCAGGGCATAGTCTGCCGCCGCTTTGGTACCGTGGTTGGCGGGGTTGATGGCATCTTTCTGGCCGCAGACGATATGATTATTGATACCGTCTTTGGTGTAGGAGCTCGCGTTGTCTGTATGAAAGAGTCGACAGGTGTTGGTTTCGTTTTCACAGAACAACAGAGTCGGTGCATCCGCGCAATACAGCCGGTAATCTCCCGATTCGTTTTGCTGAGTATGGATGATCCGGCAATCGTCCTGGTTTTCTTCCTGATACAACGCCGGTTTGGCCAAACCCGGTGCCCACGACCAGGTATTACGAAACCAGAGTGTCGGCAGTATTCGCAAATCTGCCGTTTCAGGGCCACGGTTGACAGCACTGATCCGGATCAGAATGTCTTCCGGATCAGCCTTGGCATATTCTACAAAAATATCGAAATACCGGTTTTCATCGAAAATCCCGGTATCCAGCAACTCGTACTCCGCTTCCTGCCGGGAACGCCGTTCGCTGGTAGTAACCAGATCTTCGTAGGGATAAGCAGCCTGCGGATATTTGTAGAGGTATTGCAGATAGCTGTGGGTGGGAGTGGCATCCAGGTAAAAATAATATTCCTTGACGTCTTCACCGTGGTTGCCCTGCAGATTGGTCACGCCAAACAGGCGTTCTTTCAGCACCGGATCGCGCCCGTTCCATAATGTCAGTGCGAAACAGAGCAGCTGATGGTCATCGCTGATGCCTGCCAGGCCATCTTCCCCCCAGCGGTAAGCACGTGCGCCTGACTGGGAATGAGGAAAGTGGTTCCAGACATCGCCATTGTCGCTGTAATCCTCTCGCACCGTGCCCCATTGTCGCTCGCTCAGGTAAGGCCCCCATTTCTTCCATGAGGCTTTGCCTTCATCACATTGTCCGAGACGACTGGATTCTTCTGACATGGTGCTGTTCCCTTGATATCGCTTTATTCGGTTTTTCGACCTCCGCAGCGGATCCGGCAGAAGTTCTGCGGGAAAAGCACCTGCCGGATAAAGACGGGGAGAGAAGATGACCTCCGGTGGTGGATGTTTACCTTTTTTTGTCGAATTGCAAGGTGATGCGTTGCTCGCGGGTAGTTACCGGCCAGGTCAATGTCAGTTTGGCCGCCTGCATGATTTTCTCAAACCCGCCTTCCGACTGTGAAACCGTGAAATGAGGGCAGGCGTGGAATGTTGCTGCAGAGCTGATTTTGAGTGACAGATTGCCGCCCAGTGTGTCATCTTCCAGCGTGAGTGCAGTCAGATCGCCGAGTTCGATGGCGCTCCCGAAGCCGGACAGAGCGATACGATCTCTGACATAACGTCCCCCCGGTCCGTCACAACTGGGCATGGCCAGGTTGATTTCCGTCTGCATATGCCCTGCTACTTCATTTGTGCATTCATACGTTACCAGCAACCGGTTGGCGGAAATCCGAAAGTATTTGTGTATCAGCCCGGCGCCTGCCACTGTCTGGAAAATGATTTCATCCTCCCGGGTTGAGGGTTGCAACTGGTAGTGTAATGATTCACCGTTCAGGCGATCGATGAAGAGAGATTGTGCATGCGGATCCGGTTCGAGATCAGCATGACCGATTTTATGTTTGAAGCTGACCCGATCATGTGCCGAGGCGATCCCTGACTGGTCATGTGTCGAATTTTCCCCGGAATTCAGCCGGATTTTACGGTAGTAATGTTCCGTCTGGCGAGTGAGTGTGTCAGCAAAATTGTGTTTGAGTGGGTAAGTGTCGAGTTCACAGATACTGGCGCCGCCATCCAGTTTCAGGATGATTTGCACGATTCCATTCTGCAGATGAATTTCTTCCGTACCATCCAGATCGATATCTTCCTGATACCGGGCAGTGCGGGGGACGCACTGATCGAGCAGTGCTTCCAGCTCGATCAGATTATTGTAGACGGCGCGTCGCAAATGGGGGAGATACAGGCCGCCGAATAATCCGTGCCAGTAGGCATCGTTAGCCTGGGAAGCGTACAGGCATTGCTGCATGGCATCCGTGCGCTGGCTTGCCGGCAGCCGCGCGTAACGTGCGGAAAGGCCGAGCATGCGCTTGTGCATCCAGTTGGATTCAGGGTAACGCGAAAAAAAGTTTTTCCAGATTCCACCACGCAGAAAAGATTTGTTGGGCTCATACCAGCCCGCTGCCTTGGCCTGTTGAACCAGATCGGCATAGGTGTGAGCGGGCTCGGCAGGCAGCGTCCACTCGTTCATCTCGATGTAGGATGTGGTAGGGAGGTAGAGGATGCCGCGGGTTTTCTCGCTGGCATGGTAATCCCGGTAGTGTTGCATCCGGATACGGGGAGAGGCGAGCACACCCTGAATGAATTGTTCCAGCCAGCCTCGTTCATAAACCCACTGATAGGTTTCCGGCCAGATACCGAATTTCTCGATGTCATCAAAATAGACCGCGGCGGGCTGACGTCCGGTGGTGGCCTGATCAGTCAGTGATTCGATATAGGCGATGGCTTCCTGTGCGGGAGAAAACGGGAGCCGGTAGCGCAGGGCTTCTGATATCGGAAAAAGATCCAGAGAGTGACGATCTTCTTCAGTGGTGAAAAAGCCATCCAGTTCCGTTTTACGTTTGCCGGCACAGATGAAGTGGTAGTCATCCACGATCACGTAACGGATACCGCATCTTGTCAGCGCGGGAATGACCGTGGATTCCCAGACACGTTCGGTCAGCCAGGCGCCTTGCGGTCGCTGGCCCAGTTTTTTCTTGAGCTTGGTCGAAAAGGTTCTGAGCTGGCCGACCCGGTCGCGCTCGGGGATGGCTGCCAGTACCGGCTCGGTATCTCCTGCGCCGAACAGCTCGACTTGCCCGCGTGTGACCATTTCACGCAGCAACGCCATATCCTGCGGATAATGTTCGAACAGAAAATCCAGCAGCCAGCCTGAGAAATGGACAGCGAAACGAAATTCCGGATAACGGTGCAGAGTATGCAGAAACGGCTTGTAACAGCGTTCATGTGCGTCGATGACGACTTCCGGAAAATTACCGATCGGCTGGTGGGCGTGGACACCAAAAAGGAATGATACGGAAGAAGTCATCAGAGTATCCTGCAGGTCAAGTGTTTATCGGCTATTCCATAGTGTCTGTACCAGGTTCTATGTATCTGGATCAGGAAGCGGCATGTCGCATCGCGCCACTTTCGCCGGTTGATGTTCCCCCCCGGCTGATGGGTTCGAGTATGGTGACCGGAGCAGGGATTTTCAGCAGGCGATAAAGGTTGGCGAGATTTCGGCGGAAAGCGAAATCAAAGCTTTCCACTGAATGCGGTGAATTGTAATCACCGAACCACCAGAACCAGTCTGAACTTTCACATGAAGCGAGCTGTTTTCCGGCTGCTGTCTTTTCTTCGTCCGTCAGACGCGGGCCCTGCATGACGAGATCATAACTGTGTTTGGCGGCACATAACAGTTCCCAGGCAAGATTTTTATCGTGATCACCAATCCAGGTGGAAAAGCTGCCATATACCCAGCTTCCGGCGGTAAGCGCTGGTAAACGGGTTACTTTAACCTTGCTCTCAGACAGTCCGGCACTATATTCTCGGAAGGTTGTGGTACGGATATCAGGGCTTTTCTCCAGCATTTCGTACAGATCGTTCAGGAAGTAGTAGCCATTGTAGGGATAGGATTCCCAGGCATTTTCACCATCCAGAATCACACTGACGACCGGGGCGGGATTGTTATGGATCTCGTTGCGAATCTGTTTGAGCCGTTGCATGAAATTTTCGGCAGCATCATGCCCAAACCATTTGGAGTATTCGAATCCGATCATGTCGGATAACTGATCATCCCGGTAAAAGCACAGAATACTGCTGTTTCCGGTTTCAAACCGGTATGGACGGTAAAGATATTCGTTACGGGCCGGCAAAGGTTGATCAGGATGGGATTTGCGCAAGCTGTTGGCCAGAACGCCTTCACCGCTGGCACACCACTGACGGCCGTGTTCGATCAGGATGTCGAGCAATGGCTCCGATACAGCTCCTTCGGCCGGCCATACGCCGGCAGGATCGCTGCCAAACCGTCTCCGATGGCTGTCGATGGCGGACTGCAGATGGAATGCCACCCGCTTGCGTCCGCCCGGATAGACGGGACTGGTGGGCAGCATGGCTTCAGGCAGGCTGTCCCGCGCGGAAGTGAAATCGATCAGCAGGGGTGCGAGCGGATGATAGTGTGGTGTGGTGGAAAGCTCGATCTGGCCGGATTCCGCCAGTTTGCGGTAGCGCGGAATGATATTCTGAATGAGCTTGCCAATGAGATGAAACAGCAGCATCCGGTCACCATGGCTGAACAGTTTGCCCTGCGACATGAGGTTGACGACGCATTCATTTTCCCGGCGCACACTTTCGCCTGTCCATGCGAGGTGATACCACACCAGCAGATCGGCCAGATACTGGCCGGAGATGTACATGAGTTCCTTGTCGCCCATTTTCAACAGATGATCATACAGATCACGCAGATACTGATAGGACGGATAGGGCCTGAGCATGGTGTCATGATTGTTCAGGAAGCAGCTGTTCAGGATCAGCCGGCGCTCAGCGGGAGAAATCCGGTCGAGATCAGGTACCGCGAGCAGGCGCAGTAACGGGTCACGAATCGTACCGTGCGTAAATTGGTCAGCATAGTCTTCCAGCTGATCCAGCAGGACAGGAACGAAATTCACGACCAGCCTGATATTCGGATGCTTTTCAAGATGATGCGCCATGTCGGTATAGTCCTTGATGGCATGCAGATAGACCCACGGCAGCATGTATTCACCGGTTTTATAGTCCCGGTAATCCGGCTGGTGCATGTGCCAGAGCAGAACGAGATCAAGTGTGGAAGAACGGCTGGTCATCGTGTATCAGTTCATGTATATAAAGTTGCTGATAGTCATCCCGGTTTTACGGCCGGACTGGAAAATTCAGCGGATGTAGTGGATGCCCTGTCCCAGCATTTCCGGCGTAATCAGCGTAATCCCGTCATCCGTGACATAAAAATGTTTCCTGTCTTCATCAGGATTGAAACCGACTTTAAGGCCTTCTGGTATCTGGCATTCCTTCTCCACCACTACCCGTTTGAGGTAGGCGTGTCGGTCGATGCTGACATTGGGGAGGATGACCGAATCTTCGATAGTGCTGTAGCCACGTATCTGAACATTGGAAAACAGCAGGGAGCGGCGTACTGTTGCACCACTGATGATGCACCCGCCGGATACCATTGAATCCAGCGCCTGACCACGACGATCATCATCGTCGAACACAAATTTGGCGGGTGGCAGTTGCTCCTGATGAGTCCAGATCGGCCAGTCTTCATCGTACAGATTCAGATCCGGCGTGATAGTCGTGAGATCGATATTGGCTTTCCAGTAAGCATCCACTGTTCCCACATCACGCCAGTAAGGCACACCTGAAGCCATATTGACACAACTGTTCTGGAAGCGGTGTGCGTATACCCGGGCATTACTTGCCACCAGACGGGGTATCACATCTTTGCCGAAATCGTGTGAGGACTGATCCATATCGTGATCCTGGATCAGTTGCTCGTACAGAAATTTTGCATTGAAGACATAAATGCCCATACTGATCAGAGCATGACCAGGCTTTCCGGGAATCGGAGCCGGATGTTCAGGTTTCTCGGCGAAGCTGGTGGTACGCCAGCTGTCATCTACTGCCATGACACCGAATGCGCTGGCATCTTCCACCGGAACTTCCAGGCAGGCAATCGTCAGATCTGCCTGTCTCTCGACGTGTTCGGCCAGTATCCGACCGTAATCCATTTTATAGATGTGATCACCGCCGAGGATCAGCACATAACCGGGATTATGCGTGCGGAGAATGTCGAGATTCTGGAAGACCGCATCAGCCGTGCCCTGGTACCAGGTTCCTTCTTCTGTACGCTGCTGTGCAGGTAACAGCTCGATGAATTCCTGGAACCGGCCATCGAGAAAACTCCAGCCGCGCTGGATATGACGTATCAGGCTCTGTGCCTTGTATTGAGTGACCACACCAATGCGCCGGACTCCCGAGTTGACGCAATTGGACAGCGTGAAATCGATGATGCGGAATTTACCGCCGAACGGAACGGCCGGTTTTGCACGCCAGTCCGTCAGGTTTTTCAGACGTGTTCCGCGACCGCCTGCCAGAATCAGTGCAAGTGTATTGCGGGTAAGTGTACTGACGAAACGCGGATTATCATTCGTCTGGACAGCTGGTTGAACTTTCATGGTCTCCTCGCTGATTTGCAGTGTTTTAAAAAACCGCATACCCTGTTGGTCATCTTACTTGATCCGAATAACCATTACCAGCCACCATTACCAGCCATTATGGCAAATCCATATCAATGAAATCCTTATCTTCTTCATCCCCGGGTTCGTCGGAGGATTCTGCACAATCATTACTGCTGACCGCCAGGCTGTACGATCCCTGTTCTTTCCTGGGAATGCACGCTGCTCCAAATGGCAGGCTGATCAGGGTGTTTCAGCCTTATATGTCACGTGTGTGGCTGCATACCCTGTCGGGCTATCAGCCAATGCGAAGCGTACATCAGGACGGGATCTTCGAATGGGAGGGGGAAGGGGTCATGCACCCCTATCTGCTGCGTATGGAAAATACGGCAACCGGGGTGATCGAAGAACGGCATGATCCCTATGCCTTCCCCATGCAGATTTCAGGCCACGACTTGTATCTGTTCAATGAAGGGCGCCTGCTTCAGGCTTATCATATGCTGGGTGCTCACCGGGTCAGGAATCATGGTGTCACCGGCACACGTTTTGCCGTATGGGCACCGAATGCCGAACGGGTCAGCGTCGTTGGAGATTTCAATCGCTGGGATGGCAGGGTATATCCCATGATGGTGCATGGCCACAGCGGGGTATGGGAGCTGTTCATTCCGGATTTACCCGAGGGAGCGATATATAAATATGAAATCCGCAATCGGATCAGCGGTGAGATCCTGCTCAAGACCGACCCTTATGCAACGACATATGAACTGCGCCCCAATAATGCCGCACTGACTCCGATCGAGCAGAAATACGACTGGAAGGATGACGATTGGATAGCCCGGCGCAAAGGCTGGGACTGGCTGCATGCCCCTCTCAACATCTATGAACTGCATGTCGGTTCGTGGAAGCGCCATCCGGATGGCAGATTCTATTCCTATCATGAACTTGCCGATCATCTGATTCCTTATCTGCAGGATATGGGGTATTCCCATGTCGAATTGCTGCCGATATCGGAACATCCGCTGGATGAATCATGGGGGTATCAGGCCACCGGCTATTTTGCGGTGACGAGCCGCTATGGCAGTCCGGAAGCATTCATGAGCTTCGTGGACAGATGTCATCAGGCCGGGATTGGCGTGATTCTCGACTGGGTTCCCGCACATTTTCCGCAGGACAGTTTTTCACTGGCGCGGTTTGACGGCACTGCCCTGTATGAGCATGAAGATCCGCGGCTGGGCTACCACCACGACTGGGGAACATATATCTTCAATTATGGCCGCAACGAGGTGAAATCCTTTCTGCTCTCCAGCGCCCATTACTGGCTGTCTGCTTTTCATATCGATGGTTTACGTGTGGATGCCGTGGCTTCCATGCTTTACCTGAATTACTCACGCAAGGAAGGAGAATGGCTGCCAAACCGCTATGGCGGACATGAAAATCTGGAAGCGATCGAGTTTCTGCGGGCACTGAATACCATGGTGCACGGGGAATTTCCGGGTGCGCTGACATTCGCCGAGGAATCCACTTCCTGGCCGGCGGTATCCCGCCCGGCCTACCTTGGCGGATTGGGCTTCTCCATGAAATGGAACATGGGCTGGATGAATGATACGCTGAGTTATATGCAGCATGACCCGGTGCATCGGCGCTATCACCACAACGAGCTGACGTTCAACCAGCTCTATGCCTACACCGAAAATTTCGTGCTGCCGCTTTCGCATGATGAAGTGGTGCATGGCAAGAAGTCCATGCTGGACAAGATGCCGGGCGATGGCTGGCAGAAATTTGCCAATCTGCGCCTGCTGTTTACCTATCAGATGACCTGCCCGGGCAAGAAAATCAACTTCATGGGAAATGAACTCGGCCAGGGGCATGAATGGCGCGTGGGTCATGAACTCGACTGGTACCTGCTGGAACGTGATCCGCATCGCGGTATACAGGCGCTGACGCGCGATCTGAACCACCTTTACCTGAATACACCGGCGCTGCATGAACTGGATTTCTTTGCCGAAGGTTTTTCCTGGATCGATTGCCATGACGTGGAGCAATCGGTCATCAGCTACCAGCGCCACGCCAGAGATGGATCATTTGTGCTGGTAGTGCTCAACTTTACCCCGATACTGCGTACCGGTTACCGTGTCGGCATCCCGGGATCGAGTGCTTACCAGGAAGTGTTCAACAGTGATTCAATTTATTACGACGGCAGTAATGCCGGAAATGCCGGAAAAATCAGCCCGACCGGGCAACCCTGGTCCGGCCAGCCTGATTCCATCATCATTACACTGCCTCCTTTGGCAGGTGTCATTCTGAAAGCGGCAGATGGTTGAGTGTAAAAATCACAATTCAATCTACGGTTACGAGTTATCGGACAGTCAGCGCTTTTTGAGACGCACTGTCCGATAATTCCTGCGTAGTATCGATTATTTTCGATTGTGCAAGTTCTTTGGTATCGCGGGAGGTCTGCATCGAGGTTTTACCGTAGCGGTATTTCCCGGAATAGGGCCGTTCGTTGTATTTTCGCAGCCACATCATCCATATCGGTTTGCAATGCTTCCAGGTCGTAATACAGCTTTTTACGGAAGGCGATGTTGTAAAATTCATCCTGCTAGGTGTTTGGTCCCGCATTGTGATGGTGTATTGTATGATTTGCTACCGACACAGGAGGAATTATGGGACAGATATTACACGGGAGCGCCCGCACGACAGCGGCGGTGCGTCGAGCGATACAACATAGTGAAGAGAGCCTGAATGTGCTGGCCAGGCGCTACGCCATCAATCCCAAGACGGTGGCGAAATGGAAGAAGCGCAACTTTACGCACGATGCCAGGATGGGTCCGAAAGAGCCGCGTTCCACGGTTCTGACACCAGAGCAGGAAGCCGCTTGCGTAGCCTTCCGCAAACATACGCTGCTGCCGTTGGATGACTGCCTTTACGCCTTGCAAAGCAGCATT
>NZ_FUWK01000019.1 GCF_900167395.1 Nitrosomonas europaea
CATCACCTTACAGGCACGGGATACATTGCCAAGCTCAGCTGCCAGATTAAGCAAGCCAATCTTGTGTTTAATGATTTTATGATGAACACTGCTCATGGGATTACTCCTTTACGCTTTCGCGTTTGGTTGATAAAGATTCGCACCTCTATCAAACCGGGTAATCCCACCTCTTGGCAAGACCTGCTGTCAGATCAAATCTGAACTACTACACTTCAGGTACACAGAAGATTGCACTGAAAATACTCTCCTCCTGATGAAGGATATTGCGGGCGGTAGGGTGATCCTGATTAAGGTTGTAATGCTTCTGCCACATTTTCCTGTTGGACACTGCGTGCAGGGAGTTTCTCTCGAATTCTTGCAGCCTTACCGGATCTGTCTCTCAGATAATAAAGTTTTGCTCTGCGTACTGCACCGCGCCGTTTGACTTCCATACTTGCGATGAGGGGTGAATAAGTCTGGAACGTACGCTCGACTGCCTCGCCGCTGGATATTTTTCTTACGATAAATGAAGAATTGAGTCCGCGATTGCGTTTGGCGATAACGACTCCTTCAAAAGCCTGGACACGTTTACGGTCACCTTCTACTACATTTACGTTAACCACGAGTGTATCGCCTGGTGAAAAATCAGGGATGGTTTTTCCCAGTCTTTCAATTTCTTCCCGTTCTAGTTGTTCGATCAAGTTCATTTCATTGCTCCTGTTCTTTAGTGTTATCCATCAATTGGTTGGCAACCACTCTATATCGTAATTGCTTGAATTCTTCCAGTAATTCCTTTTCCCTGTCAGGGAGCCCTTCCGGGTATTTTTCTGCTAACAAATCCGGCCTTTTCAACCAGGTTCTGCCAATGGATTGTTGCAGGCGCCAGCGTTCTATTTTTGCGTGATCACCGGATAGCAGTATCCGGGGGACCGGTTTTTCCTTATGCACTTCGGGCCGGGTATAGTGTGGATACTCCAGCAAATGATCCGTGTGAGAGTCCTGTCCGGCTGATCGTGTATCGCCCAACGCTCCCGGTAATTGCCTTACCACCGCATCGATTAAAACCATTGCTGCCAGTTCCCCACCGGAAATGACATAATCTCCGATTGAAATTTCTTCGTCTACCTGATCCTCTATCAGTCTTTCGTCAATTCCTTCGTAGCGACCACAGAGCAGCACAACCCCATCCAACTGAGAAATCTGCAAAACTTTTTTATGGTCCAGTCGCTTACCTTGTGGTGAAAGGTAAATGACACGGGTTTTGCTGACTCCGTCTTCACCCTGTCTGGCTTTTGCATCCGTAATCGCCTTATCCAGTGGTTCGGCCATCATGACCATACCCGGACCCCCGCCATAGGGCGAATCATCTACCGTCCGGTAATGGTTCATAGCATAATTACGAGGGTTCCAGGTATGCAGACGATATAAATTACTTTTGTGCGCTCTGCCTGTTACACCGTGTTGCGTGACGGCATCAAACATATCAGGCAACAGTGTGATGACGTCAAACTCGAACGGCATGATATGAAATTCAATAACCCAGTTCCCAGTCTACTGTGATTTGTCGTGATTCCAGATCCACCTGTCTGATAACCTGATCGACAAAAGGAATCAATTCATCTTTACTGCTTCCGGACAGCCGGACTCGTAATACATCATTTGCCCCGGTTTCAAACAAGCCGGCTACTGTGCCGAGTGGTTCGCCCTGCATATTGACCACACTGATCCCGATCAGATCCGTCCAGTAGTAACCGTCCTCTCCATCTTTTGACAGCGGGGGCAACTGACTGCGCGGCACTGCAACCAGCAATCCCTTCAGTTCAGATGCACTCGTCCGGTCGCTATACCCGGTGAGAGTGACGATCAGCAGATTATCGTGAATGAAAAAGGTAGCTGGACGCACGATTTGCCAGTTTTTCTCATCTCTGCTGAGACACCACACAGGGTACTCCATCAACCCATCAACATACTCGGTGAAGGGAATGACTTTAATCTGACCTCGAATGCCGTGTGGCCCGGCGATCCGACCCAGCACAACCATAGGCTCCTCTGGTAGAGGGAGCCCTGTTTCACTCCTGTGGTTGTGCAGCCTTTTGCTGTCTGCCAAACTGCTTGACGAGTCGTGAAACGGTATCGGACAGCTGGGCTCCCTTGGATTGCCAGTAGGTCAGGCGATCCATCTGGATACGCAAACTTTCTTCGCCGCCAGTAGCACGCGGATTATAAAACCCGACACGTTCTATGAACTTGCCATCCCGCCGGTTACGGGAATCAGCCACTACCATGCTGTAAAAAGGACGCTTCTTGGCACCACCGCGTGCCAGTCTCACTACTACCATGTTGCCCCTTGTAAAAGTGGTTGTTTGTTAACTAAAACCGCCAATTTTATGGCAGTTTCTGCCCGCATGGCAAGCAGTAAATTAAATGGGGATTGACTATGTATTCAAAAAAGATCGTGGCAGAATCAGAATGATCGACCGTAATTATTCGACCCGGAATATATCCAAATCATACAATGATTCGATTTTGCTGGAACAGCTGGCTTGAAGACTATGAAAAATACTGATCGAAATGATTCGTCAGTCGAAAAGCTGTTGACTGAAGCCAATCGCTGCGTGGCGTGCGGACTGTGTCTGCCCCATTGCCCGACTTATCATCTGACGCATTCTGAAGCAGACTCACCACGCGGGAGGATTGCGTTGATGAGTGGAGTCGCCAGCGGGCGTATTCCTTTGAATGAGAGATTTATTCAGCACATGGATCGGTGTCTGACTTGCCGTGCCTGCGAACAGGTTTGTCCGAATAATGTTGCTTATGGGCAGTTGATCGATGGTGCACGTGTCATGATTCATGAGTATTCATCCGTGCAGAGAGAAAGTCAGCATAAAAAGGGCCGGTTAAGAGACTTTCTGGAACGGGAATTGATTGCCAAACCTGGTCGATTCGACAGGTTGCGGCCAGTGTTGCGTTTGCTGGCCGGTAGTGGCTTGTTGTCGTTATTGCTGCGGCTGGAGACTCTGAAAAGAAGCGATTTGATCCAGTCTCTACTATTTCTGGCAACTCGCAATTTGCCAGGCCAGCTGTGGCGTCGTTCATATCCGGCCAGGGGGGTGCTGCGCGGTGAAGTGGGGTTGTTTTTGGGATGTGTGGCAAGGTTGATCGATACTGAAACACTGCTTTCATCCATATTTGTGCTGAACCGGATGGGCTATACGGTGCGTGTGCCAGATACGCAAACCTGTTGCGGAGCACTGCATCAGCACAGCGGCCGGATCGATGCGGCCAGATCGCTGGCACAACAAAATCTCCATGCTTTTGAAGGCTTGAATATTCAGGCCATCATCAATACCGCTTCCGGCTGTGGTGTCCAACTGACGGAATACTCATCGCGATTGGATACCGGATTTTCTGTGCCAGTAATGGATATCAGCCAGTTTCTCGATGAACAGGAGTGGGACGAGGTCGGTTTTGCACCTTTGTCACGTAGAGTTGCTGTGCATGAGCCGTGTACGCTGCGTAACACTTTACGTACTTCAAAGCACATGTACCCTTTGCTCCGGCGTATTCCGGGAATTGAAGTAGTGGAGCTTCCTGGTAACGAACAGTGTTGTGGTGCGGCTGGCACTTATTTTCTCGATCAACCCGAATTTGCAAAATCCTTGCTCGATGCGAAATTACAGGCCTTTGAGAGCACCGGTGCGGATTGTCTGGTGACGGGGAATATTGGTTGTGCCTTGCATATTGCCAACGGATTGGCGAAGAAAGGAACAAATATAGAGGTTTTGCATCCGGTAACATTGCTCGCACGGCAAATGCGTATAAAATGAAAGCTTGGGTTGGTTTGGCGTAAAACACAAAATCAACCAAAGCAGGCAATGGAGAGTTTTATGTTGAATATCGATAAATTGATCATAGGTTTTGATAGCGCCTTACGGACATTACTGGCTCCTGCCAATACCCTGCGCCCGGTACCGGGGAAGGATCTGCCTGAAAATGAGCTGAGCGAGATCGAGAAACGTGAATCTGCAGCACTGATGCGCATCAATCATGTTGGTGAAGTTTGTGCTCAGGCACTTTATCAGGGGCAGGCACTGACAGCGCGTAATGACCGGGTGCGACAGGCGCTGGATCAGGCGGCACGTGAAGAAACCGAGCATCTTGCGTGGACAGAGCGCCGCATTGCGGAGCTGGGCGGGCGTAAAAGTTTTCTGAATCCGCTGTGGTATGGCGGATCGTTTACTCTGGGGCTGGTGGCCGGTGTGCTCGGCGATAAATGGAATCTTGGTTTCCTGGCCGAAACCGAGCGCCAGGTTGAGGCACATCTGGCAGATCATCTGCAGCGATTGCCTCATCAGGATGTTCGCAGCAGAGCCATCGTGACACAAATGAAAGTGGATGAAGCGTGTCACGCTACCATGGCGGTTTCACATGGGGGAGGGCAGTTGCCTGCTCCAGTCAAAGTTGCCATGAAGTTCAGCTCCAGGATCATGACGCGCACCGCCTATTGGGTGTGAAACCGGAAGCAAATTCTTATCTGTTCCAGGATGGTGTAATCGTTATGCAAAGCATCAACCTTACCGATCATTTTCTGATTGCCATGCCGGGGCTGGAAGATTCTTTCTTCGCAAGGACACTGACCTATATCTGTGAGCATAGCGAACGTGGTGCACTGGGTCTCGTGGTCAATCGCCCGACGGATTTATCCGTGGAAAACTTGTTGCTGCAACTGGGGATGTTTCCCAAAGGTACAGCTTCTTCCAATCTGCCGGTATTGCTGGGTGGTCCGGTGCAGATCGATAGTGGATTCGTATTGCACGAACCGGTCGGATCGTGGAAATTTACGCTGTCTTCCAATGAGTCGATCGGTTTGACTTCATCCGCCGACATTCTGCAGGCAGTTGCCGATTGCGAGGGCCCGAAGAGAATGCTGATAGCGCTGGGTTATTCAGGATGGGCAGCAGGGCAGCTCGAGCAGGAGCTGGCACAAAATGCCTGGCTGACGGTACCCGCCGAATCGCAGATACTGTTTGAGTTGTCTTCTGAAGAACGGCTGCCTGCCGCCATGAAGTTGCTGGGAATCGATTTTTGTAATTTGTCCAGTGAAGTCGGTCATGCCTGATATGACCAGTGCTTCGTCTGGCACGGTACTGGCTTTTGATTTCGGTAAACGGCGCATCGGTGTGGCGATTGGTGAACATGAATTGCGAATGGCTCATCCTCTGACGACGATCGATCAGTCGATGACGAGGCCCCGTTTTGAAAAGATTGCGGAGCTGATCGAGGCATGGCAGCCGGTTCTGCTGGTGGTGGGGCTGTCAGTTCATGCTGATGGTACTGAGCATGAAATAACCCGGTTGTGTCGTCGTTTTGCCAGGCGGCTGGAAGGGCGATTCAGGATTCCAGTGGCACTGGCGGATGAGCGCTACACGACTGTGATTGCCCGTTCAGTGCTGGAAGAAGTAGGTGTGACTGGCAAAAAACAGCGGCCGATGCTCGATCAGATCGCAGCACAACATATTCTTCAGACTTATTTTGATTTATCTCATGCAGCTTCCTGACGCCGAGCAATTACTGACACAACTCATTGAAAAAATACGGCCGGATATAGCCGGAAATACCGCTATCGTGGGCATTCATACCGGAGGTGCCTGGTTGGCCAGGCGTATTCACCAAGCATTGGAGATTGCGTTGCCGGTGGGGGTGCTGGATATTTCCTTTTATCGTGATGACTACAGTAAAATCGGCCTGCATCCACAAGTCAGACCTTCTCAGCTTCCTTTCGATGCCGAGAACAGTCACATCATTCTGGTGGATGATGTGCTTTATACCGGCAGAACAGTCCGTGCAGCAGTGAACGAACTGTTCGACTATGGTCGTCCGGCCAGTATCGATCTGGCTGTGCTGGTGGATCGCGGAGGACGGGAATTGCCGATTGCCGCCCGGTATACGGGGGAGGTGCTCACATTGCCGGAAAACAGCATGCTGGAACTGAGACAGTCGGATGACGGTAAATTGAGTCTGGATTTACGCAGCCTGACGACAGGTTGATGGCTATCCGGAATTTGATTGCTGCCTTCCTGTTTGGCTGGTGTTATCCAGCCGGCTTTGGTTGTTATGTATGGGTTCTCTTCACTGATATTTAAAACCTATGTGTTGTCGTAATTCCTGCGGGATCTCTGCGTAATGGGCGTACACCCCCAGCTGAACAAAAATGGTGAGCTGCAGCATCTGTTGACGACGGAAGGGCTGCCTGCTGTGATTTTGCGCCATATTCTCGATACTGCAGAATCATTCACCGGTGTAACAGAGCGTGATGTCAAGAAAATTCCCCTGCTCCGGGGTAAATCGGTATTCAATCTGTTTTTTGAGCCGAGTACCCGCACCCGCACAACTTTCGAAATTGCAGCAAAACGCCTTTCGGCGGATGTGATCAATCTCAATATGGCAGTTTCATCTCAGACCAAGGGAGAAACGTTGCTGGATACGGTGGATAATTTGTCTGCCATGCATGCGGATATGTTTATCGTGCGTCATAACCAAAGTGGGGCAGCGCATCTGATTGCCCGTCATGTCAGGCCGGAAATTCATGTCATCAATGCGGGTGACGGATGGCATGCACACCCCACACAAGCATTGCTGGATATGTTTACCATTCGCCGCTATAAGCAGGATTTCCATGCGTTGCGTGTAGCGATTATCGGGGATATTCTGCATTCCCGCGTGGCGCGTTCGCAGATTCACGCACTGACGACGTTGGGTGTGCCTGAGATTCGTGTCATTGCTCCCAAGACACTGTTGCCGGCCAAAGTCGAGCGACTTGGCGTGCATGTCTATCATAATATGGTACAGGGTCTGCAAGATGTGGATGTACTGATGATGTTGCGATTGCAGCATGAGCGTATGGAGTCAGCACATTTGCCCAGCACCGAAGAGTATTTCAAATATTATGGACTGACACCGGAGAAGCTTGCGCTTGCCCGGTCCGATGCAATCGTGATGCATCCCGGCCCGATGAATCGGGGGGTGGAAATTGATTCAGAGGTGGCGGATGGTACCCAATCCGTCATTCTTCCCCAGGTAAATTTTGGTATTGCCGTCCGCATGGCGGTGATGTCGATCCTTGCCGGAAATTGATATGCACATTCATATCCGAAATGGTCGTCTGATCGATCCCGGCAGTGGAATGGATCGTACTGATGATCTGTATCTGGCTGAAGGCAAAATCGTGTCGATCGGTTCCCGGCCGGATGGTTTTCATGATGATCGTGAGATCGAGGCCGGTGGAATGATCGTATGTCCCGGTCTGGTTGATTTGTCAGCACGCTTGCGTGAGCCGGGACTTGAATATATGGCTACGCTGGAATCAGAGCTGGAAGCTGCGGTAGCAGGAGGGGTGACCAGCCTGGCCTGTCCTCCTGATACAGATCCGCCATTGGATGAGCCGGGCCTGGTGGAGATGTTGAAGCATCGTGCCCGTAATCTCGATCAGGCGCGAGTGTATCCGGTGGGCGCGCTAACCCAGGGACTCAAGGGAGCGCGTTTGACTGAAATGGTCGAACTGCACGATGCCGGTTGTGTCGCATTTAGTCAGGTCGATGCGCCCATTGCCAATCTGCATGTGCTGATGCGAGCCATGCAGTACGCCGCCACGTTTGGTTTCAAGGTTTGGCTGCGTCCTCAGGATATACATCTGGCCAATCACGGTGTGGCCCATGAAGGTGAGATTGCCACCCGTCTTGGCTTACCGGCAATTCCGGTGTGTGCAGAGACGATTGCACTGGCCAGTATTCTGTCACTGATGAAGGAAACGGGTGCCAGCGTACATCTCTGCCGTATTTCCAGTGCAGAGGGAACCGCGCTGGTGCGGGCAGCCAAACGACAGGGACTGCCGCTGACCTGTGATGTTTCCATCAACCATGTGCATCTGACCGATATGGATATTGGTTTCTTTGATGCAAATTGCCATCTCATGCCGCCACTCAGAAGCCTGGCAGACCGGGATGCGTTGTGCGTCGGATTGATGGACGGAACGATCGACGCAATCTGTTCGGATCATGCGCCTGTAGATGAAGATGCCAAGTCGTTGCCATTTGCTCAGGCTGAAAGCGGTGCCACCGGGCTGGAGTTGCTGCTGCCTCTCACGCTGAAATGGGCGGTGGAAAACAGGTTGTCATTACCTGAAGCGCTGGCGAGAATTACATTCCATCCTGCACGGATTCTGGGAATCGAGACCGGGCAGCTGGCAATAGGTGCTGTGGCTGATTTATGTATCTTTGATCCTGATGCAAACTGGGTCGTCAGTCACACCGAATTGAGAAGCCAGGGTAAAAATACGCCATTTCTCGGAATGGAATTATACGGGCGTACCCGATTCACCCTGATTGGTGGACGTATCGTGTATGGTTGATAACAATTCCCGGGAAGCACTGGTTTCGTCAAGACCATATTAAAATCCCGGGTTATTCGGCAGACCGGGTATTCTGAATATTCATCGATAACAAAAACTTTTTTTGAATTATTACTGATATGAAAAACCCGCTGTTAGATTTTTCCACGCTTCCTCGCTATGAGGAAATTCGGAACGAACACATCACGCCTGCTATGGACGAGTTGTTGCGCGACTGCCGTGCGGTAGTGAATAGAGTTAAAAATGCGACAGAATCTCCTGACTGGCAGGATTTTGTGCAACCGGTGGTGGATGCGAATGAGCGTTTGTCGCGTGCGTGGGGGCAGATAGCGCATTTGAATGCGGTCATGAATAACCCGGAGCTGCGCGAAATCTATAACGCCAATCTGCCGCGTATTACGCAGTACTATGCCGAGTTGTCGCAGGATCCAGTATTGTTTGAGAAATTCCGGCAGTTGCGGGCAGATCCGGCATTCAATGATTTAAGTCAGGCACGCAGGAAAATTGTGGACAATCAGTTACGTGATTTTCACTTGGGAGGTGCCGAACTGCCGCTGGAAGATAAAGCCCGGTTCATGCAGATTCAGGAAGAACTGTCGGCGTTGAGCTCAAAATTCAACGATAACCTGTTGGATGCAACCAACGCGTTTTCTTTGTTTATAGAAAACCGGGATGAACTTGCCGGAATTCCGGAGGATGTATTGCAGGCGGCGCGTGAAGCGGCAACCAAAGATACTTCGATTACTGTGCCGGGCTGGAAATTTACTCTGCATGCACCTTCCTATCTGCCGGTCATGCAGTATGCGGATAACCGCAGTTTACGTGAACGGATGTATCGGGCATATGTGACACGGGCGAGTGAGCTTGAAGCTGTTCCGGAGCAGACTGTGAATCGTGACAACATGCCTTTGATCGAAAAGATGCTACGTTTGCGCCAGGAGGAAGCAAGGCTGCTGAGTTACGATTGTTACGCACAGGTGTCACTGACTCCCAAGATGGCGGAAACGCCGCAGCAGGTGCTGGATTTTCTGAATGAGCTGGCAGCCAAAGCGAGACCTTACGCAGAAAGAGATCTGGCAGAGCTGCAGCAGTTTGCCGCTGATAAGCTGAAACTGGATCGACTCGAAATGTGGGATATTGCCTACGCCAGCGAAAAGCTGCGTATCGAGCGTTATGCTTTTTCTGAGCAGGAGGTCAAGCAATATTTCCCGGAGAACAAGGTATTGCCTGGCATGTTCCGACTGGTGGAGACTCTGTACGGCATACGTATCAGCGAAGCAGAGCCGGCACGTAACATTCAGTGCTGGCATCCGGATGTGAAATTTTTCGATATTGCTGACGCGAATGGTAATTTGCTGGGGCAGTTTTATCTGGATCTTTATGCCCGCCCCGGTAAGCGTGGCGGGGCTTGGATGGATGACGCGATCACCCGGCGGAAGATTGAGGTACCTGAAATCGGCCGTTCCGAAATCCAGGCGCCAGTTGCCTACCTTACTTGCAATTTTTCGGCACCCGTGACGATCGACGGCCAGTTGCGCCCGGCATTGTTCACGCATGATGAGGTAATTACGCTGTTTCATGAATTTGGTCATGGATTGCATCATTTGCTGACCCGGATGGATGAGCTGGGTGTTTCCGGTATCAACGGGGTCGAGTGGGATGCGGTTGAACTGCCCAGCCAGTTCATGGAAAACTTCTGCTGGGAGTGGGAAGTATTGCGTGGTATGACTGCGCATGTGGAAACCGGCAATCCGCTACCGCGCGCGTTATTCGATAAGATGCTCGCAGCCAAGAACTTCCAGAGTGGCCTTCAGACTTTGCGTCAGATTGAGTTTGCCTTGTTTGATATGCATTTGCACACGGATTTTGACCCGCAGGGCAGTGAAACCGTGTTACAGCGTCTGGATAAAATCCGCCAGCGGGTTGCCGTCATCATTCCACCCGCGTTCAACCGGTTTCCGGACAGCTTCGGACATATATTTGCTGGAGGTTATGCTGCCGGTTATTACAGTTATAAATGGGCGGAAGTATTGTCTGCCGATGCTTACAGCCTGTTCGAAGAGAATGGTGCCGGCCAGGTGGTCAGTGCAAAAACTGGAGAGCGTTTCTGGCATGAAATTCTTGCCGTAGGTGGTAGCCGCCCGGCACTTGAATCATTCATTGCATTTCGCGGACGCGAGCCAAAAATTGATGCGTTGCTGCGGCATCATGGTATGGCAGCCTGAGCAATGTATTTCTTGTCATCATCTGTTGAAGATCGTTAGTCTGCGGGATAGAGGATTGTTTACAGGCGATGAAAAAATATTCTGTCCTGATGATGGAAAATGGCACTTTCTCCACACGAACAGCGAGTGGTAATGAGGCGGTTCAGAGGAGTATTTTACCTTTACCGGGCGCAGAAGCCGGAACCGTTTCTGGAAAAGCTTTTGTATCTCGCGTATAATTGATTTTAGCGGTGCAGGGTCAATCTTGAGCCGCTTTTTTCTGTCCGTCTGCATCGTATTAAAAATTATTGGGGAGTTCTGTGTCTAACCGTCCGCGTGCTGTACTTGTTCTGGCTGATGGTACTGTTTTTCACGGAGATTCGATTGGTGCAGAAGGTATTACTATCGGTGAAGTGGCTTTCAATACGGCCATGACCGGTTACCAGGAAATTCTCACTGACCCTTCTTATTGCCGCCAGATCGTTACGCTGACTTATCCGCATATCGGTAATACCGGTGTGAATGACGAGGACATTGAATCAACTACGGCTTCCAGGATCATTCATGCGGCAGGGCTGGTGGTTCGTGATCTGTCACTCGTCACCAGCAGCTGGCGCAGTCGTCATACGTTACCGGATTTTCTCAAACAGCATGGTGTGCCGGCGATTGCCGGGGTCGATACACGCAAACTTACGCGTATTCTGAGAACGAAGGGCGCACAGGCAGGCTGTATCATGACCGGTCATATCGATGAAACCGAAGCATTGCGACAGGCGCAGGCATTTCCCGGTCTGACGGGAATGGATCTGGCGCGAGTGGTCAGTTGCAGTCAGCCATGGGAATTCAGTGAAGGCGCATGGTCACCAGAAACAGGCTATCAAGCTGCGGGCGAGAGCCGCTGCCGGGTTGCTGTGCTGGATTTTGGTGTCAAGCGTGCGATTCTGCGCAAGTTGGTCGAGCATGGTTGTCATGTTACCGTTTATCCCGCGCAGACACGGATTGATGAAATTCTTGCCGCCCGGCCTGATGGTGTGCTGCTTTCCAATGGTCCTGGAGATCCGGAAGCCTGTGATTATGCAATCGATATGGCACGTGCATTACTGGCAAGCAAAATCCCTGTGTTCGGTATCTGCCTGGGTCATCAGATAATTGCACTGGCGATTGGTGCCAGGACGATCAAGATGAAATTCGGGCACCATGGTGCCAATCATCCGGTATTGGATGTCGATAGTGGCCGGGTGATGATCACCAGCCAGAATCATGGATTTGCAGTGGATGTCGATACACTGCCTGCCAATGTGCGCGTCACCCATCATTCATTGTTTGATGGAAGTCTTCAGGGATTTGAATTGACGGATCATCCTGTTCTATGTTTTCAAGGACATCCTGAAGCCAGCCCGGGCCCGCAAGACGTTAATTATTTATTCAGTCGTTTCATCAGTCGGATAGTGAAAAACAAGCAGTCAGCCTGAGTCATCAGAACAACCTTCGTCATCATGCCAAAGCGTACCGACCTGAAATCTATCCTCATCATTGGCGCCGGGCCGATTGTCATCGGCCAGGCATGTGAATTCGATTATTCTGGTGTGCAGGCTTGCCGGGCACTGCGGGAGGAAGGTTATCGCGTCATTCTGATCAATTCCAATCCGGCGACGATCATGACCGACCCGGAGCTGACGGATGCCACCTATATAGAACCGATTACCTGGCAGGCAGTTGAAAAAATAATCGAGATCGAACGGCCGGATGCATTGCTGCCGACCATGGGTGGACAAACTGCACTCAATTGTGCCCTGGATCTGGTTCGGCATGGCGTACTGGAGAAATACGGTGTAGTGCTGATCGGCGCTTCCCGTGAGGCTATCGACAAGGCTGAGGACCGCGAGAAGTTCAAGCAGGCAATGACACGTATCGGCCTGCAATCAGCGCGTTCCGCCATGGCACACAGTATGGAAGAAGCAATGCAGGCTCAGGCAATGATCGGCTACCCGGCCATTATCCGGCCTTCTTTCACGCTCGGAGGCAGCGGAGGCGGGATTGCCTATAACCGGGAAGAGTTCATCGAGATCTGTGAGCGAGGCCTGGAAGCCTCACCTACCCGGGAGTTGTTGATCGAGGAATCGGTCATTGGCTGGAAAGAGTATGAGATGGAGGTTATCCGCGACAAACAGGATAATTGCATCATTGTCTGTGCCATCGAAAACGTCGACCCCATGGGAGTTCATACGGGAGATTCGATTACGGTTGCGCCTGCCCAGACGCTGACGGACAAGGAGTACCAGCGTATGCGTGATGCGTCGATCGCGGTACTGCGGGAAATCGGGGTGGAAACAGGCGGCTCCAACGTACAGTTTGCTATTAATCCCGAGAACGGGAACATGCTCGTGATCGAAATGAATCCACGGGTGTCACGTTCTTCTGCACTGGCTTCGAAAGCAACAGGCTTCCCGATTGCCAAGGTTGCTGCCAAACTGGCAATCGGTTATACGCTCAATGAACTGGGCAACGATATTGCGGGTGGTATCATCCCGGCTTCGTTTGAGCCGACTATCGACTACGTCGTAACCAAAGTACCTCGCTTCGCATTCGAGAAATTCCCTCAGGCAAACGATCGTTTGACTACACAGATGAAATCAGTAGGCGAGGTCATGGCGATTGGACGCACCTTCCAGGAATCGCTGCAAAAGGCATTGCGCGGGCTGGAAAGCGGCGTGGATGGTCTGGACGAAAAGACCACGGATATCGAAATCATCAAGGCCGAGTTGGGTCATCCCGGGCCTGAGCGTTTGTGGTATATCGCTGATGCATTCCGTTGCAATATCCCTTTTGATGAAATTCACGCGCTTACTCGGATTGATTCATGGTTTCTGGTTCAGATTGAAGATCTGATCAGGCAGGAGCAAGCTCTTTCAGAGAGACGGCTGGAAATACTGGATCGGCGTGAGTTATACCATTTGAAACGTTGTGGTTTTTCAGATCAGCGTTTGGCTGCACTGCTTGGTACCAGTCAGGATAAGGTGCGCGCCAGACGGCATGAGCAGGGGGTGCGCCCGGTTTATAAGCGGGTGGATACCTGTGCAGCTGAATTTGATACGCATACGGCGTATATGTACTCGACTTATGAGGAAGAATGCGAGTCGCGTCCGACTGATAACAAGAAGATCATGGTGCTGGGAGGCGGGCCTAATCGCATCGGCCAGGGGATCGAATTCGATTACTGTTGTGTACATGCTGCTCTGGCGCTGCGTGAAGACGGGTATGAGACGATCATGGTCAACTGTAATCCTGAAACAGTCTCGACTGATTACGATGTTTCTGATCGATTGTACTTTGAGCCCCTTACGCTCGAAGATGTTCTGGAAATTGCAGCCGTAGAGAAACCGGCTGGTGTTATCGTACAATACGGCGGGCAGACTCCGCTAAAGCTGGCGCGTGCGCTGGAGACCAATGGTGTGCCCATCATTGGCACCAGTCCGGATATGATCGATTGTGCCGAGGATCGTGAACGTTTTCAGGCCATGCTGCAGGGGTTGGGCCTTAAACAACCTTCCAATTTTACGGCACGTACTGCAGAAACAGCGTTGGCTGCAGCCGATAAAATCGGTTACCCGCTTGTCGTCAGACCAAGTTATGTGCTGGGTGGCCGTGCCATGGAAATTGTACATGAGGCGCGTGATCTGGAGCGCTATATCCAGGAAGCCGTGAAGGTGTCCAATGATTCTCCCGTGCTGCTGGATCATTACCTGAATAATGCGATCGAAGTGGACGTTGATGCCATTTCTGACGGGAAAGCCGTACTGATCGGTGGAATCATGGAGCATATCGAGCAGGCCGGGGTTCACTCCGGTGATTCCGCTTGTTCATTGCCTCCTTTTAGTCTTTCCGCTTCCTTGCAGGAGGAATTGCGTCGGCAGACCGAGGCCATGGCGTATGCGCTGAATGTTAACGGTTTGATGAATATTCAGTTCGCCATTCAGGATGACACTGTCTATGTACTGGAGGTTAATCCCAGAGCATCGCGTACTGCCCCTTTCGTTTCCAAAGCAACCGGTTTGCAACTGGCTAAAATCGCAGCTCGCTGCATGGTAGGCCGGACACTGGCTGATCAAGGTGTCACCAAAGAAGTTTATCCTTCTCATTTTTCGGTAAAAGAGGCTGTTTTCCCGTTTGCTAAGTTCTCCGGTGTGGATACCATCCTTGGGCCGGAGATGAAATCAACCGGTGAGGTGATGGGAGTGGGTAAAAATTTCGCTGAAGCATTTGTCAAATCACAGCTTGCAGCAGGCGTTCAATTGCCGGTATCGGGTAATGTACTGATCAGTGTAAGAGACAGTGATAAACTGGAAGCCGTTTCAATCGCTATCAAGCTGGTTGAACTGGGGTTTTCACTTTATGCTACGCGTGGTACGGCTCGAACTCTGCAGCAGGCTGGATTGCCGGTTATTGCTGTAAATAAGGTGGCTGAAGGCCGGCCGCATATCGTGGATATGATCAAGAATGGAGAGATTGTCTTGATCATCAATACAGTTGCCAATAAACGTAGTGCTGTGCGTGATTCTTATTCGATCCGGCGTGTGGCTTTGCAGGCCAGGATAACTTATTACACAACAATTGCCGGTGCGCGTGCTGCCTGTGCCGGTATGGCCAGTCGCCAGGAATTGCAGGTTTACCGTTTGCAAAATCTTGCCATCTAGGCAACAATAATCTTCCCTCCCAAGCTTGATGAACTTCCAATCTGGAGAGATTGGTATTTGTTTACGAGCTCTTTTTAGCCAGACAGTCAACTATCGTGCATCATTCGAATGATGCGTTGAGTGTCTGTTGTTTGATGAATATTGTTTTATTGTTTTTCCATGGAAAGAGAAATCAAGTTATGAATGCCATTCCCATTACCCAAGCTGGTGCAGAGAAATTGCGCGCAGAGTTGCATGAGATGAAAACGGTCCATCGCCCTGCTGTCATTGCCGCCATTGCGGAAGCACGTTCCCACGGTGACCTGTCTGAGAATGCCGAATATGATGCTGCAAAAGAAAGGCAAGGGTTCATAGAGGGACGTATTGCAGAATTGGAGAGTAAACTGTCCAACGCACAGATTATCAATCCCGCAACGCTGAATGCAGATGGTGCGTGCGTATTCGGTGCCACTATCGATCTGATGGATCTGGGCAATAATACAACCGTGACTTATCAGATCGTAGGGGATGATGAAGCCGACATCAAACAGGGTAAAATTTCTATCAGTTCACCCATTGCCCGGGCATTGATTGGCAAATATGCGGGGGATATAGCTGAAGTTCAGGCACCTGGTGGTGTTCGAGAATACGAAATTCTGGATGTTAAATATATCTGAGAGCTAATTTTCCAGATTCTCCGAAATCAGGGTCGGAATGCCATTTCTGGCCCGAATTGCCGATTCCAGTGCTTCAGGGCTGATTCTGGTATTCCTTGTCATTCTTCCATCAGGATCTTTGGCTGTTTTTTCAAGGAATTCTGCAATTGCACTATGAACTTTTTGCTCATAGTCATAGGGTGTGGTGTCATCTTCTTCCAGTGGCGGGTGAAGTTCGATGAATAAAAGGTTTTCCTGCCACCCCAGCTTGACAGGCTGGTTGACGATTTGTACTGGTGTACCTGTAGGTACAAGATTGAACAGTTCTTCGATATCTTCAGGGTACAGACGCATGCAGCCGTGCGTGACACGCATGCCTACACCAAATGGCTTATTGGTACTGTGGATGAGATAGCCAGGCAGACCGAGATACAGCGCATATCGTCCAAGAGGGTTATCCGGGCCAGGCGGAACGACATCCGACAGTGGAGGTTTACCCTCTGCTATTGCCTCAGCTTTGAGAGATTGGGGCGGTGTCCACGTCGGGTCTTTTTGTTTTCTGACAATGGTAGTTCTGCCTAGTGGTGTATTCCAATCCATTCTGCCGATACTGACAGGATGAGTAATGATCTCCGGCTTTTGTCCCTTTGCTGGTTTGGGAAAATAATAGAGCCGCATTTCCGGCAGATTGATGACAAGGCCGATTCGTTCAGCCTGCGGGATTATAAAACGCAGTGGCAATACAACCTCGGCTCCATCTTCAGGCAGCCAGCGGTTTGTATTGGGGTTGGCCAGCACCATTTCATCCTGGCCGATACCATAGTGGCGTGCCACATCAAGTAGCGTTTCTTCGCGGCTGGCGGTTACTGTTTGCATCTGGCCGAAGATATCAATGTCATCGGGCGGACGTACCCAACTCCCGGCATAAACATGGACCACTGCTGGTAATGTCGTAAACAGCAGTAATAAACTGATTCCAAGCTTTTGCTTATCTTTATGCCTCATTTCATATCGTGTTGTGAACAATTTATAATGCCGATGATTTTATCCGGCATGAAATTCAAAAGCTAATGATTTTAGCTTTTTACAGACGAAGTAGCGGTATTGTTGCGAGCAAGAATCATTATCGAAGGCTAATTGTGTTTGGTGTTTTTTTATGATTGTTGCTATAAAACAACAGAAAGTAATGTTTTCTTGACAGTTAAGGGGCCCTCCTATAAGCTCGCAGCCCATATATACCATGGAATAGAGACTACGCATTTGTCGGAAGCGTAAGGTTCTCAGACTGTGAATTATTGGTTGATTGGTTGCTGCTTATAAACAGGTTGAGTGATCACAGTATCCGTTCAGTCCATTCAGTAAATTGGCCAGAAAATATTTCTAGGGGAAGATTTTGAGTTCGACAATAGCCAAGTTGGGCGTTCCGCCAGTACAAAAAAGTAATTCCCTGTCTTCCAGAATAGATGTCGTTGTGCCAACGCCTACAGTTAATTCATCGCCTCAGAAAAGAGCGGATTTTACAACTTTGGTGGAGTCGCTCGAGTATGCTGCACAAGGGGAAACTGGGTACAATTTCTACGATTCGAGAGGTAATCTAAAATCTGTACTTGCATACAAAGACTTGTGTGCCAACTCGAAAATAATCGCAAGACGGTTATCCGGTCTTGGATTGGCGCGTAACAGTCGGGTTGCTCTGATTGCCGATACTACTCCGGAGTTCATCGAGCTGTTTTTTGCATGCCGGTTTGCAGGCCTTGTTCCATTTGCGATGCCGGTACCTGTAAATCTTGGCAGTCGTGCAATCTATGTACAGCAACTGAGAGGTATGCTTGAGAGCAGTAAGGCAAGCGTTGCAGTCGCCAATCTTGATTTCGTTGAATTTCTCAATGAGGCGGTTGGCAGTCTGGTAAGTAGCGAACTTAAATGGAGCGGTACACCTGAACAGCTTGATTTGCTGCCGGAAGCTGACGTAGTGTTTTCCCCCAATACACCAGATGAAACCGCCTATCTGCAATTTACTTCCGGCAGCACTCGTTTGCCAAGAGGGGTGGTCATTACCGAGCGAGCTTTGATGACCAACTTGCGCGGTATCGTTTGCAATGGTCTTGATGTTCGGCTGGGTGACCGATGCGCTTCATGGCTTCCTTTTTATCATGATATGGGCTTGGTTGGTCTGGTATTGGCCCCTTTGGCGGCCCAATTATCTGTAGATTATCTGGCAACCCGGGATTTTGCAGTCCGCCCCCTGCAGTGGCTTAAGTTAATCAGTCGTAATCGCTGCACTATTGCTTTCAGCCAACCATTTGGTCTCAAGTTATGTACGCTGCGTGCCCGTGAATCAGATTTGGCTGATCTGGATTTGAGCTGCTGGCGAGCGGCCGGTGTCGGTGCTGAGATGATCCGAATGGATACATTGAAAAGCTTTGCAGCTAAATTTGCTGCTGCGGGTTTCGATGAGCGTGCTTTTCTACCATGCTACGGGTTGGCTGAATCGACCCTTGCCGTCTCTTTCCCTGATATCAGCCGGGGAGCAAGGAGTTTGCGTGTGGATGCCAGAACCCTGATCGAGAAAAAGATTGCGGTGAGAGTCCAGGCAGAGGGTAGAAAATATAATGAATTCGTGAATTGTGGTCGCCCATTACCAGGCCATGAGGTCAGAATAGTCGATGACACGGATCATGAGGTCCCTCACATGACGGTGGGAAGTATTCTAGTCAGGGGGGGGAGTGTAATGAACGGGTATTTCAACAACGCAGAAGAGACCGCGAGAGCGATCAGACCGGATGGTTGGTTGGATACGGGTGATATTGGCTTTCTGTTCGAGGATGATTTATATATTACAGGCCGGCGAACGGATGTCATTATCGTCAATGGTAGAAATATACGAGCTCAGGATGTGGAAGAGCTGGCTGAACAACAGCCGGAAGTAAGGGCACGTGAAGCTTCTGCATTTGGAATCAGTAATGAGGATGGTTCGACATCGGTTGTGCTGGTTGTTGAATGCAGACTCGCATCGGCAGTAGACCGGCAATCGCTTATCAATAGACTTCAGCAGATGGTATATATGGCATTCGGGGTAAGCTGTCTGGTTGAGTTAGTACCGCCGCATACATTGCCCCGGACATCTTCAGGAAAGTTGTCACGCTTTGCAGCACGTCAGGGATTCCTGCGGCGCGCAAATCTGGAACAGCCCACTGCAGCAACGACTATTCATACCGCTGGCTGATAACATAGTTTCCATCGGTAAGGCCAGATCTTCGCACGAGAAGGAGATGGAAGTTCCTTCTCATGTTCAGTACGCTTCATGTTTAGAACTGTCGCATTAACGGGCGCCACAGGGTTTATCGGCCGAGTTCTTATCGCCAAGCTGGCAGCGTCCGGATGGAAGGTTCGTGCGTTGGCCAGGCGAGTACCTTTCAGACAGGATCTTCCACTCGTAGAATGGATTTGTGGAGATATGAATTGTGACAGTGTATTGTGTGACCTCGTTTCTGGTACCGAAGCGGTTATACACTGTGCAGGAGCAATCAGAGGAAAATCCTGGGATGATTTTTCCCGAACCAACGTGACTGGAACAAGAAATATATTAAGAGCTGCTTCCGGAGCACCTTCCTGTTCAAGATTCCTATTTATTTCTTCACTGGCTGCGCGTGAACCCCATCTCTCCTGGTATGCACGGAGTAAATTCGAGGCTGAGCAGCTGATCCCGGGATTCTCCGGACTGGCATCGACTGTATTCAGGCCGGCAGCGGTTTACGGTCTGGGTGACAAAGCGATGCAGCCATTTTTTCAGGCGATGCGCTATGGTATTCTCCTCGTGCCGGGAGATCCTGGTAACCGTTTCGGCCTGATACATGTGGACGATATGGTTGCTGCCATTCATAACTGGCTCGAGGCCGGGCAGCCTGTGAAGGGTACTTATGAAATAGATGATGGAACATCAGGCGGATATGACTATACGTCCATCGCTGCGCTTGCTGAACAAGTTCTGAGCAGGCCGGTGCATTGTCTCCAGATACCTTTGGGCGGTATACGTATGCTAGCCCGTTTTAATTTATGGCTGGCGCATCTCCTGAATTATGCTCCGATACTGACACCGGGCAAAGTGATGGAATTTCAGCATCCAGACTGGACGTGCGATATTTCTTCTCTGAAGAGAGAACTGGCTGGCTGGTCTCCGGTAACTAAACTGGAAACGGTGTTGCCCCTGCTTGTCAGAATGTAACGGATATTTATTCTTGAAGCATTCCAAATGTTCGTCGACAATATATTGCTTTCGCGGGTATCACTTCTGTTTTGATACCGGGTATTTTCATATTCCCTGATCCGGGAATGATTTGTCGATATGAACTGTTCAGGGATTGATCTCATGTCTGAAGTAACTCAAGAGCAAATTACAGCACTGCTTTGCCAGCGCCTGGCAAATTTTACGGAGATTGAAACGGAAGTATCTCCGGAAACGAACCTCATCACGCATTTAGCGATTGATTCGGTCAAACTGTTGAATCTAGTGATGGAAATCGAGGATCAGTTTGATATATCCGTTCCACTGAACACACTCGTAGATGTTCTGACGGTACAGGACCTCGCCAATCTGATCTACAAAATAAAATCATTATCACAATGAGTCTGCTGGAAAAACTTGATGCAGCCGCAGCGGCAAGGAAAGCACAATTACCCGAAGGTATTGGGGCTTTTGGCATTCCTATAGAAGAATCCTACTCGGCAACCGAAGCAAGAATCGGCAAACGTCGTGTATTGATGCTGGGAACCAACAATTACCTCGGGCTCAGTTTCGCACCAGAATGCAGAGAAGCCGCTCATCAGGCCATTGATCAGGAAGGTACCGGTACCACCGGTTCGCGCATGGCCAATGGCAATTACTATGGTCATCGAGCACTGGAGCGTGAGTTTGCAGAATTTTATAAATATCGTGAATGTATTGTTTTTACAACAGGTTATCAGGCTAATTTAGGAACGATTTCTGGATTGGTAGGGGCGGGTGATATCGTGCTGATCGACGGGGATGCCCATGCCAGTATTTATGATGGCTGTATTTTGAGTGGGGCGGATATCATTCGCTTCCGGCATAACGATCCGGCTGATCTTGAAAAACGGCTTCGTCGGTTGGGTGATCGCAGTCGAAATACACTGATCATTATCGAGGGTATTTACAGCATGCTAGGAGATCAGGCTCCTTTGGCTGAGATTGTGCAAATAAAAAATACCTATCAGAGCACTTTACTGCTTGATGAAGCTCATTCACTCGGTGTTCTGGGAGAAACCGGTCAGGGGTTAGTGGAGAAAACCGGGATGAATGATGAGATCGACTTCATAACTGGAACTTTCAGTAAGAGTTTATGTGGTATCGGTGGTTTTTGTGTCAGCAATCACCCTCAGCTTGACCAGCTCCGGTATGTAAGCCATCCCTATATATTCACTGCTTCTCCTTCACCGGCAACTATTGCTTCCACACGTGCTGCTTTGAAACTGTTGCAAGAGGGGCGTTTATTACGTGAACGTTTGTGGCAGAATGCTCATCGGCTTTATTCCAGCCTTGAAAAGAGCGGATATCGTCTCGGTCCGCAACCCGGCCCCATCGTGGCCATCTTGCTTGATAATCCCAGGCAGGCACTTACACTGTGGAATGGACTGATGGAGCATGATATTTATGTGAATCTGGTATTGCCCCCTGCTGCACCGGAAGGAAAGTCACTGGTGCGTTGTAGCATCAATGCAGCCCATACGACTGAACAGATTGATCAGGTGTGTGATGTTTTTTCTAAACTGCATCCTATCGTAGCGTAAGTGAGCAGATGTGGTTACCACTAGGCTTACGCTCATAAGAGTCGCTGGATGATAAAGGTTCTTACCTGTGATTGACTGGATTGTGCCAGATTGGCCTGCTCCTGCGAATGTTGACGCCATATTTACTACCCGGAATATTGGGGCTGCTGAGAACAGGGGAATTTATGCCGGTCTGAATTTGGCAAGCCATGTCGATGATGATCCGCTGATTGTTCAACAAAACCGTAACCAACTGCGTCAATATCTGCCTGACCATCCTCGCTGGCTGACACAGGTCCATGGTTCACAGCCAGTCTGGGTGGATTCCAGTAATGAAACACTTGAACTTGAAGCCGATGCCGCGATGAGCCGTCGCCCTGGTGTGGTGTGTGCGGTTCTGGTGGCAGATTGTTTGCCGGTTTTATTGTGTGATATGGCTGGCAGTGTCGTGGGTGTTGCCCACGCGGGCTGGCGCGGACTGGCCGGAGGTGTTATCGAAAATACGGTCAGAGAGTTACGCAGGTTCAGTAGTAGCGATCGGATAATTGCATGGCTGGGCCCGGCAATCAGCTCACGGCACTTTGAAGTCGGAGACGAAGTGCGAGAGGTGTTTACTCAGTACGATCACCGGGCAGCATGTGCGTTCTTGCCTGGCAAGGAGGCTGGAAAATGGTATGCAAATCTCTTTGATCTGGCGCGTCAGAGGCTATCTCATGCCGGGGTAAATCAGGTTTATGGTGGTGATTTATGTACGTTCAGCAATCCTGAACAATTTTATTCCTATCGCCGTGATGGAAAAACAGGAAGAATGGCTGGTTTGTTATGGATGACGCAGCCTGCGGGTATGCAGTGACTGCGCCGTTAATGTCTGCCGGCTGAGTACGATAAATAATACTCCCTTCCCCATTGCCTTCCTTGATGTAATTCAGTTCAGCTGGAAATCGTTATTAACCTCTTATCTTATCCTTTCCTGTTTGTACTGCGATCCGTAAGTAATCATGTGTGTAATTTCTGTCTGTTTCTGATTATCCTGGGTACGTAACTTATGCCAGTATTAGCCTGGATCATTTTTGCCAGCCTAGCCAGTGGTTTACTGAGTATTGGACTGGCAGCACTATTTGCCCTGAATGTCCACAGTAATAAGTGGATTTCTGTATTAATTTCCTACGCGATCGGCGCACTTCTTGGTGCAGCATTTCTGAATGCATTGCCTGAGGCACTTGAGCTCACAGAGTCTCCCAAGCAACTGACGTTGATCCTGCTGCTTGGTATTCTTATTTTCTTTATTCTGGAAAAGCTTTTGTTATGGCGCCATTGTCATTTATCGGAATGTGAGGCGCATGAACCCGCTATACAGATAAAGTCATCAGATGTCCACGATCATGGTCGCAGTGGCATGATGATCGTGTTGGGTGACACCTTTCATAATTTTGTAGATGGTATCCTGATTGCAACGGCTTTTATGGCGGATATTCAACTCGGAATCGTTACGGCCATTGCCATTACTGCACACGAAATTCCGCAGGAGGCAGGAGATTTCATCATTTTGCTCAATTCGGGTTTTACCCGGGCGCGTGCCCTCTGGCTCAATCTGTTATCAGGTGCGGCGACACTGTTTGGCGGGTTGCTGGGTTATTTCATGCTATACCAGCTGGATCACATGATAGCGCCCATACTCGCTATTGCTGCGGCAAGCATGATATACGTAGCGATGTCCGATCTGATCCCCAGTCTGCATAAACGGCCGGAAATCAGAGCGACCATTCAGCAGGTCACACTCATCATCTTGGGAATCAGTACGATATGGCTGATAGGGTTGTTCTTTGGTCATAACCATTGAACCTGACAATCTCAGGTGAATATTGCCTGGTTCTTGCATCGGCTGGCGCTGGTTGTGGGTTGAAGTTGCCACGATATCCTGCAGCCACCCTGTAATAAAGTGTCCGCAATAAAACGCCATCGTGTCGATAGATGGAGCGAGAATGTATCTTTCCCAGATTGATTAACCCGTTCTCAAAATTTCCCGTTGCATTACTGGATTCCAATGCCTGCTGTTTCATCCCGATCAGTAGTATCGGTTGATCAGAAGGAGGTTCGACACGATTCCAGAAGCTGTACATGGCGGCGTGTTGACCAAACAGGTTGCGTGACCGGATATCCAGGGCAGGCGTGTCCTTATAAAATGCAAGTGCACTGGCGGTCGACCACTTACTCATTCCGATCACGATTGGCATTTCTCCCGTTGTTTGCCTGATTTCATCAGCAATTTTCTCGACTTCTGCTGTAGCTTCTTTCCAGAAATAATGCTCGCTCAGGAACTGGTAAGGTAATCCTGGTATTCCCAGTGTGACGTAATGCAGGATGAAGGCATAAGTCAGTAATGACAGGACGATCATCGGTTGCCAGGCAGCACGAAGTCGCGCAGAGAGGCCCATGGGCACATCATTCTGGCCGATCATCCAGGCCATGGTAGGTATCAGTGCCAGCCAGAGGGGGCTGGTCCAGTGAAAACGCAGAGGATCGAAAGTGCTGATTGCCAGAAAAACCAGTAAGGGAACCCCGGTGAATATGCCGATGAAGAGATATTTTCGGGGAGCCTGACAGTAACTCAGGGAAATGGATCGTAACGCAAATACAGCAGCAATCAGTCCAACCGGGGTAAGTACGGTTGCAATCTGGAGTATCAATAGATGTGTGGCAAACGTATGTTGTGTATTCCCGACTCTGCCAGTCTGGAACAGGAAGGAAGCCCAGTCATTTTCCATGTTCCAGATAATTACCGGACTGAACAGGATCAGTGCAATCAATATAGCGAGATAAGGGTGAGGACGGAGCAACCAACGGCGCGCAACAGGATCCAGGACAGCATAAATCAATGCGGCGATGCCAAGCAGACCAAGCGTATATTTGGATAAAATCCCCAGCCCGAAAGCAATGCCGACTCCAAGCCATGCCTGGCTCTGATTGGCAAGCAAGGCGCGTTCCATGTAATAGAGTGTGGCAGCCCAGGCTGCAATCAGTGGAGCATCCGGTGTCATTGCCAGCCCTGTTGCAAAACCGAATGGTACGATGGCAAACAGCAGTACCGAACGCATGGCAGTGGGTTTGTCGTAAAGGTTACGCGCAAGCGCGAATACATAAGCCATTGCAATCAATCCACACAGGAAAGCACCGATTCTGACTCCGAACTCATTATGGCCAGCCAGCGTGGTTCCCAGCCAGATCAACCAGGCAACCATCGGGGGGTGATCGAAAAAGCTCAGATCTATGTGTTGTGCATACTGCCAGTAATAGGCTTCATCAGGTATCAGTTGCGCTACATCCATGTAGGCCAGGCGTAACAGGATGACAAAACAGACGATCCCCACAGAGGCAACGCGCCACCGTGTGTCAGTGGAAACGGGGGGCTCTGTCCGAGGGAATACATAAAAAGCAGAGCCGAGGTAGTTCACCATTGCTGTTGTCAGGATGGCAGGGAAAATTGCCCATTCAGCAGATATACCCCAGGTATAGACCAGCCAGGCCAGGATAGCG
Source organism: Nitrosomonas europaea (assembly GCF_900167395.1). Lineage (GTDB taxonomy): Bacteria > Pseudomonadota > Gammaproteobacteria > Burkholderiales > Nitrosomonadaceae > Nitrosomonas > Nitrosomonas europaea. The sequence continues at coordinate 25,241 of NZ_FUWK01000019.1, forward strand.
CCTCTCAGAAGCAGTGCAAATACACCAACTGTCAGGAAACGGATGAATTGCTGCCAATGCAGATGACCCGCGTGATGCAGCCGGAACGACCATTTTGAATTTATGGTGTAGTTGAAGCTGGCGGCAGCAATGAAACTGGAAATATGTGCCGAAGCCAGGCTGGCTCCGTGCCCGGTCATCCACTGAAAAATCAGGACGTCGACGAAGACTCCCAGAAATCCGACAATGGCAAAGCGGCTGGCTGTGTGGAATGAGACGGTTCCTCCCGCCAGGGTGATGAGTTGCAGTAAATAAACAAGATGGTGGGTGAGGGAAAGTTTGGAATTGCCATGCAGCCGATCGCGGAAACTGATGGGTATTTCCTTTACACGCAACCGGCCTTGTCCGGTCATCAGCAATTCCAGCAGGATCTTGTAGCCGCGAGCATTTTTTGTGATGTTTCCGATCAATTCCCGCCGGAAAGCAAAAAAACCGGAAGTTGCATCATTTACATCGCAAATGATGCGTGCGAGCCAGCCACCGGCTCGTGACAGCCAGAGCCGGTAAAAGGGCCAGCCAACAGTATTGCCGCCAGCGATATACCGACTGCCGATGGTGATGTCATGGGTACCATCCAGTATCGGCTGGATCAGTGCGGCCAGTTTGTCCGGCGGGTGGCTCAGATCAGCATCCATGACGGCAATGACTTCATACCTGGCGACCGCTGTTCCATCGAGAATGGAAGCGGTCAGATCAGGTTGTGCGCGCCTCTCGATCAGACGCACGTTATGCGTGTTTTGCCATTGTCTGACTTTGTCAGGCGTGCCGTCAGTAGAACCATCGTCCACGATAATGACTTCGAACTGGCTTCCCAGAGTATCAAGAGAAAAAATGCCTGATAACAGCGGATCGATATTTTCAGCTTCGTTCAGGGTGGGAATAATGAGTGAAAATGACATGTTAAGCTCAGGTTGCTCCCCGAAGCCCTGGTGATCAGGAATTGGGGCGTTTTCTCCAGGATGAACAGTGTATTGGCAGGAGGTTCGCTGTTAATGGACAGAATGCTTTATGGATGATTTCTGATATTTCAGGACGGCACGATTATGCTCTTCAAGTGTGGATGAGAAGTGGGAAGTTCCGTCACCTCTGGCAACAAAATAAAGTTCATCAGTAATTGCAGGATTAAAGGCTGCCCGGATGGAAGCCAGGCCTGGCATGGCAATGGGAGTGGGCGGCAGGCCGAAGCGAGTATAAGTATTATATTCATGGTCGGTTTGAAGATCGATCTTGCGCAGGTTTCCATCAAATTTGTTACCCATCCCGTAGATTACAGTCGGGTCAGTCTGGAGTTTCATATTGTGACGCAGACGGTTGATGAATACACCGGCAATCTGGGTGCGCTCATTATCTGCTCCGGTTTCTTTTTCTATGATCGAAGCCAGAATCAGGCCATCATACTGATCTTTTAACGGGAGAAATTCCTGTCGTGCAAGCCACACTGTTTCGAGGTGCTGCTGCATGGCCTGGTAGGCACGTTTCAGAATGGTCAGATCACTGCTGTTTCGGGTAAAGAAGTAAGTATCCGGGAAGAAAAGACCTTCAGCATGAGATTCTTTTGCTCCGATTGCGCGCAGTAATTCTGAGTCGTTGAGTTTGTCGGAGTCATGCCGGAGAGCAGGATGTTCGTCCAGAGCTTTTCTGAATTGAGAAAAGGTCCATCCTTCAAGAAAGGTGATCGCATATTGCCTGACCTTTCCCCGGGTGAGATATTTCAGCAGGTCTAACGGTGACAGCTTCTCGGTAAGCTGATAATCCCCAGCCTTGAGTGATGCGTTGTATCCGGTGATATGGGCAAGCAATATGAAAGACCATTCATTGGAAAGGATACCTGCTTCGGCCAATTGTCCGGCAATACGGTGTAACCCACTTCCGGGCTCAATTGAAAATTCACTGGGTACTGCAGGGAGATTCAACGGAGTTGTAGCCAGTCGATAGAACCATACTGAAAACAGCGTACTGCCAACCAGAATGACAATAAGAACGAAACTGGTGAGTTTCAGAAAACGTGTTGATTTAGGCATGTCAGCACACTCGGATGTTCGCTCAACTGGTTATGCCTTTACACCCCGGAGAAAGCATAACCAGTCATCCCAATCTGGAATTCGATTATTTCCAAATAACATATTCCGAAAATTCCGGAAATGATATTCAGATTTTTCTGAAGACTAGTGTGCCATTAGTTCCGCCAAACCCGAACGAGTTCGACAGAGCTGCATCAATTTTCATTTCTCTGGCATTGTTGGGCACATAATCCAGATCGCATGCAGGATCCGGGTCATCGAGATTGATAGTGGGAGGGGCAATCTGGTGATAAACAGCCAAAGCAGAAAAAATTGCCTCTACACCTCCTGCAGCACCCAATAAATGCCCGGTCATCGATTTGGTGGAGCTGACTGCCAGATCTTTTGCATGTTCACCAAAGCAGCGCTTGACTGCAATCGTTTCTGCAATATCTCCCAATGGAGTCGATGTTCCGTGTGCATTGATGTAATGAAGCTCATCAGCGTGCATTTGCGCATCAGACAATGCATTTGTCATGCAACGGGCTGCGCCTTCTCCATCTTCACAGGGTGCAGTCATGTGATGAGCATCTGCACTCATACCGAATCCGGCCAGTTCCGCATAAATCTTTGCACCACGTTTTCTGGCATGCTCCATCTCTTCCAGAACGAGAATACCTGCTCCTTCTCCCAGAACGAATCCATCTCTTTTGAGATCCCATGGTCGACTTGCTGCCGCCGGGTCATCATTGTTCGATGACAAGGCACGTGCTGAAGCAAATCCACCGACAGCAAGTGGTGTAACACATGATTCCGTACCCCCGCAGACCATGATATCAGCATCGCCATATTCGATCATTCTGGCAGAACTGCCTATACAGTGCGTGGCAGTTGTACAGGCAGTAACGATGGCAAGATTGGGCCCTTTGTACCCGAACATGATAGACAGATTACCGGCTACCATGTTGATGATGGTACTAGGGATGAAGAAGGGGGAGATTTTCCGGGGGCCGCCAGCATGATAGGCAGCATCGGTATTTTCAATCATGGGCAGGCCGCCGATCCCGGAGCCGATGTTCACACCAATACGATCTGCGTTGAACCCGCTTACATCACTGATGCCGGCATCTCTGATAGCTTGGATGGCAGCCGCCATTCCGTACTGGATAAATATATCCATACGGCGCGCTTCTTTGGCGGAGAGGTACTCTGTTATGTCGAATCCGTTGACTTCTCCTGCAATTTTCGAGGAAAAGTCTGATGCATCGAAGCGCGTGATTCGTGTAATACCGGATTTTCCGGCAATGACGTTTTCCCATGCTTCAGAAACCGTATTGCCGACGGGTGAAATTATGCCTAACCCGGTAATGGCTACTTTACGTTTGGACAAAACGACTCCAATGAATCATTGAAAAAACTGTTTTTACTGAGCTGCGTTGGCTGCTACGAAATCGATCGCTTCCTGAACCGTATTGATTTTTTCAGCTTGCTCATCAGGAATTTCGCATTCGAACTCTTCTTCGAGCGCCATGACCAGCTCAACAGTATCCAGTGAATCTGCACCCAGATCGCTGACAAAGGAAGATTCATTTTTGACATCTGATTCGTTGACGCCCAATTGCTCGGCTACGATTTTTTTGATGCGCTGCTCTATTTCAGTAATTTCCATTGATACACCCATCCTTTTCAGGTAAAGAAACTCTCACAAGTTTAACAAATTTCAAACTACCGGCAATACCTGCCCAGTTCTGCAAGTAAAGCACTTTGTGTTGCTGCAAAAAATATTGAACCTTTCCCGGTTTTGAGAGGGCCTGGATAAAAATGTCCATAACCCGCTCACTCCATATACATTCCGCCATTGACGTGAAGTGTGGCTCCAGTGATATAGTCTGCTGCCGGAGAAGCCAGAAAAACGACAGCCGCAGCGACATCTTCAGGGCGCCCGAATCTTCCGAGAGGGATATGCTGAATCAGTGATTGTTGTTGATCTGGCGAAAGAGAACGGGTCATATCGGTATCGATAAAGCCTGGAGCTACACAGTTCACAGTGATGTTTCTGCTGCCAATTTCTTTTGCGAGTGACTTGCTGAAACCGATCATCCCAGCCTTGGCCGCTGCATAGTTGGTTTGTCCAGGATTTCCGGTTGCGCCCACTACTGATGAGATATTGATGATCCGACCGCTGCGTGCTTTCATCATGGTGCGCAGTACGGCACGACTGAGACAGAACACGGATTTCAAATCGGTCTGGATAACGTTATCCCATTCATCGTCCTTCATGCGGGCCAGCAGGTTGTCTCGTGTGATACCGGCGTTGTTGATCAGTATTGCAACATCTCCCAGTGATTGTTGTATGGTCTCAATACCACTCTTGATATGCTCGATGTTGCTGACATCCATGATCAGCCCCATCCCCGAAATGCGAGCTTCGCTGAGATACTGACTGATATGGCCGGCTCCAGTTTCGGAAGTGGCGGTTCCGATGACGGTAGCGCCATGCTTTCCCAGCTCAAGTGCGATAGCTTTGCCGATTCCACGGCTTGCGCCCGTTACCAGTGCGATTTTATGTTCCAGTAGCATCCGAGAATTTGTGAGTAATTGGAATGACTATTTCTGATGGTATATTGCCGACGTATTATTTCAACGTTTCTACCGTTTTGAGAAGTGAGCCGGAATCGGTCAGCGCGATATTTTCCAGATTCTTATCGATGCGCCGGTTCAGTCCGGACAGCACCTTACCCGGACCGCATTCCACGACATATTTTACATTCTGTGCCGCGATGGCCTGAATGGTCTCTGTCCAGCGAACCGGACGATAGAGCTGGCGCACAAGTATCTCACGAATGGAAGCGGTTTCAGAATGTTGCTGGACGTCAGCATTATGCAAAATAGGAATGCGGGGAGGTTGCAGCGCAATTTCTTCCAGTAGAAGAGCAAACTTTTCTGCTGCCGATTGCATGAGCGAGCAGTGTGAAGGAATACTCATTGGCAGTATGACCGCCAGCTTTGCTCCTTTTGATTTTGCGAGCACTACTGCTCGGGCAACTGCCTGGGAATGGCCGGCAATCACCACCTGGCCGGGCGCATTGAAATTTGCCGGTTCAAGCGATGTATCTGGCATCGCATTTATTACTTCGGTGCATACTGAAGAGACGATATCATCATCTAGTCCGACAATAGCTGCCATGCCTCCGGTTCCTTCGGGAACGGTTTCCTGCATGACTTTTGCACGATAACGAACCAGTTTCAGGGCATCAGTAAAAGTGAGTACTTCAGCTGCAACCAGCGCAGCGTATTCACCAAGACTGTGGCCGGCCAGATAATGCGGCTCAATTCCCCCTGCCTGTTGCCACGCCCGGTAAATGGATACATCTGCAGCCAGCATGACAGGCTGGGTATTGGTAGTGAGATTCAGACTGTCTTCAGGTCCGTTACTGACCAGCGACCATAGATCCTGTTGCAGGATATCCGATGCCTCATTGAAAGTTCCACGTACCGATGGCAGCTCGGAATAGCTATTCATCATACCAACTGACTGAGATCCCTGTCCGGGAAAAACGAAAGCGGCTTTCATATTTTACCAGCGTACCAGAACTGATCCCCAGGTGAATCCTCCTCCTACACCTTCCAGCACGATATGCTGGTCCGGTTGGATACGACCGTCACGTACTGCCTGGTCGAGTGCCAGTGGAACGGAAGCAGCCGAGGTGTTGCCGTGTTGTGAAACCGTTGCTACCACTTTTTCTTCAGGGATACCCAGTTTCTTTGCTGTCGAGGTAATGATGCGAATATTGGCCTGATGTGGAATCAGCCAGTCGATATCGGAAGGTTGCAGCTGATTCGCTTGCAGTGCTTCCAGTGCGGCTTCTTCCAGGACTTTGACCGCGAATTTGAAGACTGTACCGCCTTCCATGGTAATGAAAGGGGTCCCTTGTATTTTACCGGAATGGATCGACGCAGGTGCTGTGAGAACCTGGCTGTAACTCCCATCTGCATGCAGATGGGATGAAAGGATCCCCGGTTTCTGATCACGAGTGAGAATCACTGCTCCTGCACCGTCACCAAACAGGACACAGGTACTGCGGTCGTTCCAGTCCATGATACGAGAGTAGACTTCAGCACCAACAACCAGCGCATTACGCGCTTTCCCGGAGCTGACAAACATGTCTGCCGTGGCCAGTGCATAAATGAATCCGCTGCAGACAGCCTGCACATCAAAGGCCGGCCCGTTGGACATACCAAGCTTGTTCTGCAGAATACAGGCTGTGCTTGGAAAGATCATGTCCGGTGTCGTCGTTGCGACGATGATCAGATCGATGTCCTTTGCCTGGATATCTGCAGCCTCAATGGCATTCCGGCTCGCTTCCAGCGCAAGATCACTTGCCATCTGGCCTTCTGCAGCAATATGCCGTCGTTCGATACCGGTACGCGTCCGTATCCATTCATCGCTGGTATCAACCATCGATTCGAGGTCCTGATTGGTCAGAACTTTCTCCGGCAGGTAACTGCCGGTGCCAATGATCCGTGAATACATGGTCATGTTCACTCTATCGATACCGGTTGTGCGATGTTTTGTTCAATATTGTTTCGCAATGTCTCAATATGCTCGACGATGTTCCGTAACGTGCCACCACGTACTTCTTCTACCGCACGCCTGATGGCACAGCGGAAGGCGTAGCTGTCGGCTGATCCGTGACTTTTGATGACAACACCCCGTAACCCCAGCAGACTCGCTCCATTATACTGGCGGTGATCAACCCGCCGCCTGAAGGCATTGATCACCGGTAAGGCCACCAGTCCTGCCAGCCTGCTGAATAAGGAACGCCTGAACTCTTCACGCAGGTAACTTGCCAGCATTTGAGCCAGCCCTTCCGAAGTTTTGAGTGCGACATTGCCGACAAAGCCGTCGCATACTACTACATTGGTCGTCCCGCGGTAAATGTCATCCCCCTCGATGTTGCCATAAAAGTTCAAACCGCTGGAACGAAACAACTCTGCTGCCCGCTTGACTACATCATTACCTTTGATGTCTTCCTCACCAACGTTCAGCAGGCCGATACTTGGATTGGGTTTGTTCTCGACTGACGAAACCAGTGTTGCTCCCATTATGCCAAACTGAAGCAAATGTTCAGCTGTACAGTTTACGTTTGCTCCCAGATCCAGCACGTAGGTATGCCCTGAAATGGTTGGAAGGATAACTGCCAGTGCGGGTCGGTCTATTCCCGGGATGGTTTTGAGCACAAATCGGGAAGTGGCCAGTAATGCGCCTGTATTTCCTGCACTGATGCATGCCTGTGCTTCACCACTTTTAATCAGGTTGAGTGCTACACGCATCGAAGAATCTTTCTTGTTGCGCAAGGCAACAGCCGGGTGTTCATCCATGCCGACGACTTCGTTCGCCGGGTGTAATCTGAGCCGCGAGCCGGGCGATACCTTAAGCGCATCCAATTCTCTAGAAATGACCTCGGGTTTACCAACCAGAATAATGTTGGTTTCGCAGTCGTGATGCATGTATTCAACAGCTGATGGAACTGTGATATGCGGACCGTGATCGCCACCCATGCAATCAATTGCTACCGTTATATTCACTTGTCAAGAAGGATCTGACAGCAGGGCTAATGCAGTATGGGCAGGTACCATCAATCGTCGTTTTTGGTTTTGATTACTTTTTTGCCGCGATAATACCCGTTCGGGCTGATGTGATGCCGTAAATGGATTTCCCCGGTAGTGGGTTCGATCGCGAGCGGAGGATTGGTCAGCGCATCGTGAGAGCGATGCATCCCGCGCTTGGAGGGGGATTTTTTGTTTTGTTGTACAGCCATGTTTAACTCCAGAGTAAAAACGACTTATAAAAGTACCGGTTCAATGTGATTGCTTCAGTGACGCCAACACGGTAAAAGGATGTTCTTTTACGGCGGCTTCATGTATTCCGGTTCCAGTTGACGGGTGACACCCGGCGGTATCTTCATGACGAGGGGAAACCGGCAGGCTCAGAATCACTTCATCCTCTATCAAAGCCAGAATATCGAGTTCATTCGAAGCATAAATCGCATCCACAAACATATCTTCGTCATAACGTGACAACTCATCCTCGTTTCGGGCCAGAAGCAGTGCTGTCTTCACATCGAGTGTGTATTCGATCTTTTCCAGACAGCGTTGGCAACTCAAGTCGATGATTCCGTTGACTGACATTTTCAGCAGCGGCCTGTCACGTTCATCCAGTAATCCGGTGACCAGATAAGCCAATTCTCCCGCTGAGTTTGTCAGATAATCTCTTAGACGCTCAAGATTGAGCAGGGGGACATTTCCCTGAAGTGATTTGCCACTGCGGACAAAATCCAGTGCATCTATGACAAGTTGGTCGAACATAAGGCGCGCATGTTATATTTTTTATAATAAAGTGTCAAAATCACAAATCGGCATATTACTATAATATTTTGAAAAATCGCACGAATTACCCTCCGCTTATACTGGGTTCCAGCTCGGTTTACCGGTGTGAACTGCTGCAGCGTCTGCAGATACCTTTTGAAACCGCAAGTCCGGCCGTCGACGAGTTTGCTTTGCCTGGGGAAGCGCCTGGGACAACTGCGTTGCGTTTGGCAAAAGAAAAGGCACATGCGGTAGCAAAGCTGTTTCCTGATGCACTTATCATCACAGCAGATCAGGTTGCAGCCCTGGGGGAAATACAACTGGGCAAACCATTGAGTCATGAAAATGCTGTCCAACAACTCCGTTTGATGCGTGGCAGGGAAGTCATCTTTCATTCGGCACTATGCCTGTTCAACAGTCGTACAACCCGTCTGCAGGCGCGTGTCATACCGTGTTCGGTAAAGTATCGCGAGTTGAGCGACAGTCAGATCGAGCACTATCTTGCAAAGGAACAACCTTACCATTGTGCCGGCAGTGCAAAAGCGGAAGGTCTGGGGATCGCTCTGATTGAACGCATTACCGGGGAAGATCCTAACGCGCTGATCGGACTGCCGCTGATAGCATTGGTGGAGATGTTGATGGAGGAGGAGGTGGAACTGTTTTAGCGTTGCCAATCCTCTGTCCAAATGCTGAACCATTTTCCCTATTTTTCCATCTGGCTGTGGAATGGCCGGAATCCGTATTTTCATGTTACATTGCAGCAGCCCAATGTAGATACCTGTCGCTGTTTTCCAGATGAATAAACTTTCCGTTGGTGATAATGAATAAACCTTCCTCTGCCAGGCTGATCATTCTGGCATTTCTTGTCAGCATGCTGACAAATACGTTCGGATGGTCATTCAATGGTAAGGTGTTCACGCATGAACTGGCGCATCATCATTACAGGGAGTTGTTTCTGATGTATCCCGATGCGCATCTTGAGCTGCACCACGCGCTTGATGACAGTGTTGATCTGGATGCCGCTACTCACTTGTGTCTGCACGCTGCCGGCCAGTTTCAACCGTTTTACCTGCCCGCATCATTGCAGATAAATACTGCTGACGTGAGGGAGATGACACCGGAAATTGCTGACAGCTCTTTTCCGGAAACGATTCCCGACCGTCTTTACCACCCTCCCCGATTACTTTCCTGATCCAGTCCTGGCTGGCTGAAACTGCAGCAGAGCCGGGTAGCCACCGGGTTGGCCGTTCGGCAATCCGGTTTATTCGCTGTGTCACGTTCGACGTGTTTTCACAGCATGACTTCGTTATCAATCATCATGATGGAATATCAGGTAGAAAGAAGACCCGGGTCATTTCACCAGGGGGGGGCGATATTTTTCCTGGCGTTCGTACTGACAGGAATGATGTCTATCCAGAATTATGGCGTGGCGCTCGCAAATGCTGCAGCGCCGACCGCGGATGTACAGGCAGGTGGTATCAGTGAAAAAGGGGATCTTACCTTGCGACAGGTGCTGCAACTGGTTTTGCAGAATAACCCTGAGTTATCCGCTTTTTCCAGAGAAATAGCCGCTCATGAAGGTACGAAATTACAGGCCGGTCTGTTCAATAATCCGGAGTTCAGTATCGAAGCGGAAGACATCAACTCTTCCAATAGTGCCATTCAGAAATTTGCGACTTTCCGTATCAGTCAGTTGATTGAACTTGGCGGTAAGCGGCCGGCCCGGGTGAATGTAGCAACGCTTGGGCAGGAACTGGCCGATCAGGCTCATGCCGCCAAACGGTTGGAAATCATTGCACGTACCGCCAGTGCCTTTGTCGATGTGCTGGAAAATCAGGCGCAGGTGAGTGTAATGGACGATACCTTGCATCTGGTCCAGGTTGCGATGGAGACGGTGGTTAAACGGGTCGAAGCCGGGAAAGCACCGCCCATGGAGGCAATTCGTTCGAAAGTTGCGCTATCCACTGCAAGCATCGAGCTGGAACAGGCCCGGCGCAGCCTGTCAGCCGCCAGAACGAAGCTCGCCTTACTTTGGGGTGAAGCAGAACCTCGATTCGACCGGGTGCTGGGAGAACTGGAATCATTCGTCGAGATACCGGAGTTTGATCAGCTGGTAAAGCGCCTCGAAGAAAACCCGGTCGTGCGGCAAAGTCTCAAGAATGTTGCACAACGCGAGGCGATGGTCGAGCTGGAAAAAGCGAGGAAAATTCCTGATATAACGGTCGATGCGGGTATTCGGCGTTATCTGGGAACGGATGATACTACTGCCGTGGTGGGGATGTCGATTCCCATTCCGATTTTTAACCGTAATCAGGGGAATGAGCTGGAAGCTCGCCAGCGCCTGAACAAGGCAATGGATGAACGGATGTCGGTCGAATTGCAGCTCAGGACTGAGTTTGTACGTAACTACGAGAGTCTGCTGGCAGCCCGGAATGAAATCAGGGTGTTACATGATGCAGTGCTGCCGGGTGCACAGAATGCCTTCGAGATCACCAACCGGGGGTATCAACTGGGCAAATTCAGTTTTCTGGAAATGCTGGATGCTCAGCGTACTTTTTTTCAGAATCGCATTCTTTATGTGCGGGCGCTGGCCAATTATCAGCGCCTGGTCAACACGATCGAGCAGTTGATTGCAGCACCGCTTGCTGATTCAGCTACGGATTCAACGAGACTCAACAATCAAGGGAAGGAGCATAATCAATGAACGTTACCGGACGGTTACCCATCGTAGCGGTTATTCTGGCCGGTATCCTGCTGGGAACATGGCTGCTGATCGGCGGATCCGGATTGCCGGATATCGTAGAGCGATTTTCTTCTGCGGAGCCGGAAACTGAATCCGGATCAGCAACCGGATCCAGGGGCGGGGAATTATTTACGAAAGACGATTTGAGCCTGGAACTGATCATCCATGAAGAGGGTGTGTTTCCACACTTCAGAATCTATCCATACTGGCAGAAGCAATCCTTGTCACCCGCAGAGATGAAGGTAACGGTGGCATTGTCACGCCTTGGCAGGCCGGCGCAACTGTTTCATTTCCGGCCGGAAAGCGACTATCTGATCAGTGACCAGGAAGTGGAAGAGCCGCATTCTTTCGAATTGGTCGTCGCTGCTGAGTATCAGGGCAAGGCCTATCGCTGGAATCACAGCCAGGTCGAGGCACGAGTGGAAATGTCCGATACGATGATGCAAAGCAGCGATATCGAGCTGGCCACGGCCGGTCCTGCTGTCATCCGCTCGGAGATTACCCTGCCGGGTGAAATCATCTTCAATGAACATAATATTGTGCATGTAGTTCCTCGTCTGCCCGGTATGGTGGTGTCTATCAAACGCCACCACGGGCAGCGGGTGAAAAAAGGTGAGGTGCTTGCTGTCATGGAAAGCGCCATGCTGGCTGATCTGCACAGCCAGTACCTGCTTGCCCGCAGGCGACAAACATTGGCGCAAACGATTTATGATCGGGAAGAACAGTTATGGCGGGAGAAGATTACTGCCAGACAGGATTACCTCACTGCCCGGCAGCAGCGGGAAGAAGCCAGTATTACCACCCAGCTGGCGGCTGAACGTTTGCTGGCACTGGGTGTGCAGCCGAAATCCGATTTATCCGGGAAAAATCTTGCCCGTTATGAAATCCGCTCTCCCATTTCCGGAATTGTCATCGATGAAGCGATCGTTACCGGAGAAGTCGTCAAGGAGGATAAAACGGCATTTATCATCGCCGACATTTCCACGATCTGGGCGGCTGTCAGGGTTTTTCCCGGCAATCTGCACCAGGTTCATGTGGGCCAGCGTGCCGTCATCCGGGCAAATGCCTATGATCTGACGCGGGAGGGAGAAGTCACCTATGTGACGACGCTGCTCGACGAACAGACTCGTACAGCGGTTGCACGGGTGCAGCTCGATAATCAGGATGAACGATGGCGGCCTGGCATGTTCGTCAAAGCTGATTTGCAGACCGAAGCAGCCGAAGTTCCGGTGGCAGTATCGCTGGAAGCGATTCAGACAATCGGTGACCAGTCAGTCGTATTTGGCCGTTATGGCGATTATTTCGAAATGCGTCCGCTCAAACTGGGGCGCAGTGATAACCGGATGGCCGAGGTGATCGAAGGTTTGTTCGCAGGCGAGCGTTATGCCGTAAGTAACAGTTTCATCATCAAGTCAGAGCTGGGTAAAGCAGGAGCCGCGCATGATCACTGAGGAAATACCGGTTGATCTTCCGTGCTGCCCGATTATTGTGTTTACCAGTCTGATTTCTTTTTGTTCTGCTGGCTGCTACCGTGATCTGGTCGGGGAGGTCACTCATGTTTGAACGTATGCTTGCAGCAGTGATCCGGCATCGTGGACTGGTCATGCTGGCAGTGCTGGCGATGGCGGCACTGGGTTTGTACAGCTACCAGAAACTGCCGATTGATGCCGTGCCCGATATTACCAATGTGCAGGTGCAGATCAACACCGCAGCGCCAGGTTATTCACCCATGGAAGTCGAGCAGCGCATCACTTTCCCGGTTGAAACCATCATGGCAGGGTTGCCCGGGCTGGATTACACGCGCTCATTATCGCGGTATGGATTATCCCAGGTGACGGTAGTATTCCGGGAAGGAACAGATATTTATTTTGCCCGACAACTGGTTAGTCAGCGTATTCAGGAAGCGAGGGGGCAATTGCCTGCCGGTATCGAACCTGAAATGGGGCCGATTTCCACCGGACTGGGCGAGATATTCATGTGGATAGTCGAAAGTATTCCGGACGCACGCAAACCAGATGGAACTGCCTACACGTCTACTGATCTGCGCGAAATCCAGGACTGGATCATTCGGCCGCAATTACGCATGGTGGAAGGCGTGACCGAAGTCAACACCATCGGCGGGTTCGTCAAACAGTACCACGTTACTCCCTACCCGGAAAAACTCGTCGCTTACGGATTGACGCTGCAGGAAATCGTGGCGGCGCTCGAGCGTAACAATCTTAATCTGGGGGCAGGTTACATCGAAAAACGGGGCGAGCAGTATCTGGTACGTTTGCCCGGCCAGGTCAGCAATCTGGATGAAATCGGTGAGATTACGCTGGGCAGCAGGCAGGGAACTCCGTTACGCATCAAGGATGTGGCCGATATACTGATTGGCAAGGAATTACGTACAGGTGCTGCCACCCGTAATGGTGAAGAGACGGTATTGGGAACCGCCCTTATGCTGATCGGGGAAAACAGTCGTACCGTGGCCCATGCGGTTGCCGGGAAACTGACGGAAATCGGCCGCTCACTGCCGGCTGGGGTGGTGGTCGTTCCTGTTTATGATCGAACCACACTGATCGACGGCACGATTCATACCGTTTCCAGCAATCTGATCGAAGGCGCCGCGCTCGTCATCGTCGTACTGTTCCTGTTTCTCGGTAATTTTCGTGCGGCGGTGATCGCGGCACTCGTCATCCCGCTGTCGATGCTGTTTACATTCAGCGGCATGGTCGTCAATCATGTCAGTGCCAACCTGATGAGTCTGGGGGCGCTGGATTTTGGCATCATCGTCGATGGTGTCATCGTCATCATCGAGAACAGCATCCGCTGTTTTGCGCAGGAACAGGCAAGGCTGGGGCGGGCATTGAGCCGGGAAGAACGGCTGAAGCTGGTGTTTACAGCCACGCAACAGGTACGGCGCGCGCTGATTTACGGACAGATGATCATCATGATTGTCTATCTGCCGATTTTTGCGCTGTCTGGCGTGGAAGGCAAAATGTTTCATCCCATGGCATTTACCGTGGTGGTAGCATTACTGGGTGCGCTGATTCTGTCAGTCACTTTCGTGCCGGCAGCCGTTGCCCTGTTTCTGACCGGCGAAGTGGCAGATGAAGAAAGCCGGATCGTCGTATGGTGTAAACGTTTCTACCAGCCGATGCTGGTGGTGGTGATGCGTAATCAGGGCCTGACTATCACCGTTGCCGCAGTGGTAATGGGGTTATCAGTGTTGCTCGCTACACGTCTGGGCAGTGAATTTGTACCCAGCCTGAATGAGGGTGATATTGCACTGCACGCAATTCGTATTCCCGGTACCAGCCTTTCCACTGCCATTGCCATGCAGGGGGAACTGGAAAAAGTGATTCAGTCGTTTCCGGAAGTGGAGCAGGTATTCAGCAAAATTGGAACGGCCGAGGTTGCGACCGACCCAATGCCACCCAGCGTAGCGGATATCTTTGTCACGCTCAGGCCGCAATCGGAGTGGTCTGAACAGTACCGGACCAAAGATGAACTGATTGTTGCAATGGAGAAAGCGGTGTTGCAAGTTCCGGGTAACAACTATGAATTTACTCAGCCGATCGAAATGCGCTTCAATGAGCTGATTTCAGGAGTACGTGCCGATGTCGCCATCAAGGTATTCGGTGATGATCTGGATAAGCTGCTTGCCCTGGGGGAGGATATCGAAGCACTGGTTGCAACCGTGCCAGGCGCTGCGGATGTGAAAGTGGAACAGGTGACCGGATTACCAGTGTTATCCATCCGGGCCGATCGTGCCAATATTTCGCGTTATGGGCTGAATGTTGCCGATGTGCAGGATGCAGTGGCTATCGCAGTGGGGGGTAAAAGTGCCGGGTTGATTTTCGAAGGGGATCGCCGTTTTGAATTGCAGGTGCGTCTGCCTGAATCGTTGCGGGCCGATATTGAAGCGTTGCGTTATTTACCCCTTGGTTTGCCGGTTCAACCTGGCACACAGGGAGGATTGCTGGCCGGACAATTGCCGCTGGCTGGCTCAACCGCTTTTGTGACGCTGGGTGAGGTGGCTGATTTCAGAATCATGCAGGGGCCGAACCAGATCAGCCGCGAGAATGGCAAGCGTCGAGTGGTGGTGACGGCTAATGTGCGAGGGCGTGATCTGGGCTCCTTCGTCAGAGAAGTACAAACGCTGGTCAATGAAAAAATTCGGATTCCACCGGGTTACTGGCTGGTGTGGGGCGGTCAGTTCGAACAAATGATTTCAGCGGCGGAACGTTTGCAGATCGTGATACCGGTTGCGCTGGTATTGATTTTTATGATGCTTTATACCGTATTCGGCAATTTCCGGGATGGGTTGCTGGTATTCACCGGTGTGCCGTTCGCGCTGACGGGAGGGGTGTTGGCGCTATGGCTGCGTGACATTCCGCTGTCCATTTCAGCCGGGGTTGGATTCATTGCGCTGTCAGGAATCGCAGTGCTCAACGGGCTGGTCATGCTGACTTTCATCCGCGAATTACGCCAGGAAGGCCGCGCCCTGGTGGATGCCGTACAAATTGGTGCGCTCACAAGATTGCGCCCGGTGCTGATGACAGCGCTCACCGATGCTGTCGGGTTCATTCCCATGGCACTGGCAACTGGTCTTGGCGCTGAGGTACAGCGTCCGCTGGCCACGGTCGTGATTGGTGGTATCCTTTCTTCAACGATTCTGACATTGCTGGTATTGCCCGTGTTGTATTACGTGTTTTACAAACGCCAGGAAGAGGATGGAAAGAGTTATCAGGAAAAAACGGAGATGCTGCCGGATGCGAACATTCCATGAGGATTTCGGCCGCGTCGGAATTTTTTCCACTTTCTGCCGTTGTGCAATGGCCGAATGAGCTGAGTCAGGGATAATCGGGAATTGTAGTGGTACAGAGCGTTCTTTTCCCGGCGAGCGGGCAGATGCTATGAGACAATGAATGTCGAATAATTTTACACTTTTGTGGATTACTGATCAGCCATGGCCGGGAGTGGTTTTTATCTTCATGTTTTTTATGGTATTAAATTATTCTTTACGGTATGGTACGAAATATGCATGTTAAAAGTACAACAGCAGACTTTATTGGCTTCCTGTTGTTATACTGGCGATATTTTATTTCCCTAAGTTTTGTATGTTTTTTACATGAAAGGTGATTAACGTGACAGAAGAAAAAATTCAGGGACAAACAGCTGCTGCTCCTCAGCCGGCGCGCAGGCGATTGCTCAAGAGCACGGTCGCCATTCCGGTCATCATGACGCTGCATAGTGGCGCTGCGCTGGCGCGGACGAGTAATCTCGCTGGGCCAGTTGAAGTTGGTGACGCAGTCAAATTTAATACTGGTGAACGAGAACAGCTTGTGTGTGTTAATTCGGGAGATGGGCCATTGGATGGTGGTCCAACTTATGACTTGGGGAAAACTCCTACTGCCGATTTTGCTCCACTTTATGATTTAGATGGTAATCCAATGGATTTAGAGGGGCAGGCAGCAGCGTGCCGCGAGGGGGGGGCAGGTATTTTAATTTCGGCTGCAGCTTACACTTCTCTCCAAGGTAATGGGTTTCTTGGTAATCTTCCTCCTCTTTGATATGGGTGAATAATTTAATCTCTGGATTTGATGGTATTTATTGGTATCCAAACAGCTCGTTACTACGTATAGAAGAATGGGATGGAGAGTTTACCGTTTTCCAGCCAGAATCCGGTAAGACCCATTTCCTGAATGAGATGGGGTTGCGAATCCTCACGGTACTTGATCGATCTCCCGCTACGTTGGAAGCAATCTGCCAAGAATTATCAGCGTATTTTTCATTGCAGCTTGATGCGCAATTTCCCGGACAAATCATCAGGACCTTGCAGCGCTACGAAGCACTTGGTTTGATCACACGGGTAAAAGAAAACGAGTGAAGGTTGAGCAACTTTCGCTGGATATATTCCATACATTGATTACCGGGTCGGGTCTGCGTGTAAAAGCGGGGCCATTCAATTTATCTATCCAGACCTGCTTACCCTCACTCATCGACCAGCTCTACCGGATGTATTCCCACTATTCGCTGGTGGATGAAACAGAAATTGCTGAATTTCATGTTCGAATAATTCCTAAACATTCGATCAGACGCCCGCTTGCCCAGTTCATTCAGTTCCAAATCGATGGCCGATCTCCGTTTCCGCCTGTGCCGGCAAAGCAGGCGTTGGCAACACTGGAATGGGGCATCAATCTGGCGATTGCCATGCGTATCAATCATCTGTTGCTGTTTCATTCTGCTGCCGTGGAGCGCAATGGCCATGTACTGTTGCTGCCAGCCTGGCCAGGCAGCGGCAAGACAACCTTGTGCACGGCACTGATTCACCGTGGCTATCGGCTGTTTTCCGATGAATTTGGGTTGATGGATCCGCAGTCGGGTGAATTTTTTCCGCTACCCCGGTTGATGCCGCTCAAAAATCAATCGATCGGGGTGATTCGTGATTATCTGCCGGAAGCAGTGCTGGGGCCGGAAATACCGGGTACATTGAAAGGAACGGTTGCCCATGTGCGCCCGCCGCAGGAAAGTATCGAACGGGCGGATGAAACTGCGAAACCACGCTGGATCGTTTTTCCGAAATGGTCAGCGGGTGCTGCTTTGCGGTTGGAATCTTTGCCGCAATCCGAGGCGTTTCTGTTGCTGGCAACCAATGCATTCAATTACGAAGTGCTGGGAGAAACCGCATTTGATGCGGTAACCAGTCTGGTTCGTAACTGTGAGTGCCGCAAACTGGTTTATTCCGATTTCGATAGCGCTTTGGCCGCGCTGGATGAACTGACCGATGGCTAAGGTTGATACCAGGCCAGATCATCACCGGTTGCTGCTGGAAACGATCGTTCAGCCTGCTTCCCTGACCGGATACGACAATCGGCAATGGGAATTACTACTGCGGCTGGCGAGACGGGCGCAGCTATCCGGCTACCTTGCAGCCAAACTGGAAAAAGACGGGTTGCTGGATAGTATTCCGGCCCGTGCTTCCAATCTGTTGCGCTCTAGCTTAATTCAGGCAAGAAAACAGCAGCAATCGGTCAGCTGGGAGCTGAACCGGGTGATGTGGGCGCTGGATGGCCAGGAGATCCCGGTTATCGTCCTCAAAGGAATGGCATATCTGTTGCAGGATCTGCCGAATGCTCCGGGGCGCATGTTTGCTGACCTGGATTTGCTGGTGTCGAAAGAGAATCTGGGTCAGATCGAATCCAGCCTGCTGAAGAAAGGCTGGCAGCATCATGCACTGACCGATTACGATGAGCGTTACTATCGTGAGTGGAGTCATGAAATTCCCGCATTGGTGCATCCTGAACGCAGTGTTGAAGTGGATGTTCACCATACACTTTCTTCACCGTTGGGCAAGCTGAAGATCGATCCACTGCCATTCCGGGAAGCAGCAGTCAAAGTGAAAGATGCAGGTATTTATGTGTTGAGCCCGGAAGATATGGTGCTGCATTGTGCAGTCAACCTGTTTCAGAACAACGAGCTGGCCGACGATCTGCGGCATCTGCTCGATTTTCACGAGATGATGCTGTTTTTCAGCAGTCAGCAGCCGTTTTTTCAACAAAAGCTGATCGAGCGCGCTAATCAGCTCGGATTAGGAAATCCGCTGTTTTACAGTTTGTATTTCAGTCGCTTATTGCTGCGATCAGCGATTCCGGATGATCTGGAAAAACAGCTCGATCGGCAACCCGGTTGGCTGGCGCGGCGTGTCATGCATCATTGCGTACCGCTGGCATTACTGCCGCAGCATCCTGATCACCCTTCCAGGATGGCGGGATACGCGCGTATGTGGCTTTACTGGCGCAGCCACTGGCTGCGCATGCCGCTTTACCGTCTGGTACCGCACCTGGCCTATAAGTTTTATCTGTCCGTGTTTCCGGCCAGGGCTGAAACATCAAAGTAGGAATAACGTAGCTAGGCCCAGGAAAATAAAGAAACCGCCACTATCAGTGACGGCAGTGATCAGGACACTGGAGCCGAGGGCAGGATCACGCCCGAACTTCTTGCGTGTCAGCGGGATAAGTACGCCGACGAATGCAGCCAGCAGCAGATTCAGCAGCATGGCGAGTGCCATGACTAGACCCAGTTGCATGTTACGGTAGATGGCGTAGGTGAATAGCCCTACTACACTTCCCCATAC
Organism: Nitrosomonas europaea; assembly: GCF_900167395.1. GTDB lineage: Bacteria > Pseudomonadota > Gammaproteobacteria > Burkholderiales > Nitrosomonadaceae > Nitrosomonas > Nitrosomonas europaea. The sequence continues at coordinate 44,514 of NZ_FUWK01000019.1, forward strand.
GATGCCATTGACGATACCGACACCGATTTCCTTGCTGATCAGTTTCAAGGTGCTGTCCTGATTCACCTGTCCCAGCGCAATGGCCCGAACGATCATGGTGATGGTCTGATTACCGGAATTTCCACCTACCCCCGCTACAATGGGCATCAGCGCAGCAAGTGCAACCAGTTTCTCGATCGAGTTCTCGAATAATCCGATCACGCGAGAAGCAATGAATGCCGTGACCAGGTTGATCGCTAGCCAGGCCCAGCGGTTGCGTACACTTTTCCAGATGGGAGCAAACAGATCTTCTTCTTCGCTCAGACCGGCTTGGCTGCGTGCTTCGAGATCTGCCTTCTCACGCATGAAGTCAATGACTGCGTTGACCGTTACTCGGCCCAGCAGCTTCCCTTCTGAAGAAATGACGGGGGCGGTTACCAGATCGTACCGTTCAAATGCATGAGTGGCTTGTTCAGCCTTATCGTCTGGAAGAAATTTGACCGTGTCGCGCGCCATGACTTCCATCACAGTGGCTTCAGGGTCACTTACCAGCAACTGGTTCAACAGCAAGACTCCCTGCAGTTGTTCAGTACGGTCGACCACGAACAGCTGATCAGTATGATCCGGCAATTCGCCAAGCCGGCGTAAGTAACGCAGCACGACTTCAATGCGCACATCCCCGCGTACGGTAATGACATCGAAATCCATCAGTGCGCCTACCGCATCCTCGGAGTAGGACATAGCGGCACGCAGCTGCTCACGTTCTTCCATAGGCAATGCCTGGAAGACGTCTTCCATGACATCGCTGGGTAAATCAGGGGCCAGATCGGCAATTTCATCCGCGTCCAGTTGTTCTGCCGCAGCAACCAGCTCCTCGCTGTCCATGTCCTCGATCAGCGTTTGGCGAACGGCATCGGAGACTTCGAGCAGTACCTCACCATCCTGCTCGGCCTTGACCAGCCCCCAGATGATCAGCCGATCTTCGAGAGGCAAAGCTTCAAGGATATGGGCGATATCCGCCGGGTGAAGCTTGTCCAGTGCCTGTCGCAGATTGGAGAGATTCTGTTTTTGTATGATCGATTCGATCAGTTCCGGCTCGGGCGTATCCTGCAGACGGACGAAACCTTCGACCAGTTTGTATTTTTGCAGCAGATAGGTGACTTTCTGCAGCTTGTCTTCCAGGTTTTCGTGATTTTCTTCAGTCATGACTGATCGGTAATCGAAGTTGTCGGTCGAGGGTGGTTATACAATCGAACTGGCGAGGCACACACCTGCCACGTGGTTGTCTGATGTCAGAAATACCGTTTAGAAGATGAAAAGAAAAAGATGATTCCGTGAAATTTTTCCGAATGATCGGAATACCGATCGGGGGTATAGCGTTTTTTTCACGGATCCAATCATCGTTGCAGCAGTAAAAAATGCATCTACTGGCTGTAAACGGTATATAAAAGACAGGGAAATCCGGATCAGTCGGAATCGGACCAGCACATTCAGCCTGTATCCGTTTTTCATTTTAGCATGGAATTTTTTACAGAAAAAAGACAGGGCGACGACATGGATGCTTGCGGAGGCGTGGTATTTTCGTTTTTGCAGCTGCGAAGTATAGGGCTATCAACCAGGTCACCACATCACGAAAGAGTCAGGAAAAAGGGGATATGTACGAGGTGACACAGTTACCGCCATTGCGCAAGTAACCCGGGATTCGATTGTGAATATCGTACCTGCACCGGTTGATTCACGTGCTGTATTGTCTGGATACGTGCGTGCCCGGGTCGTTACACCGGAATTGCTGCTTTCACTGGCTGCTGTGGCCGGCAGCATCGGTCAGCAGGTCAGGGAACATGGTTCATTCGCCTGCCTGCCAGCGACTGTGATGGCCAACGTGTGTAACGGTATGTATCTTGCCTCGGAGACGATCCGTCATATCGAGAAAGAACCTTCACTGCATTTCGATGCGGACACTCGGGAAAATCTTAGGGCCTGTTAACACTAATTAGGTGATCTACGATCAGAGCGAAATGGATGAAGAATCGGAAAACTGAATCCAACTTGTCAAAGCGAGAGAAGATTCTTCTGAAACCCTTCAGGCGACGAAACAGCCGTTCCACCTCATTACGCTTTTTGTACATTTCAACATCGTACTCCCAGGGCGACACACGATTTGCTTTTGGTGGCACCACTGGAATCATCCCCAGATCAAGTACCAACTGTCGGGTTTCATCCCCTTCGTACGCTTTATCCATGATCACGTGAGTGTCAGAGAATCCCTTATTCTCCAGGGTTTTCAGCAACTTTCGTCCTTCT
>NZ_FUWK01000043.1 GCF_900167395.1 Nitrosomonas europaea
GTCCGGGTCTTCGGTCAAAACATCGAATATCTTTTCCCAAATACCGGCCTGTGCCCACCGCGTAAAGCGTTTGTGAGCAGTTTTCCATTTGCCATACCGCTCCGGCAGGTCATGCCAGTGCGCACCAGAGCGTAAAACCCATAAAACACCATTTATAAACAATAGATTATCCGCGCCATGTCGGCCACGATCCCCAATTTTACCCGGTATAAACGGCTCTATTCGACGCCATTGCTCCCTGTTCAATTCATAGCGTTTCATACATTCCTCACTGAAAATGTTAAACCTCTTTCAGTAAAGCAAAAATTATAGATGTTGGAAATCCGTAAATGTCGATTTGCCTTAGCGATTTGGCCATTACGAAACTGATGATATTGATGTTATCGACAATCCAGCCATTCCGGATTTATGGAACTTCACAGAATCTTCAAGAGCAGCCTCAATAGCTGCTTTATCTGTTTTTGTCGGCTCTTGTTTTGCTTCAAACTCAAATTGGCCAGAAAAGAAACCATCTTCGTTCCGGCATTCATAGAAAATCAAAAACTTCATGTGATCTGTCCTCGATTGTTAAAGCTATTCTTCACGGACTTGCTTCTGCATATCCCAGCCCGCTTGTTCCAGCGCGGGCGTGATGAGCTTGGTACAAATATCACGTTCTGACAAATCTTTCTTGCTTGTCATCAGCTGGACGGAGCCCTTTCGTTTCTGTGGTATAGATTTATAACGCAAGCATTAGAAACATCAGCGGCAAATTGTATTGCCCAGAGCATCTTTGTGGCACCTTACCGTGTTTCCGCGGTTGTCACGATAAGTCGTATTGCCGAGGGAGTCTGTCCGGCTGTGAATGGTGTTGCCGTCGCTATCACGATAGGTTGTATTGCCGAGCGAATCTGTACGACTGCGCATGGTATTGCCATTGCTGTCCCGGCACGTTGTGTTCTGCAAAGAATCCGGGCGACATCGTGTTTGCGCAAAACTATCGAATGGTATAACGATAAGAACAATAAATGACAACAGAATTACTTTGAACATGAGTTTCCCTGATTGTCTGGTGTAGTGAAGCATTTTCCTTCATAGCGCCTGACGAACAAGCTAAGCTGCGGCGAAACCGGCTCCAGCGACTTACTATAAGTCAGGCACGCCAGCCTCATTTTCCATGGAATCCCAAAACTCGCTATCGAGTTTTTTGATCTCTACCGTGTGCTCAACTTGTAAACCAACCCCATATTCATAAATATATTCAGCCAATTTCTGTCCATCTATAAGTATTAGGGTTGTGCTTCCATTTAGGCCAACCGCATACTGTATGGCACCCCTTGAAAAGGAAGATGTGGTGATGAATACACCCTTGTTTGACTGTGCAACGGCGAGCGCACCAACAAAGCTCTGGATTTCCTGCCGCTGGACACTGTTTTCTAGGGCGTAGCGCTTTGCCTGTATATGAATCCGACCGAACCCCAGAACGTCTTCTTTAATGATTCCATCAATGCCACCGTCATTGGAATATGGCGTGACCAGTCCTGATTGCTTAATCTCTCCGCCGTATCCCATCTTTTGAAGCAGCAAAACAACAAGACTCTCAAACGCATGCGGTTTTTTGGATAGGATGGTGTCAATTATTTCCTGGTAGCAAGCTTGGCGAATCTTCTTTGCCGACTCATAAAGCTCTTCTTGTGGAGTAAGGTTTTCTTCACTAACCGTGATTTTGCCAATCTTTGAAGGCTTATTTTCTTGCTTCTTTGCAATCTGCTCGGCGATAAACTGATTGATTATATTTGGGGTTTTTAGCTTCTCCCTGCCAAGCTCACTTATTTGATATAGGCCGCGCTTGGGCTTATTCAACAACTCAGCCATATTCATGTAGCTCAGCGCCCAACTTATACGATCATAGAATATTTTTCCCTTGCCCGATTCGTATTCTTCTTGCACCTCACCATCGGACAGACCAAAGTACTTAGCCAGTGGCTGTTCGAAGTCACTTAGCTTCAACTGGCCCCGCTCCGCGAGCAACAATAATGCTGGAACACGAATTTGATCATGTTTGGGAATGCTCATACTCTCCTTCCTGATTTGTAACACCTGAATTAGGCCGCACAGTGGTATTGTCAACGAAGAAGAATAAAGCGCAAGTACCATCTATTCAAACTCTGAAAAGAGCCCACATTTCATGGGTTATCTGTTTAGCCTCACGAGCTGCAATCCTGGAGAACGGAGGTGGTTATGGTACCAGTGGAGTTAAATTTCTTGTCTTTTCGAATGCCGTCAGGCATGAAGCAATCCAGAGCAACACTGGTGGCAGCACTGCTGGGTCGCCGTGTCGGCCTGCTACCTCGTCGGACATATTGAGAGAGGATTCTTTGCTATGATGCGTTATTACATTAGTTATAACTCAAAGGAAATAACATGGTTGAGCTGAAAGTCAGAAAATTAGGTAATTCCCTGGGAGTTGTGCTGCCCAAAGAGGTCATTAACCATTTACGTACCGGAGATGGACAGCGGCTGTTTTTGACCGAGGCGTCCGATGGCGGGTATTTGATTACCCCATACGATCCTGCTTTCGAAGAAAAAATGGTCAAGGTTGAGAATATTTGTGACCGTTACCGCAATACGCTTCGTATACTGGCTAAATGATCGAGCCGATCTGGATAGATGAGCAGGTCGCGCTTGCTATTCATGAACGCCTGATTTCTCTACATAGCGGTGCATCAGGGGTTCGCGACAAAGAGCTTCTGAAATCGGCCCTTGCCAGACCTCTCAATCTTCTGGCCTATGATCAGCAAGCAGATGTTATCCATCTAGCTGCTGCATATACCGCCGGGATTTTGCAAAATCATCCTTTTGTGGATAGAAACAAACGAACGGGTTTTGTCGTCGGAGTACTGTTTCTTGAGCTTAATGGTTACAGATTTACTGCCGCTGAGGAAGACTCTGCGCAGGCAGTAATTGCGCTCGCTGCAGGTTCTCTTGATGAAGCCAGGTTCAAATTATTTCTTGCGGATAATTCGATACCTGTCTGACAGGACAGCTAAAAGCTGCTCAAAAAATAACCTTTCAGTGATGCTGTAATCATTTTCGTCAGTCGTCCTGTTCCGTTTCTTCGACCAGAAATCCGTCTGCCTGCCGGCTCCAAAGTTGGGTATAGGCACCGTTGACAGCCAGCAGTTGAGCGTGGCTGCCATCTTCGATGATGCGCCCGCGGTTGAATACCAGAATGCGATCCAGATGTGCGATGGTGGAAAGGCGGTGAGCGACCACGATCACGGTTTTGTTCTTCATCAGCGCAGCCAGGCTGTTCTGGATGGCCTGTTCGGTAATCGAATCCAGACTGGAAGTGGCTTCGTCCATGATCAGGATGGGCGCATTTTTAGCGATGACGCGAGCAATGGAGATACGCTGCCGCTGGCCGCCTGAGAGTTTCACGCCACGTTCGCCCACCAGTGATTCGTACTGATTGGGCATGCGTTCAATGAATTCGTGTGCATCGGCGCCGCGTGCAGCCAGTTCGATCTCCTCCCGGGTAGCGCCGGGACGGCCATAGCGGATATTTTCCAGCAGAGTGCGATGAAACAGTCCGGGGTCCTGCGGAATCAGGCTGATCTGTTCATGAAGGGACTGCTGGGTGACGTCCCGGATATCCTGACCATCGATCAGAATACTACCCTGCTGTGGGTCGTACAGCCGCAGGATCAGGTTGAGCAGTGTCGATTTGCCTGAACCAGAATAGCCCACCAGCCCTACGCGCTGCCCGCCCTCGATACGCAAATCGAGATTTTCGAATACCGGATTGTCGGGAGAATAGCCGAAGGTGACACCGCGCAGTTCGATACAGCCGCGGGTAATGTGCAATGGTTGCGCGCCGGGGCGATCGACGATTTCATGTTCACGCACGATGATACCCACACCGTTGGCAATATTGCCAATGTATTCGAACAGATCGATGAAACGACGACTGATGTTACGCACCTCCCCGATGATCAGCAGCGAGAGGCTGACGCTCATCACGAAATCGGCCACGGATATCTGGTTCTGCTGCCACAACCACAAGGCAAACAGCAGTGTGCCTACCTTGAGTGTCAACGCCAGCAGGAACTGGAACCAGAGTATTTTCTCATTCGACCAGAGCCAGCGCCGTGAAGCGGCAATCTCGTTGTTCAGGAAACTTTCCAGGTAGCCGCGTTCGAAACCCAGCATGGCGAACAACCGCACGCTGGCAAGGTTGGTAACGGCATCCACCACTTTACCAACTGTAATGCTGCGCGCCTCGGCCGATTTATGCGCCAGCGGCCGGCAGCGCCGCGCCAGCCAGTAGGAAATACTCAGGTAGAGCAATGCCCATACCAGCGTAAACAGCGACAAGGGAATACTGGCGTACCACAGCAGGATGATCGAGACGGTCAGTGTGACGACAATTGGCAGGAAATCGAACACCAGCGTCCATAATGTCATGTTGACGCTGGTCGAGGTTTCCGAGATACGGCTGGCTAGCGCACCGGCGAAGTTGTTGCTGAGGAAACGATGCGAATGGTGCTGCAGGTAAGCGTACAGCTCGCTCGTCACCTGCGCCCGTAATCGCGGTGCAATGACAATGCGGCAGGAGGCACCGGCGCGGCTGAATATCACTTCACCGAGGTTGAGCAGCAGATAAAGCCCGAGCGGGAAAGCGACTGCCGAAAAAATCTGTTCTCGTACCGTCAGGGAATCAGTAACACCACCCACGATCTGGCCAATGGCATACGGCGTGAGAATGCTGCTGGCAGATGAACCGATTTCCAACACCACGACCAGCACACACCAGCCGTAATAATGCCGGAAGAAATGCAGCAGAAAGGCAAAAGGCTCGCTCGGCAATGCCGGCGCGTGCGCGGGATGATGAGATTCGTCCATCAGAAATGACGGGAAAAGAATATTTGTGCCGAATGTTTGTATCTTACGGCTACCGGCTTTGCAGCCGGATAAATCCAATACCAGCCGCAATTATCGTGGCCGGATTAGCCATTACGTGCTCGGGTCTGGTATGGAAGTCCAGACCTCCTCAATGTCAGAGAACTGCTGCGTATCCCGTCTGGTTTCAGAACGGAATATCGTCTTCCATATCGTCAAAACCTGTATTCGACTTGGCAGGTGGGGTACTTTGACTTTGGTAATCATGATCCCGGTCGGCCGGAGGATCATAGCTGCCGCCTCCCGAACGGCCTCCCAGCATTTGCATGCGATCCGCGACGATTTCGGTGGTATAGCGCTCCACGTTGGATTTATCGGTCCATTTGCGTGTTTGCAGGCGGCCTTCGATATAAATCTGCGAGCCTTTTTTCAGGTATTCCCCGGCAATTTCGGCCTGTTTGCCAAACATGACGACCCGATGCCACTCGGTACGTTCCTGCTTTTCGCCACCTTTGTCTTTCCAGGTATCGGTGGTAGCGATATTCAGGTTCGCCATGGCGTCGCCGCTGGGCATGTAACGAATTTCAGGATCACGGCCAAGATTGCCAATCAACATGACTTTGTTCAGTGATGCCATCTATATATTTCCTTCCAGTAACTGAACCACTTTTTCTTCATCAAACCCCTTGAGGTCAACCTTCAGGTAAGCCACCTGCTCGTTGGCCAGCACGAGGGCCTCATAAACGCCAGGTAATGCCGCCAGTTCGCGTGACAGGCCATTGGCTTCATCGGAATCCATTTTTCTGACCTGATACATTCTGGAACGAACCGCGGCCGGTGCCTGCATGGTGACAGCCAGCACCAGCCAGAGAATCAGCAATCCGCTGCACATTGCCGCCAGGGCATAAAAGCCGAAATGCTGAAACAGATATCCACCCAGGCCGGCGCCGACGAAAGCACCCAGAAATTGTGTGCTGCTGTAAATGCCGATAGCCGTTCCTTTGGCGCCGACCGGTGCAATCTTCGAAATCAGTGAAGGCAGACTGGCTTCGAGCAGATTGAACGCTGCGAAGAACAGCAGTAACGCAAACACCAGCCCCCAGAATGATGCGTTAAAGATTGCCAGTAAAATTTGTGCCAGCAGCAGCAATGCAATGGCTGCAATGAAAACCCGTTTCAGCTGGGCTTTTTTCTCGGCATAGATAATGGCAGGCACAATCAGCAGTATGGAACCGACCATTACCGGAAAATAGACCTTCCAGTGATCAGCAGCAGCCAGACCTGTTTCCCGCAGTGACAGCGGTATGCTGAGCCAAAGTGCCATCAGCACCGCATGCAGGGCAAAAATACCATAGTTCAATCGCAGTAGTTGTACATCGCGAATGACGCTGCTGAAGCGGGCGGCAGTCACCTCGGTATCCGAGTGAAAACGGCTGACGACCGGATCCGGCACAACTTTGTGCACCACCCCTATCGCGAGTATGGCCAGACATCCGGTGATCACAAAGATACCGGGCACACCGACCCATTGATCCAGCAGAGGAGCGATGACCAGCGACAACGCGAAAACCATACCGATGCTCATACCGATCATTGCCATCGCCTTGGTACGATGTTCTTCTCGCGTCAGATCGGCTGCCAGTGCCATGACAGCAGCCGAAATGGCACCTGCACCCTGGATGATGCGCCCCAGAATCACCCAGTAAATGTCGGTTGCGCCCGCTGCGACAAAACTGCCCAGTGCAAACAGTACCAATCCGAGATAAATGACCGGTTTACGCCCGATGCGGTCAGACAGCCAGCCGAACGGAATCTGCAGGATTGCCTGCGTCAGCCCGTAAGCGCCCAGCGCGATGCCGATCAGTGTGTAATTGTCTCCCCCCGGCAGTTCTTTAGCAAAAAAAGTAAAGACCGGCAGAATGATGAACAGACCGAACATGCGAAGTGCATATACGCCCGCCAGACTGGCGGAAGCTCGTATTTCCACTCGGGACATTTTTTCGGGGAGTTTGGTTGCTGTATTAGGCGCTGGTGAAACAGACATGAAGCGTAATTGTGATAAAACCGGGAAGTTGGGTATATTATCAGGTTGACTCATTCTTAGATAGCTAATGGAACTCATCAGAATCCGTGGTGCACGGACACATAATCTCAAAAATATCGACCTCGATCTGCCGCGCAACCAGCTGATCGTGATTACCGGGTTGTCCGGCTCCGGAAAATCTTCGCTGGCTTTCGATACGCTCTATGCAGAGGGCCAGCGGCGCTATGTCGAATCACTTTCCGCCTATGCCAGACAGTTTCTGCAGCTGATGGAAAAACCGGATGTCGATCTGATCGAAGGGCTGTCGCCAGCCATCGCCATCGAGCAGAAAGCCACTTCGCACAATCCGCGTTCCACCGTGGGAACTGTCACTGAAATACACGATTATCTGCGTCTGCTGTTCGCCCGGGTGGGAGAACCGCATTGCCCGGAGCATGGTATCGGGCTGGCAGCGCAGAGTGTTTCACAAATGGTCGATCAGGTTTTGCAGTTGCCGACCGACACCCGTCTGATGATACTTGCGCCGGTAGTAACCGGACGCAAGGGTGAACAGGCGGAATTGTTCGATGAGTTGCGTGCACAGGGATTCGTGCGCGTCCGGCTGGATGGGGAAGTGTACGATATCGATGCACTGCCGAAATTGCAGAAAACCAAAAAACATACGATCGAAGTAGTCGTCGATCGCCTCAAAATTTCCCCGGAGGTCAAACAGCGACTGGCGGAATCATTTGAAACCGCATTGCGCCATGCCGAGGGCAGGGCACTGGCGGTGGAAATGGACAGTGGCAAGGAATACCTGTTTTCAGCCAGATTCAGTTGCCCGGTGTGCAGTTATGCCTTGTCCGAACTCGAACCACGTCTGTTTTCCTTCAATAATCCCGCGGGCGCCTGCCCCAAGTGTGATGGTCTGGGTCAGATCACCTTTTTCGATCCGGCACGGGTGGTGGCCTTTCCGTACCTGTCGCTCGCTGCAGGCGCCATTCGGAGCTGGGATAAGCGTAATCAGTTCTACTTCCAGATGTTGCAGGCGGTGGCAAATCACTATCACTTCGATCTGGAAATTCCGTTCGAGCAGTTGAGCAAGGAGGTGCAACAGGCCGTTCTGTATGGTTCCGGCAAGGAAAAAATCACATTTACGTATCTCAACGAACAAGGCCGTGCTCATCAGCAGGTTCACCCTTTCGAGGGTATCATTCCCGGCCTGGAACGCCGTTATCGGGAAACCGAATCACAAACCGTACGTGAGGAACTGGCCAAATTCATCAATGCGCGTGAATGTCCCGAATGCGGAGGGACACGCTTGTGCCGTGAAGCCCGGCACGTTACGGTCAATGGCGAAACGATTTTTGCCATCAGTGCCTGGCCGCTGCGGCAGGCAAAACAGTTTTTCGATGACATGGAACTGACAGGCCACAAACAATCCATTGCAGAACGTATCATCCGGGAGATTTCCAGCCGCTTGCAGTTTCTCAATAATGTCGGGCTCGACTACCTTTCGCTCGACCGTTCCGCCGATACGCTTTCCGGTGGTGAAGCGCAGCGTATCCGCCTCGCCAGCCAAATTGGCTCCGGGCTGACCGGTGTCATGTATGTGCTGGATGAACCTTCGATCGGATTACATCAGCGCGATAATGAACGCTTGCTGGATACCCTCAGGCATCTGCGTGATCTTGGTAACAGCGTCATCGTAGTGGAGCACGACCAGGATGCCATCCTGCTGGCGGATCATGTAGTCGACATGGGTATTGGAGCGGGTGAGCATGGCGGCTGTGTGGTGGCAGAAGGTACACCAACGGCCATTCAGGCAAATTCTGCATCGCTGACCGGACAATACCTTTCCGGCAAACGCTCCATTGCCATTCCATCCACTCGCACCCCGCCCAATCCGGAAAGGATGCTGACGATCCGTGGGGCAGCCGGCAACAATCTCAAGCAGGTACAGCTCAATTTACCGGTCGGCTTACTGATTTGCGTAACTGGTGTTTCAGGTTCAGGAAAATCCACACTGATCAACGATACGCTGTATCGTGTCGTGGCACGCCATTTGTATGGCAGCCATACTGATCCGGCTGCTTACCAGGAAATCGACGGGCTGGGGTTTTTCGACAAAGTCATCGACATCAACCAAAGCCCGATCGGGCGCACCCCCCGTTCCAATCCCGCGACTTACACCGGCCTGTTCACACCCGTACGTGAATTGTTTGCCGGCGTGCCACAAGCCAGGGAGCGCGGCTATTCACCCGGCAGATTTTCGTTCAACGTCAAGGGAGGGCGCTGCGAAGCCTGTCAGGGAGATGGTGTCATCAAGGTGGAAATGCATTTTCTGCCGGATATTTATGTTGCCTGCGATGTTTGCCACGGGCAGCGTTACAACCGGGAGACGCTGGAAATCCAGTACAAGGGCAAAAACATTCACGAAATTCTGCAGATGACCGTCGAAAATGCCCATGCATTTTTTGAAGCTGTGCCGACCATCGCACGCAAACTGCAAACCTTGCTGGATGTGGGGCTGGGATATATCACGCTGGGGCAGTCTGCCACGACACTATCCGGTGGCGAGGCTCAGCGCGTCAAACTGTCTCTGGAGTTATCCAAGCGCGATACCGGCCGCACGCTCTATATTCTCGATGAACCCACTACCGGCCTGCATTTCCAGGATATCGACCTGTTGCTCAAAGTCCTGCATCGCCTGCGCGATAACGGTAATACCGTGGTCATCATCGAACATAATCTGGATGTGATCAAAACCGCCGACTGGATCATCGATCTGGGTCCGGAAGGAGGAGCAGGGGGGGGCAGAATCATTGCCGAAGGGACGCCGGAAACGGTAGCGTCGATCCCCGGCAGTTTCACCGGATACTTTCTCCAGCCATTACTTTCCACCACACTGACGGGGTAAATTGTATGAATCCGCGTGAACTGCTGCTCGACAGTTTTCGTGCTGCCATCGATGCAGCTGATCCGCAAAAGATCGTCCCCGCTCATCTGCCTGAACCACCTTCGGGGAACACGCTGGTCATCGGTGCAGGCAAAGCAGCGGCAGCCATGGCTCGTGCCGTAGAAACACACTGGCCGCCGGGCAATCATCTGGAGGGTATCGTGGTCACACCTTATCGCCATGGACTGGCGACCAACAGCATCATGGTGATCGAAGCCAGCCATCCCATCCCTGATACCCGGAGTGAAATGGCTTCCCGCGCCATTCTGGAATCGGTACGCATGCTCAAACCGGATGATCTGTTGCTGGGGCTGTTCAGTGGCGGCGGATCGAGCCTGTTGTCCGCGCCCGTTCCCGGGGTAATACTGGAGGAACTGAAATCCATCACTCATCAACTCTTGCTGTGTGGCGCTTCGATCCAGGAAATCAACATCGTGCGCAAGCATTTGTCCACAGTGCTGGGAGGAAAATTGGCGGCAGCCAGCCGGGCACCGGTGCGCTGCCTGATCATTTCGGATGTCACGGACAATGACCCGAGCTCTATCGCCTCCGGACCCTGCGCGCCGGATCCTTCTACCTGGCAGGATGTACTGACGCTGATCGAGCGCTATGCGATCACCGTTTCTCCGCAGGTTATCGAAGTGTTACGGGAAAACGGCCGCAAAAGCAGCAATGGAGGAGAAGGGGAAACACCCAAGCCGGGCGACCCGGTGTTCAGAAATGTGAAAAACCGGATCATTGCAACCGCCCGGCAATCACTCGCCGCTGCGGCACAATTTTTCCAGGCGCAGGGGATCACCCCGCTCATTCTGGGTGATACCGTCACTGGTGAAGCACGGGAAGTCGCCAAAATGCATGCCGTCATTGCACGCGAAATACGTCATTACAACAATCCGTACCGGCCGCCTGTCGCACTGATTTCCGGCGGAGAAACAACCGTTACGGTAAAAGGTGCCGGTAAGGGCGGACGCAATGCCGAATTTCTGTTATCACTCGCCATTGCACTCGGCGGGCTGGAAGAGGTATACGCACTGGCCTGCGATACGGATGGTATAGACGGCAGTGAAACCAATGCGGGTGCAGTGATGACACCGGATACGCTGAGCCGGGCACGGCAAGCCGGCATCGATCCAACGGCTTTACTCGATGACAACGATGCCTATACTTTTTTTGAGAAGCAGGGCGATCTGGTTGTCACCGGCCCGACCTATACCAATGTAAATGATTACCGGGCGATCCTGATAGTATGATTCATCATGTGATGCAAGCAGTCCGGTTTCAGGCGCGTTCCTGCAGCCAGCCGGCCACTTCCACTGCGAAATACGTCAGAATGGCATCTGCACCGGCACGTTTACACGCCAGCAATGCCTCGGTAACACAGGCTTTTTCATCCAGCCACCCGTTCATGGCAGCCGCTTTCAGCATGGCATATTCGCCACTCACCTGGTAGACGAAGGTAGGAACGCCCAGCTCATCCTTAACCCTGCGCACGATATCGAGGTAAGGCATGCCGGGTTTGACCATGATCATATCCGCACCTTCCTGAATATCCAGCCCCGCTTCCCAGATGGCTTCATCCGAATTGGCCGGGTCCATCTGGTAGGTGTATTTATTGCCCGCCCCCAGCGTAGCAGACGAGCCGACTGCATCCCGGAACGGGCCATAAAAACTGGAAGCATATTTGGCTGAGTAGGCCAGTATCCGGGTATGGATAAACTGGTCACGATCCAGTACAGCACGAATGGCAGCTACCCGACCGTCCATCATATCGGAAGGTGCCACGACATCTGCACCCGCCTGGGCATGTGACAATGCCTGCCGTTCCAGTACACTGACCGTTTCATCATTCAGCACATAGCCGTTTGCGTCGATCAGACCATCCTGACCGTGGCTGGTATAGGGATCGAGTGCCACATCGGTGATCACCCCCAGTTCGGGAAAACGTTTCTTCAATTCCTTCACCGTGCGCGGTACCAGGCCATCGGGGTTATAGGCTTCATCGGCAGTCAGATTTTTCAGGGAAGCATCGATCACCGGGAAAATTGCCAGGGCGGGGATTCCCAGACGCAAACATTTTTCGGCCTGGAGCAGGAGCAGATCAATACTTTGCCGGACAACCCCGGGCATCGACGCCACTTTCTCTTCGCGATTACTGCCATCCAGTACGAATACCGGATAAATCAGATCATCTGGCCGCAGATGATTTTCCCGGACCAGACGGCGGGAGAAATCATCCCGGCGGTTACGGCGCATTCTTTTTTGTGGAAACTGGCTGAAAAAGGTCATGTTTTATTTATCAAAATAAAAAAATTGATACATCGTGGAACTAAATTCATTTAGTCCATTCTTATAGATAGGTGGTTGGTAATTACCACCTCTCGCCTTCCCTCCCTGAGGCGAGGCCTTACAAGCAAGGCGATTCTCCCCGGCTCAATCCCCTTTAGCCGGGGTTTTTTTTTGCTCGCTGATTTCACCGTTCTCCTGCTGTACGCTGGCATGGCCGGTATCAAACCAGTTTTGCAATAACTGTGAAGCTTCTTCCACGCCTGCGACTTTCAAGCTGGAAAAAGTCTGGACGGTACAGTGAGGGTAATTGACAGTCAGAAACTGCCTAACTTCGTTCAATGCCACCAGTGCCCTGCTCTTGCTCAGTTTATCTGCCTTGGTCAGCAGTACATGAACCGGTTTTTTTGTCTGCCTGAACCAGTCCAGCATTTGCAGATCGAGCTTTGTCAACGGATGGCGTATATCCATGATGAGTATCATACCGTACAACGATTGCCGGGTTTGCAGATAGGAACTCAGCAGATGTCCCCAATGCTGTCGAATAGCCAGCGGTACTTGTGCGTAACCGTATCCTGGCAGATCGACCATGAAGCGTTCCTCGCCCAGCTGAAAAAAATTGATATGTTGTGTCCGGCCAGGCGTTTTACTGACGAAGGCAAACCGTTCTCTTCCCACCAGTGTATTGATTGCGCTCGATTTTCCGGCATTGGAACGTCCGGCAAAAGCAACTTCAACTCCGGCCGTCTGCGGCAAATCCTGCAAACGGTTGACTGTCGTATAAAATTCAGCATGTCTGAAAAGCGGGTGTGTCATGATGCATCGTCCTGATATTTAACGGGTTGCCGGTATCTCTGCTTGCGCCCCGGCGATAATGACCAGCCCCTCCAGTACCAGATCATCGACAATCTGGTGAGGGATATGTATATGAGGAGCCAGCAACGCCGCGCCACCACCCGTCAGGATGGTTTCTACAACCATTTGTTTTCCCGTGTATTCGGAAAGCTGGTCATACATTCGCTCCACTGCGCCGGTCAGTGCCTGAATCATCCCGCTATACAGGGCGTTTCCGGTATTGATCGGGAAATTCTGGAAACTACCGGATAGTGGCATGGAAAATATTCCGGCACGATCTGCCAATGCCTGTCTCATCGCATCGGGGCCAGGCACAATGACGCCGCCCAGAAATTCACCCGAGGCAGACAAAGCATCGACCGTCATGGCAGTGCCCACATCCACGACCAGACATGCCTGTTGTAACCGGTGCCATGCAGCAATCAGTGCTACCCAGCGGTCGCAGCCCAATTGCGCCGGGTTGCTATAACGGCTGATGACACCACACTGACGGGCACTGGCTGTGGCCCACTCCAGGTGTACATGCCATGGCGCCAGCAATGCCTTCAAATCATCTGCCGCCTGTAATCCAGCCACATTGGCAATCAGAATGGAGGCAGGTGCTGGCAACGCAGTCCAGTTTTGTTTCAGCATCCTGCGTTCGCTTTGTAATGTCTTGCCATGCGCCAGCCACTGTCGACCGTCATGTAATCCCCATTTGATGGCGGTATTACCCGAATCAACCGCCAGCAGCAAAGAAGATGTATTCAACCCGCAAACCTCAATTGAATGGGCTGGAATGTTCTGCCAGACTGCGCAGAGAGATTTCCCCGCTTCTCAACTGTACGACACCTGTCGAAGTATCGACCAGTAAAGCACCATCCGCTGCAACACTGATTGCAACCCCATTCCTGACAGAACCCTCTGCGAAGCTGACCTGCACCATTTTGTCCTGATAGGCATGGTAACGTGTCCATTCCTCTATGAAAGGCTCAAAGCCATGTCGTTCAAATGTATCGAGCACCCTGGCCAGCTCTTTCAGTAAAACCGCCAGTAACTGATTCCTGTCCGGCATTTGCCCGGTGATACTGGTGATATCGGTTACCTTCTGATCGATCCGGGCTTTTGTGACGCCGGAAAGCCTGAGATTCAATCCAACACCAATAACCACGGTTCCCAGACTCAACATATCTCCGTGCAATTCGATCAGCACACCTGCCAGCTTGGCGTGGGAACCGGATAACACATCATTCGGCCACTTCAGCGCAATGTCACGAATACCGAGCAATGTCAGTGCGCGGACAATGGCCACACCTACTGCCAGACTTAGCCCGGAAAGAGTATTTACCGGACATTGTGACGGCCACAACACAGAGAAAGTCAGGCTGTCTCCCAGGCCTGATGACCATGAACGTCCACGGCGTCCGCGTCCTTGTGTCTGTAATTCCGTGACCAGCACCTGCTTGATTCTGTTGGCGGAAATGCCCTGCTCAACCGCACGCTGCAGCAGTAATGAATTGGTCGATTCGACCGCTTCCACAATTTCTATCTGTATGGAATCCGCGTATTCAGCAAGATGCTGGTGTATTTGTTCGCTATCCAGCCATTGAACCGGATTCAACCAGCGATATCCCCGACCAGGAATTTTATGTATGGTCAGGCCGTAACTTTCCAGATCCCGCAGCGTGTTGGATATACTGGAACGAGAAACTTTCAGCGCCTGGCCCAAAGTTGTACCGGAGTGGTAATTGCCATCACTCATCATTCTCAGGATGGCAAACGTAAGTTGCCTCATATCGAATTTCCGGTTGGATTCATGAGTACTTCTGATTTATCCGACTACAGCAATCCTGCCTATTTCCGGCCTGGTATGCCATAACAAAAAAGCGGATAACTCCGCTTTTGGTTGGCTAATGTGCCTTTGATAAAGCTTACCAAAGGCACATCCGTTTGATAATTTAGTGCGATTTATGTTCGGATGCACGCAAGTGCTCGATAGCTTCTTGCGCATGTTTGGTAGCAACACCGACATGGCCTTCCTCACCATGCTTGATAGCATCTTCCAGATGTTTGATTCCATGACCGACATGCGTATTACCACCTGCTTCACTGGCAGCCTTGGCATGTGTCAGACTTTCTTTTGCATGTTCCAGTAACTGGTCAGTATGGCCTTCTTTACCATGTGCCACGGCTTCCTCGGCATGCTTCACTGCCTCGTCCACGTGAGCAGTATGTCCGCTCGCATACACCTGCATGCTCAAAAACAGTGCGGTAACAGAGGCTGCAATCACTTTTATCAGGGTTGTTTTCATAATAGCTTCTCCTCTTATATTAGTTGCTCAAGATGTATGAATTTCCTGTAACAACACGGCGAATACGCAGGGAAAAAGCCAACTGATATCACACCCTGCCAGACTTTCCGTAAAATTCATACAATCGTTCTTATATCACAGATCATTGCCAACAGATAGTATTGCTCTGATGTCAATGATCAGATACCACGCAATAACTCATTGATACCCGTTTTAGAGCGGGTTTTGGCATCGACCTGTTTCACAATCACCGCACAATACAGGCTGTAGCGGCCATTTTCAGCCGGCAGATTTCCGGAAACCACGACTGATCCCGGGGGAATTCGACCATAGGTAATTTCACCGGTTTCACGGTTATAAATTTTGGTACTCTGACCAATATAAACACCCATTGAAATCACCGAATTCTCGCCAACGACGACACCTTCGACAATTTCGGAACGGGCACCGATAAAACAGTTGTCTTCAATAATCGTAGGACTTGCCTGCACCGGTTCCAGCACCCCGCCGATACCGACGCCACCGGAAAGATGAACATTTTTGCCGATTTGTGCACAGGAGCCCACAGTTGCCCAGGTATCCACCATGGTACCTTCATCCACATAAGCCCCGATGTTCACATAGGATGGCATCAGTACCACATTACTCGCGATGAACGAACCCTTGCGAACAGCAGCTGGTGGAACCACGCGGAACCCGCCATCACGAAAGTCGCGTGAGCTGTAATCTGCGAACTTGGATGGAATCTTGTCGAAATAGTTGGAAAATCCACCCTTGATGAAACTGTTGTCTTCCATGCGAAAAGACAGCAGGACGGCTTTTTTGATCCACTGATGAACGACCCATTCACCATTGATTTTTTCAGCCACCCGCAGCTTGCCGGTATCAAGCATATTGATAACCTGGGCAACCGATTCCTTCAGATTGGCTTCGACATTCCGGGGGGTGATTTCAGCGCGCCTTTCAAAGGCATTTTCGATGACAGCCTGTAATTGCTCCATGTGACTCCTAAAAAAATAATCAGATCAGAATTTTCTGGCAATGTCCCTGATTCGCTCCATTGCTTCCATGCATTCCACCACGGGTGCAACCAGTGCGATCCGCACGAAATCTTCACCAGGATCCATACCGTGCGCCTCTCGTGCCAGATAGCTGCCGGGCAACACGGTCACATTTCCTTCACGATACAAACGCCTGGAAAACTCGATACCACTGACAGGTGTTCTCAGCCAT
Source organism: Nitrosomonas europaea (assembly GCF_900167395.1). Taxonomy (GTDB): domain Bacteria; phylum Pseudomonadota; class Gammaproteobacteria; order Burkholderiales; family Nitrosomonadaceae; genus Nitrosomonas; species Nitrosomonas europaea. The sequence continues at coordinate 16,526 of NZ_FUWK01000043.1, forward strand.
AAGTAAAACCCCGCATCCGGCATACTGACAGGCAGGGTATCCCCCAGTATATGCATGGCGCCAGTAAATTTCTCATAGTACAGCTTGCGGTTTTCAGCCACATGCTGCTCATCACTCCAGGCAACGGTACTTGCTGCCTGCACAGCCGGATTCATGGCACTACCATGATAGGTGCGATAAAGCAGAAATTTCCTGAGAATGGTCGCATCTCCCGCTACAAAACCGGAGCGCATTCCCGGTACATTCGAACGCTTGGATAAACTGCTGAACACGACCAGACGGGGAAATCCGCTACGCCCGAGTTTTTCGGCCGCTTCCAGCGCACCCAGTGGGGGATGGCCCTCATCGAAATAGATTTCTGAATAACATTCGTCTGCAGCAATCACAAATCCATAACGATCGGACAAATCGAACAGATGCTTCCATTCATCCAGAGTCAACACTTTGCCGGTAGGATTATTAGGGGAACAAATGTACACCAGTTGTGTGCGTTCCCACACCGTATCGGGTAACTGTGCAGTATCTGCCGAAAAATTGTTTTCCGGCAGCTGGTTGAGAAAATAGGGCGTTGCCCCCGCTAGCAATGCAGCCCCTTCATAGATTTGATAAAAGGGATTCTGGCAAACTACCGCTGGCTGAATAGCTTTGTGATCGGTATCGATAACCGCCTGGGCAAATGAAAATAACGCTTCCCGGCTGCCATTGACCGGAATGACCTCGGTATCCGGATCAATGGAAGATAGGTGATAGCGCTGTGTGAGCCAGGTTGCAATACTGGCTCTTAGCCTGTCAGTCCCAAGTACTGTGGGATAATGAGCCAGCCCTTCGAGACTGTTGATCAGCTCCTGCCTGATAAATTCGGGGGTGCTGTGCCTTGGCTCACCAATATGCAAACCGATAGGAGTCGGCAGGGAATCCCTTGGCACGAGATCCTCAAACAACTTGGTGAGTTTCTGAAACGGATATAACTGAAGATTTTCCAGTGAAGGATTCATACTTTCTCAAGATTGCCCACAAGAACTATGCTTGCGGAAGGTACGCTTCCAGGAAGGCAGTAAAAATGGTAAGCGTTAATTATAAAGGGCACAGGGAACCTTGACCAAACAAAAAAAATTACTGCCGGTAGCCAGCCTGCTGCTGGGTGCTGCCATCTGGGGAGTAGCCTGGTATCCCTACCGCTTACTGGAACAGGCGGGTATGCGTGGTGAATTGTCTACCACACTGGCTTATTCCATTGCGCTGCTGATCGGCCTGATTCTGTTTCGAAGACAACTCCGGATTTCCGAAATACTTAACCCTGCCGCCGGTATTTTGTTCTGGATCAGTCTCAGTGCGGGTTGGACCGGCATTGCCTATGTACTCGGAATCATCCACGGAGAAGTCATGCGGGTACTGCTTCTGTTCTATCTGGCACCGCTGTGGACCATCCTGTTTTCACGTATCCTGCTCCAGGAGCGGCTGAGCAGGCAGGGTTACGCGATCATTCTGTTATCCCTTGCAGGTGCTCTGCTTCTGCTCTGGCAACCGGGAAGTAAATTACCACTACTCGCCTCTTATGGTGACTGGATGGGGTTATCTGGCGGACTTGCCTTTGCACTGACCAATGTCCTGATTCGCAAGGACCAGCAGCACGGCATTCAGCTAAAGTTGCTGGCCGTTCTCTCCGGCACTGCCTTGACCGGATTTGCCGCAACATTGTTGATGGAAAGTATTTCCGATATAACTCATTTGCATACCCACGCATGGCTGATACTGGCAGGTATAGGCGGATTGGTGTTTTTTCTTTGCATATTGCTGCAATACGGAATGACTCATATACCAGCCAACCAGGCTATTGTGATCATGCTGTTCGAACTGGTGGTCGCGGCCATTGCCGCCCATTTTCTGACGAATGAATACCTGACAGGAAGAGACTGGGCTGGCGGACTCATGATTGCCTCCGCCAGCCTGTTTTCTGCGCGAGTCAATCGAGACTAGATATACAACCTCTTCACTCGTCCTGAAGATTGCTACCCATATTCATTGGGCTGGACTAATCGAGCGCAGCGCCTTAAACTTCTGTCGAAGCTATCATTCTGAGTCAATCACATAAAAGGAAACGGCAATGTCACTGATTAACACTACTGTTAAACCGTTCAAAGCAACTGCGTATCACAATGGCGATTTTGTCGAAATCACGGATAAAACCTTGAAGGGCAAATGGTCGGTCATCGTTTTCTACCCGGCTGATTTCACCTTTGTCTGCCCGACTGAGCTTGAAGATCTGGCGGACAACTATGATGAATTCCAGAAGATCGGGGTTGAAGTCTACGGTGTTTCAACAGATACACATTTCACGCACAAAGCCTGGCATGATACTTCCAGCGTGGTTCGTAAGGTTCGTTATCCACTGGTAGGCGATCCAACCAGAGAACTGTCCCGCAACTTTGATGTGCTCATTGAAGATGCAGGTCTGGCGCTGCGCGGCAGTTTCATTATCAACCCGGAAGGCGAGATCAAGGCATTCGAGGTTCAGGACAACAATATTGGCCGTAATGCTGCTGAACTGTTGCGTAAAGTCAAGGCTGCGCAATACGTCTCAATGCATGAGGGTGAAGTTTGTCCGGCCAAATGGACAGAAGGTGCTGCCACACTGAAACCGTCAATCGACCTGGTTGGCAAGATTTAAGATTCCTGCCCCATTCTGTCTGTCGATATTGGCCGGTGATATTTCTTCTTTGCGGGAAATATCCCGGCCGGTTTTATTTTATCGGCTACCTTCACCACGACCGGTAACCACTGGTTTGCTTTTTCTTCTCCCCATTGTGAAGCCATGTATCAAAAATTCAACAAGCCAGTAAACGCTGCCCTGCATCTGATTCTGGTCTTGAGCATTACTGCCTGTGCCAGCCAGAACAAATTTTTTGATACGCTCGATTACAATAGAGACTGGGAAGCGATTCAATCCAACCTTCCTGCTTATCCCCAACCGGAAAACCTGCTGGAGTTCGATTCTGGTCCTGCTACCAGTCTGCGCTATTTCATCGATGCCAAATCCATCAGTGTCGATGAAAAACGTGTGATCCGGTACAGCATAGTGATCCAGTCGCAGCAGGGCGCAAACAATGTTTCGTACGAGGGGCTGCGTTGCGAAACACGTGAGAGAAAACGCTATGCGACCGGTAACAACGATATCCGCAGTTGGGTGCGTGCCAATACCTCTGAATGGCAGCCACTGGAAGCAGTCGCTCAGTTACGAGCTCAGCGAGAGCTGGCAAAATACTACTTCTGCCCGCGCGGACTGGTCGTAGGCTCTCCCGCAGAGGCTGTTCGCGCGCTCAAAGCTGGTGTGCACCCGATGGTGATTCGTTAATCATCATCTCCAGCTTCACTTGCTGGTCGGGTTGTCAGATTGTTCTTCAGTCATTTTCTGCAGGATCGTCAGAAGCTCGATCGGCAGCGGAAAAACAATCGTGGAGCTTTTCTCACCTGCAATTTCGGTGAGTGTTTGCAGATAGCGCAGTTGCAGTGCTTGAGGCTGATTTGCAAGGACTTGTGAGGCTTCGAGTAAATGATGTGATGCCTGTAATTCGCCTTCCGCATGAATGACTTTGGCACGGCGTTCACGCTCAGCTTCAGCCTGTCTGGCAATTGCCCGTACCATCGTTTCGTTGAGATCGACGTGCTTGAGCTCAACATTCGATACCTTGATTCCCCACGCCTCAGTCTGCTCATCCAGAATCAACTGAATATCGGAATTGAGCTTATCCCGGCTGGCCAGCATTTCATCCAGCTCGTGCTGCCCCAGTACAGAACGCAAGGTCGTTTGTGCCAACTGGCTGGTCGCCATGTTGTAGTCTTCAACCTGGATAATAGCTTTTTGTGGATCAACCACACGAAAATACAGCACGGCATTGACCTTGACTGAAACATTATCGCGCGAGATGACATCCTGAGCAGGCACATCCATCACGATAATGCGCAGATCAACTCGCACCATGGTTTGAACGGCAGGGATCACAATGACCAGACCTGGCCCTTTGACCCGCCAGAAACGTCCCAGCATAAATACGACACCCCGTTCATATTCTTTCAGCACCTTGAGTGAACTGGCGAGGAAAAAGATGGAAAAGGTCAGAATAAGCGTAATGACAGATACGGTATCAGTGTACATATCAATTCTCCGTTGCATTCATCGTATGATCGGGTTGGCATGGCTCCACTTCCAGCAGCAGGCCCCGCATAGCTGTAACTTTGATCCGCTGCCCGGGTGACAATGGCGTATTGGTACGGGCACGCCATCGTTCCCCATGAACCCGCACCCAACCTTCCTGATCAAAACTTTCCAGTACTTCACCCGTACTATGAACGAGTTCTTCACTACCTGAGACTACCGGTTTTTTTCTGGATTTGAGCACCATACCGAACACCAGCATGAAAAATCCGGCCGACATCAGCGTAAACGTGGCGATCAACGGGATCGAAATACCGTAATCAGGCACTTCTGTGTCGATCAGCATGATCGATCCGATGACAAAAGCTGCAATGCCGCCGATACCCAGCGCACCTACACCCGGTAGCAAAGCCTCTGCCAGCATAAAGGTAATCCCGAGCAGAATCAGTGCCAGACCGGCATAGTTGATCGGCAAAACCTGAAAGGCAAACAAAGCCAGTAACAGACTGATGGCTCCAACTACACCAGCTACAATCGTTCCGGGTGTAGTAAATTCCAGAACCAGACCATAGAAACCAATCAGCATCAGGATGTAGGCAATATTAGGATCGGCGACCACTGCCAGCAGGCGAGTGCGCCAATCCTGCTCGATGCGCTCCAGTGCCAGAGACCGGGTAGATAATTTGACTTTTTCTCCGGACAAATCGACTGTACGTCCGTCTATCCTGGCCAGCAAATCACTCACATCATCTGCCACCAGATCAATGACATTTTTATCGAGTGCTTCGGCAGCTGTCAGACTCACCCCCTCACGCACGGCCTGCTCTGCCCAATCCGCATTACGTCCGCGCATCTGGGCAAGCCCGCGGATATAAGCGACAGCATCATTGATAACTTTTACTGTCATGGCATCCTGACTGTCGGATTTATCGGGCTGCTCACCCTTAGGCTGGCTGTCAGGTACTTCCGGCTTTGAGGCCAACGTATTCATCTTTACCGGTGTGGCGGCGCCCAGATTGGTAGCAGGCGCCATTGCTGCGATATGGCTGGCATACAGAATATAGGTTCCGGCACTGGCAGCACGTGCACCACCAGGCGCAACGAAGCTTACCACTGGTACCGGAGAAGCGATGATTTCCTGAATGATTTTGCGCATCGATACATCCAGACCACCCGGTGTATCGATCTGAAGAATAATTACTTGCGCTCGCCGTTCGGTTGCTCTGGACAGCCCGCGCTGAATGTAATCCTGCATGGCTGGGCCGATTGCCCCATTGACATCCAGCCAGACAGCAATATTGCCGGTATCACTCTTTGCAGTACTGACAGTATCAGGAGATTGTGCGAACAGTATGCCTACCCATAACCTGAGTTCGGGATAAGCCCTTAAGCTTTAGCCAGGCTGTTGACCCTGGTCAGATTCAAAGTTGGTTTGTTATCGGACAAACAGTAAGCGACGATACCAGCCATTAGGTTAACGATAAAATTGAAGAGAGAGCGGTGTCGGGTATGCTCGATCTGGCAAAGATTCTTCAATTCATCAAAGACGGTTTCAATCAGGGAACGGCGACGCAGAATGACTTTCTCGAACCTGGTACGAGGCACAGGCCTCATGTTTTTCCTGAGGGGAGTAATGAGTTGAAGGTTTTGCTGGTCCAGTGCTTCAGTGAGCCACTGGGCGAGGTAGCCTTTGTCGGC